>JAICLL010000213.1 GCA_025927475.1 Pirellulales bacterium
CGTTGAACCGCAGCAGCCGCCCGGCCATGGGAGCATACAGCTCGCTTTCGGCCTTCGAGCTTTCGATGGCGCCGATCGGCTGGCGCTCGACCAGCGGCGCGCCGGCGTCGATCGACCACTCCAAAAAATAGACGTCCTGCAGCAGCCGCACGGCATAGGCCGAAAAGCCGAAACGAAACCCGCCCGCCGCCGGCTGGGCCCACATGTGGTTCTTGGCATAGCGGCGGTCGGCGGGAAACCGCGCGGCGAACTTGCCCATGAAAAACGTCAGGGCGGCGTCGGCGCTCACGTCGCCCGCCTCGCTTGTCTCGCGGTCGGGCGTCATGGTTTCGGCAGTCGGGCGGCGGCGTCGTGCAGCGCTTTGCGCATCGCCGAGCCATCGCTGTTGGGCAGGCCGGTGCGCTGCAAAAGCAGAATCGTATAGACGCCTTGCTGCGGGTCGATCCAGCCCTGCGTGCCATAGGCGCCGCCGTGGCCGAAGCTGCCGGCCGAAAGGCTCTCGGTCACGCCCTGCGGCTGGCGCACCAGGCTGAAGCCATATCCCCAGGCGCTGCCGTCAACGAAGCCCGCCCGCAGTTCGCCCGTGTGTTCGCTGGTCATCTCGGCCAGCGTCTTGCCGCCGATGATCTTCTTGTTGCCCAACGTTCCGTGGTTCAAGAAGCACTGATAGAGCTTCGCCAGATCGTCGGCGGTGCTAAACAGGCCGCCGGCGGGCACGGGGTGCTTGGCCCCGCCGGCATAGTCGAGCACACCACCGGGCCGCGCCGCCAAGCGGCCTTCTTCCTTGCCATAGGTGACGGCCACCCGCGCCAGTTGCTCGGCGGTCGGGTAAGGCGTCGTGTCGGTCATGCCCAGCGGCTGAAAAATGTGCTCGGCCAGGTAAACCTCGTAGGGCTGGCCCGACACCACCTCGACAATTCGTCCCAGCGTGTCGATGCCGGGGTTGCAGTAGCTCCATTTGCTGCCCGGTTCGAACATCAGCGGCGTCTGACTGATGGCGATGGTGGCTTCGCTCAGCGTGCGGTTTCGCTTTTGGTAGACGTCGGCCAATCCCGGCGGATAGTTCGGCAGACCCGAGGTATGTGTCAGCAGATCTTTCACCGCGATGGGCCGCGATGGCTTTTTGAGCGTGACCGTGTCGCCTTCTTTCGAAACGAGCAGCAGTTGGCCCTTGAATTCGGGCAGAAGTTTTTCGACCGGATCTTCGACGCTCAGCTTGCCTTGCTCGACAAGCTGCATGACGGCCAGGGCGGTGATAGGCTTGGTCATCGAGGCGATGCGAAAGATCGTATCTCGCCGCATGGGGCGTTTGTTTTCGAGGTCGGCCAGGCCGAGCACTTGCACGTCGATCACGCCGTCTTGGTTGCCGATCAGAGTGACCAGCCCCGAGACATCGCCCGAATCGACGAACGGCTGCATGGCCGCTCGGACCGCCTCTGATTGAGCGGCGGCCGGCCGCGCGGCCAACGCCAAGAGAACCAAGACGAAGCAGAAACGCAGCCGCATGATGTTTTTCTCCGAAGAAGGGGACGCTGCTTTTTTCGCGTGGTGCAATTGCGAGTGTAACGACGGCCGGGGCGAGAGTCGAGCGACGGCGAATCGCAATCGTTGGATCAGCCAATGCTCGATGGTGGGACTCGCTGCGCTCGGCCTTAGAACGAACACGATTCCCGATTTGCGCACCGCGATTGACTGTTTTTTTGCATTGCAAAAAAGCATTTGTGACGGCGGCGGCAAGGCAGGTCAGGCTGGTGGTGCAATCGGCATTGATCGTGGTTGCGTCCGGGGCGCTGGGCAGTAGCGGATCGGATAGCTCCAACCTTTTACCTGGGATGTACCGCCCGTAAGCGGTCATCGAATTGGCTACATCGGAGATTTTACCGAGTCATGCAGCCACGGCCCCTCGAAACTACGGCCGGCGTTGTAAAACGCTGAGGGTGGGCGGAAGGTGGCCGGGACAGCACCATAGGACGCGTCACACGATCAACGGGCTGGTTCTCCAAGGGGGTGTAATGAAAAAAGGGCACGCATCAGGTGGCATTGAATTCTAGGTGTGAATGCATGTGGCGCAGCTGCAATGGCTACGGGCATGAACCGCCAACACGCCAGCGGAGCCGGCCCGGAGCAAGCCCGTTGGGGGCGACCGGAGGCACCGAGGCAGCGACCGGCGAAAACACTGCCTCGCGCAGCGAGTCCACGCTCTGCCGCCGGGACGCTCCGTCCGCAAAACGAACCACCACCAGAAACTCGAACTTCCCTAAATCGACTCCCACCGTTACCGCACCTGGCGTCGCTTGGGCGACGACCTCCTCCAACACGACCTGCTTGACTTCCACCGCACGATAGGCTTTGCTCTTAATCACGGAGACGACCTCCTAAAAAAGGGGATGGTTGGGTTCGCAAATCAACCTAACCCATTTCGAGGCGTCCCCGCTCTTTTACCCTCCTATAGCCAACTACGGCGGCTCGGCGCACGGTATGTCAACGAGTAACTGAGTAATTGAATGTTGGAATCTCTGCTGAAATCGATCGGCGTCAGCGACGACGTTCGGGAGCATTTCGAACAAGCCACGCTCCAGTGGCAGCGGCCGTGGGTGCTGTGGATCGGCCTGGCGCTGATGGTGCCGATCGGTTGGTACATCTACCAGCGGCAGCGGCAAAACCTGGCGACCGTGCCGCCGGCGCTGCGCATCGCCCTGACGGCAACCCGCGTGGCCATTCTCGTGCTGCTGGTGATGGTGCTCGCCGCGCCGTTTCTCAAGCTCGATCTGACGCTCGAAAAACTGCCTATCGTGGCCTTGCTGTTCGACCGGTCGCAGAGCATGGGCCTGCCCGCCGGCCATTTCGAGAGCGACGCCGATTTTTTGGCCGCGGCCGAAGCGACGGGCCATCCGGTGACCGACGGCAAGATCGACCCGGCGTTGCGCAAGGCGCTCAACGACCAAACGCGGCTGCGGTTCGTCCAGGCGGCAGTGGCCCATCGCGCCGCCGACTGGCTCAAGCCGCTGGCCGAGAAATATGAGGTGCGCGCGTACGCGGTCGATAGCGGCCTCCAGCGGTTGGCTGCCGATGACCTCGCCCAACTGCCGGAGCTTTCGGCCCAGGGCGCCAAGACGCACTTGGGCGATGGCGTGGCGCGGGTCGTCGATGAAGCGGCGGGCCGACCGGTTGCGGGCATCGTCGTCTTCTCCGATGGCGAGAACACCGGCGGCATTTCGCCGGCCGAGGCGGCGCAGCTCGCCGAGGAAGCGGGCGCCGCGGTGTTTACCGTGCCCGCCGGCAGCGAAGCCCCGCTGCGCGACGTGTCGATCGTCGACGTCTTCGCGCCCGACCAGGTTGCGCAGGACGACACCGTGCATGTGTCGGTCACGTTGCAAGTGCAGGGTTATCCCGAACAGCCGGTCAAGGTGCAGTTGTTCGAAGATGGCAAGCCCAATGCGATCGATACGAAAGAGCTGGTGCTGCGCAACACCGAGCGGCAGCATGTCGATCTGCTCTTCGAGGCCAAGGAAAAAGGCAGCAAAACACTCAGCGTCAAGCTCGTTCCGAACGTCGAACTGCCCGAAGACCTGAAAGAGAACAACAGCGACGAGGTCGTGGTCCGCGTCGTCGAAGAAGAGCTGCGCGTGCTGTATGTCGAGGGGTTGCCGCGGTGGGATTTTCGGTTTCTCAAGAACGCCATGCGCCGCGACAAGGGTCTGGTGGGCCGCGGTTTGGCGGGCGCCTTGGTCGCCGGCGCTGCCGCGGGCCACGGAGCCCAATCGTCTGACGGCCAGACGCGGTATCTGCCCGACATCGTCCTGGAGGCCGAAATCCGCCGCCGCCCGCCGGCCGACCGGCAGGTGTTGCCGAAGACGGCCGAGGCGCTGGCCGAATATCACACGATCATTCTGGGCGACGTTTCGCCCGTGCTGCTTGATAACTCGTTCCGCAAGTCGCTGATCGAAGCGGTCCGCGAGAAAGGCGTGGGGCTGATTGTCGAAGCCGGTCCCGAGATGATGCCGCATGCCTTCGACGCGAAATTCCAGGACCTGCTGCCCGTGAAGCTGGCGCGCGACAAGAGCGGCAAGCCCAGATCTGGCCGGGACGCCGAGGCTTATAAGCCCTACCACATCGAGGTCAGCCCCGACGGTTCGCTGCACGAGGCGATGCGGCTCTACGATGAGGCCGGCCGCAACGGCAACGTGTGGGGGCAGATGCCGGCCTTCTACTGGTGCGCGGCGGTCGAACGAGCGGCGCCGGCCGCCACGGTGCTGGCCTACAATCCCGGCGTTGAGGGGCGCTATGGCAAGCTGCCCTTGATCGCCTACCATTACGCGGGCGAGGGCAAGGTGGTTTTTATCGGCACCGATTCGACCTGGCTATGGCGGCAGAACGTGGGCGACCGCTTCTTTTACAAATTCTGGGGCCAGGCGATCCGCTTCGTCGCCCGCCGCGACGAGGCAGCGAAAAAGAAAAGTTGGGTGGAGGTACACCCGGCCCGCACCAGCCCCGGCGAACCGGTTGAAATCGAGATGTTCGCCTATCGCGCCGATGGCGCGCCGCGCACCGAATCGAAGCTTTCGTTGCGGCTGGAGCATGACAAGAGTTCCTCTCCCTCGGGAAGCGGCCAGGGGAGCGTTGAAATGCTCGAGCTTCTCGCCGATCAGGGGACGGTCGGCCGCTATACCGCCAAGTATGTTCCCGCCGAAAAAGGCAGTACCCGCGTGGTCTACGATCCGGGCGAAGGGCAGGAGTCGATCGATGCGCGCCTGCACGTGCGGCCCTCGGCCGAAGAGATGCGCCGTCCGAACATCGACGTGGAAGCGTTGCGCCAGCTTGGCGCCTTGACCAGGGCCAACGAGCTGACGACCATCGGCTCTCAGCTTGCCGCCCAGCCGCGCACCACTCGGCTTAATCGCGAAGCCTCGATCTGGGACAATTGGCTGTTGCTCAGCGTGCTGGTGTTCATTTACTCGCTCGACGTCGGCCTGCGGCGTCTGGCGGGGCTGTCGTAGATTTGGAGCGAAATATGAAAACAAGCATGTGCGGCATGCGGAACGCGGATTGCCGATTCGCATTGCTGGGCGCTGCGCGGCTTTTCGATTCCGCATTCACCGCGCTGCTCGCGGTCTTGATTGCCTCTCCCGCACTGGCTGAGCAAGAGCGCGCCGAGCCTCTCACCGAAATACGGATTATCGAACAGGTGACGGGGGCGGTGGATAAAGCGATTGATTACCTGAGCGATAAGCAGCGGCCCGATGGCGGCTGGCACGACAACAACGCCGGCAACGCGCTGCCGCTGTTGGCCATGATGGGCCGGGGGCACGTGCCTGGCCGCGGACCCTACCGCGAAGTGCTCGAGCGCGGCAAGAAGTTCATCTTGGCCAATCAGCAGCCCAACGGGCTGTTTGCGTCGATGCGCCCTTCGCACGGCCCCATGTACGAGCATGCCCTGACCACGCTGGCCATGTCGGAAATGTACGGCATGGACGCCGATCCCGCGCTGGAAGACGGCGTGCGCCGGGCGGTGAACTTGATTGTGGCGTCGCAATCGCCCACCGGCGGCTGGCGCTATCAACCGCAGCCGGCCGATGCCGATCTGAGCGTCACCGTGATGCAGATTGTCGCGCTGCGGGCGGCGAACAACGCCGAAATGCCGGTGCCCGAGGCCACCTTCGAGAAAGCCATCGCCTACGTCAAGTCGTGCGCGCATGCCAACGGCGGCTTTTCCTATCAGCCCGGCAACAATCCCAACTTGCAGATGAGCGCCGCCGGCACGCTCTCGCTGCAATTGCTCAATCGGTCCGACGATGCCACGGTGAAGAAGGCGCTGGATTACATGGCCCCCGCCGAGGTGAAGTGGCAGACGGGCGGCACGCCGTATTTTTATTACTTTCACTATTACGCGATCCAGGGGCACTATCAGGCGGGCGGCAAATATTGGAACGACTGGCACCCCAAGGTGCGGCAGTTGCTCTTAGACAAGCAGAACCCCGACGGCAGTTGGGACGTGCCGCCCGGCGCCGCCGAAAACGAGGGCACGGTCGGACCTAACAAGATCTACTGGACGTCGATGGCTTCGCTGGTGTTGGAGATTTACATGCACTTTCTGCCTGCCTATCAGCGGTGATGCAACTCAAAAACGTCGCCGATGTCTATCCGCTCACCAGCATGCAGCAGTTGATGCTGATTCATGCCCTGCGCAATCCCGATTCGCCGCTGCTCGAAGAACAACTTGCCTGCACGTTGGAAGGGCCGCTCGATGTTCCGGCGGTCGAGCGCGCGTGGCAGCGGGCGATCGATCGGCACCCCGCTTTGCGCACCGCGGTGGTCTGGCAAGGGCTGGAGCGGCCGCTGCAGATTGTCCGCGAGCAGGTGACGCTGACGCTGAACCAATACGATTGGAGCGAGCTGCCGGCAGGGGAACAAAACATCCGCCTTGCCGGCGATGCAAGCGGCGAAGACCGAAGGCGGTTTGTGCTCTCGCAGGCGCCCTTGATGCGGATCGATCTGATCCGGCTGGCCGACCAGCGCCATCGGTTTGTGTGCCGGGCGCACCATCTGCTGTTCGACGGCTGGAGCCTGGCGGTGCTGCTGCGCGAGGTGCTGGCCGATTACCAATCGCAACAGCCGCGCGTACCCCACCGAGATGCCGAGCGCCGCCCGGCAGGCGTGGCCGCAACGGAGGATGGTCTTCCAAGGCCGTCCAGAACCGGCAACAACGATGGGACGGCCTGGGAAGGCCATCCTCCCATGGCAGCAGCGGCGCCCGGCTTTCGCAACTATGTCGAGTGGCTCGAACGGCAAGACGCCGCGGCGGCCGAGGCGTTTTGGCGCGAATCGCTCGGCGGGGTTTCGCCCACACCGATTGGCCAGCGGCTCAGCGGCCTGGCGGAAGCCAGCGAAGGCTACCATCGGCGAGCCGCGCACGTGCCGACGGGCACGGTCGGCGAGTTATTGGCCTGGGCGCGTGGTCGGCAGCTCACCCCCGGCACCCTGGTGCATGCCGCCTGGGCGCTACTGCTGGCTCGTCGCAGCGGCTGCGAGGACGTGGTGTTTGGCACCACCGTGTCTGGGCGGCCCGCCGATTTGCCCGACGTCGAAGCCATCGTGGGTCCGTTTATCAACAACCTGCCGCTGCGCGTCGCGCTCGATCAAACGGCCCGCGTCGCCGCGTGGCTCCAGGAAGTTCAATCGCGGCTGGCCGCCATCGCCGCCTATCAGCACGTCGCGCTAAGCGACATCGAGCGCTTTGCGGGTTTGCCCGTGGGCGCGCGGCTGTTCGATAGCTTGGTGGTGTTTGAAAACCATCCGCTGGCGAGCATCTCGCTCGATGGGTTGGCCAATTTTCGCGTGCGCGAGATGGACGTATCAGCCACCACCACTTCGCCGCTGGCCTTGATCGCGGTGCCCGGCCACGATTGGTCGCTGGAGCTGCGGTGCGATCGGCGGCGATTCGACTCGGACGACGCCGAGCCGTTGCTCGACGAGTTAATCGAATTCTTGCAATCGTTTCCGCGATTGGCGGAGCAGCCCTTAAGCAACTTGCTTTCGCAAGGCGCTGCGGCTCAGCGTCCACGGTGGAACTTCGATCGACGCGAAGAGATTTCCGCATCTTCGCCACTGCGCGTCGCCGCGTCTGGCCACGATTCCATCGAAGCAACTTTGACCGCCCTCTGGTGCAGCCTACTGGGCCGCGAAACCATCAGCCCGCGAGACAGCTTCTTCGATCTCGGCGGCAACTCGCTGTTGGCGGTGCGGCTGATGTCGGAAGTCGAGCGGCTGTATGGCCGCAAGCTGCCGCTGGTGTGGCTGTTTCAAGAGCCGACCATTCTGCGGCTGGCCGACGTGCTGCGCGCCGGCGATCAGCCGGCTGAGTGCCTGGCGCCGATTCGTCCCATGGCGAGCGGCATGCGCACGCCGCTGTTTTGCATTCACCCGGCGGGCGGCACAGTTTTCTGCTATCGAGAGCTAGCGCGGCATCTGCCGGACGACGTGCCGGTGTATGGCTTGCAGGCCCGCGGCATCGACGGCCGAGAGCCCCCCCGAGCACGGCTGGAAGAGATGGCCGCCGACTACGCCGCCGAGCTGCGCGCGGTGCAACCAAAGGGACCGTACCAAATTCTCGGTTGGTCGTTGGGCGGCCTGATTGCCTTTGAGACCGCCCGGCAGCTTGCCGAGGCGGGCGAGCCCATCGCCCTGTTGGCCGTGATCGACGCCGGCATGGTCGGACCCGATCAAAAATTCAGCGAAGACGACTTTCTGCCGATGCTGATGCAGCTCTTTCCCCACGAATACCGCCCGGCCTTGGAAGAGTTGCAAGGCCTGTCGGCGGCGCAGCAGCTTGATTTTTTTCGCGTTCGGGCAGAACAGGCGCAGCTTGTCGGCGGCGGCGACAGCCCGATTCAAGACCAGCACGTCTTTCAGGTGTTCCAGGCGAACATGAGCGCACTGCTGGAGTATCGCCCGCGAACATATCCGGGCAAGCTGACGTTGTTTCGTGCCGCGCAGCTTGCCACGCCGCTGCACTCCGAGCCGGCGCTGGGCTGGTTGCCGTGGGCGTTGGGCGGCGTGGAAGAGCATCCGCTCGAAGGCGAGCACGTCAACCTGTTCCAACCGCCTTATGTCGCTGGCTTGGCCGAACAATTAACGGCCCTGTTGGACGGTCACCAGTAGCATCGCTCACGCTTCATTCGCGGCGACGGCGGCCAACAATCGCTGTTGCGACGATTTTGAAACATTCACGGGTACGAAACGTGTCGCGGGGTATAGGTAATCTTCGCCGGAATCGTCAACGATCCGCAGATCATCTTCTCTCTCGGATCGCTCGTCCGGCAGTATTCGGTAGATTTTTCGAATCGTCAGATCATCGCATCCGTCGTTTGCCACACAGACGGTGGTGTCCTAATAGTGTGGTGCTGGCCCACACTAACCCGAAGCGTCAGCGAGGAAATGCGGAGATTCTGCCTCCCTGACGCTTCGGGTTAGTATCACTTTGCGCGGCAGCACCGCACTATTAGGACACCACCACACAGACGGCAAACTTGATTTTCTGTTCGATATCAGCCATAAGTCAAGTTGACCGCGATCGTTTGAATGTCGATCAGGTCGCCAATCACCTCAAAATCCATTCGTTGAGGCTACCACCGGCCACATCAGTTTTCAAGAAATCGCCTATGCCCATCGGTCGCCTGCTGATCGACGAACCCGCCGACGGCGCCTGGAACATGGCCGTCGATGAAGTGCTGCTGGCGCGGGCGGCTACGCACGGCGATTGGACGTTGCGACTTTACCGGTGGCGAGAAGCAACGGTTTCGCTAGGCTACTTTCAGCGGGTCGCTGAGCGAGACGGTCATGTGCCGAGCCGTCCATGCCCGTTGGTGCGAAGAGCCAGCGGCGGCGGCGCGATCGTGCACGATCGCGAGATGACCTATTCGCTGGCGGCGCCGGTGGGTCGCTCGCCTGACGCCGGTCGGCGGCTGTATCGACAGGTTCATGCGGCGGTGGTGGACGTGCTGGCGCGCTTGGGTGCGTGCGCCAAGCTGTGTGATGCGCCGCGGCATGGCGGCGAGCCGTTTCTCTGCTTTCAGCGGCATACCGCGGGCGATGTGTTGCTGGGAGATGCCAAAATCGCCGGCAGCGCTCAGCGCCGCCAGCACGACGCTGTGTTGCAGCATGGCAGCCTGCTGCTCGGCGCCTCGCCAGCCGCGCCGGAACTGCCGGGCGTCGAATCGCTAACCGGGCTGGAGTTGCCGGTCGCGGAATGGTCGTCGCTGCTGAGCAGGGCCGTGGCCGAGGCGTTGCAGCTTCGCATGGTGCCGGTCGCCCTTTCGGAGGCGGAACGGCAAGAAGCCGCCCGCATTGCCCAAGAGAAGTATGGCCAGGTTTGTTGGAACCGCCGCAAGTAGCACCGCGGTTACTTAATGGTAATTTTCTTTGACTGCCCCATTGCCCCGTGTTAGGCTGACAGGCGCGTGCCGATCCCGAACCGAAGCGGCGGCCCGGCTGGGATCACGCTGGCTGGGATCACGCTGGCTGGGATCACGCTGGCTGGGATCACGCTGGCTGGGATCACGCTGGCTGGGATCACGCTGGCTGGGATCACGCTGGCTGGGATCACGCTGGCTGGGATCACGCTGGCTGAGATGA
>JAICLL010000252.1 GCA_025927475.1 Pirellulales bacterium
GGCTCACTCGAAATCCTCCGTGTGTTGGGCGGGTCGTGGATGGTTGTTACCCATGAAACCCCGCAAAACGCCGGATGGTTTCGAGTTTTTTTGCCTCTCGATTAAAAACGCCCTTCCGGGGACGCTTGCTTAAGGTCTAGTCGGAGGATCCGAAACATCTCCGACGAGAGCTTCGGCCCACTCGCTCGCTTCCACCTCGCGCGCTTCGTCACGGGCCACCTCGCGGTATCCGGCTTCGAGTTCATCAATATGTATCGACACAATAAACCTCGATGAATTCAGCCGTCTTTCCGTTCCACATCCATAGCTCATGGTTGGCGCCGCCGGCTAGCCAGCCCCATTGCACACCGGATACCAACTCCCAATATGAGCAGCCTTCAGGAATCGGGTAGTTCTCCCGTATTCTTGCTTCCTCGTCGCAGGGCACCCCTTCGCTCAACGTCCACCATGCGAAGGCATACCAAGAAAAGCCTCTCTCGTTTATTGGGCAATTCTCAGTGAACCATCGCTCGCGATCCGACTCCTCCAAGATGATGACGCCTGATTGGCCGAAAACTTCTTCAGCGGCAACAAGGCCGATCCGAGTGGTCGAGGCGATTGCCGCTTGATTGTGCCTGAGACCCATGATGCACCGGCGGTCTTCGGAGGCGGCGAACTGGCGCATTTTTTCGAGAAGAATGCGATATTGCTCGCTTTCTGCCACCGAGAACCCATCGCACGTCGGCGCCGGACGCAACCGGCGACACTCCACAGCGTAGGCTTGAAGGCGCGGATACCAGCGGCGGTACTCCTGTGCGGCCTGCTCCTCGTTTTCTAGAAACCTCCAGAAAAATGCTTCTCCCTCTCTTTCCCACATTTGGCGCCAGATTCGGAGGTCGGCCTCGGCCACATAGCCGAGTCGAACTACCCGCCGGATCGCTTCTGCATTGAGTGTCATGGGATGGTTGCCGCCGGGGCGGAGAGAACGTGCGTATTATCAGCCACCACCGGGCAAATGAACGGCGCCACCACAATTCCGCGCCCATCAATGTCATCCCTTTTCTAGTACCGCACGCCAGCGCTGCGGCACGCTGCGGTAGGCCGCCTGATAGGTTTCCTCCAACGGAACCAGCACGTAAGTGCCGGGAGTAAGAAAAAGCGGCATCGGGGGCAGCGCGTCGCCCGGCGACAGCGGCTGCACATAGGCGCGCGGCACGTCGCCGGCATCGTACGCCGCCAAAGTCAGCGGCTTACCGACCGGCATCTGGTACGATTCATCGCCGAGGTCCGCCCTGATGGCGCCGTGCGCACCCTGTGGATCGCGGCGGCCTGGAGGGAACAGATCGGCGACCAACAGGTGCTGACCGTCCAAGATCAGCTTGGCTGCCTTGTCGACAAACCGCCGCCAAGCGTGCCGGCTGGCTTTATTTCCGGGCGACACGACTTCGATCACGGCTACCGCCCGATCGTCGCTCGCATGCCGCACAACTAGCCGCCGCGCCCGTGCGGTGTAATGAGCTGCCTCCAGGGAGGCCGTGATTTCGACTTGCGGCGGGGCGACCTCGACCGCAATGCCGCCGAGTTGCGCCTCTTGCTCCGGTTCGAGATTTTGGTCGGTTTGGAGCGTCAGAACGTCGGTGGTTAGCTCGCCGGCCACTTGTTCGACTTGCGCGTAGTATCCGGTCGGCAACAAGCCGTCGTTGAGCCGAATTTTCATCAACGGAATCCACGTGCAGTGGAAATCGTGAAACGTGCCCGCACTGACGAGGGTCCAATTATGTACCGGCATGGAACAAACCTCGGAAGGCACTGCTGCAACTGTTCACGCGTTCTTGATGCAATTCTTAGTCTACCGCCTTTGTCTCTTCGCTGCACGCCGGTTGACCATCCCAAAGTGGCCGAGCATCATACCAGTCATTCAGCGCGGCGAGCCAGTTATCGAGATCTTCCGGGACGTAGCCTACCGAGACGCTTCCCTACATCCTATAATATGCAGACGAGCGATTACGAGCACCGAACGCGATGACTCTCGATACCTTTCGCAGTTTGTTGGCGGAAAAGCCATTTCGACCGTTTCGGCTGGTGATGTCGAGTGGGCAGACGTACGACATACGACATCCCGAGGCGGCCATGCTGACCAAGAGCGACTTGCTGGTGGGCACCGATCTGGAAGACGATGGCGTGCCCGCCCGGTTCAAAATCTGTTCGTTGCTGCACGTGACGGCCATCGAGCCGCTACCGACAGGAGCCAGCGCACCGAGGGGGAACGGCGAAGCCTAATGCCACGGCAATGCCAATGGCTAGGATGGTTTCGGCTACCGCGAGATCGCTAGCGAGACTACGGATCAACGTTTCCCAACTGTTAACCGTTAACAGTTGCCAGAATAGGCAAGTTCCTTGACTTCCACCGCCACCGCCCCGCTTGTTGAACCGACTCAGGCCCCGCCGCTGGCGCCGCGGCCCTGGCTGGCCGCGGGCACGCTCTGCTGGCGAGAGCTGGTGCGGTTCGCCCGCCAACGCAACCGCGTGTTCGGGGCCATCGGCCAGCCGATTTTGTTCTGGGTGCTGTTCGGCTTCGGGCTGGGACGCTCGTTTCGGCTGCCCGCCGAGGGCGGACAGTCGATGAACTACCTCGAATACTTTTTTCCGGGCACGCTGGTGCTCATTCTGCTCTTCACGGCGATTTTCGCCACCATCTCAATCATCGAAGACCGCCGCGAAGGCTTTTTGCAGTCGGTGCTGGTGGCGCCGCTGCCGCGCTGGTCGCTGGTGCTGGGCAAATTGCTGGGCGGCACGCTGATCGCGCTCGTTCAGGCGCTGCTGTTCTTGGTGTTGGGGCTGACGGTCGGGCTGCGGTTCACGCCGGCCAGCCTGGCGGCCATCGCCGCGTTCAGCTTTTTAGTGGCGTTTGCCTTGACGGCGGTGGGCTTTGTCATCGCCTGGCGGCTCGACTCGACGCAGGGCTTCCACGCCATCATGAGCGTGTTTTTGATGCCGATGTGGCTTCTGTCGGGGGCGTTCTTTCCGGCTGACGCGGGCGGCTCGGCCGGCTCAGCGTGGCTGGCGGCGATTATGTGGGCGAATCCGCTCACCTATGGCGTGGCCGGACTGCGTCGGCTGATGTATTGGAATGTGCCCGACGCCGCCCTGCCCGCCAATTTGCCGTCGCTGGCCACTTGCTGGCTGGTGACGCTTGCCTTCGCGGCGGTGGCGTTCGCGGCGGCCTGGCAAATCTCGGCCAAACGAACGACAGGAGACCTGCTATGACCAGTCCGGCTGTCAAAGCATGGCTGACAGTGCTGCTGCTGGCCGTGGGAGCCTATGGCTCGTTCACGCTCTGGAAAGTATATCAGGCGCACGCCACAACCGCCGACGCGGCGCCGCCCGACGCGCGGCCCGCCGCGGGTCTCGACGCGCTGCCGCCCGTGCCGCTGGAAGACTTTACGTTTACCGATAGCGAAGGCCGGCCCTTCGCCATGGAGCAGCTTCGCGGCAAAGTGTGGATCGCCAGCTACTTTTTTGCCACGTGTCCGGGCTTTTGTTTGCAAATGAACCAAGAGATCGCCGCTTTGGCCCGCGAGTTGGCCGACCAAGAAGTGACGTTTGTCAGCTTCACGGTCGATCCGGAGAACGACACGCCTGAAAAGCTCAAGGAATACCGCGAGCGCATGGGCGCCGCCACCGATCGCTGGGTGTTTCTGACCGGCGAATTGGACGAGATTCGCGCGCTGGGCCAAAAGTGGCTGAAGATGCCGGTGAGCAAAGACCACAACGACAAACTGGTGGTGGTGGGCCGCGACGGGCGGATCAAGGGATTTTTTGCCTCACGCGACGCGGTGCAGTTGAAGCTGCTTAAGAAGAAGCTGCCGGAGTGGGTCGGGGAATGAACTGGCCATTGCTCTTTGCCGCGCTAGACAACCAACCCGTGCTGCCGGCGGTCAATGCGGCGCTCAATGCGGTGGCGGCGTGCCTGTTGATGGTCGGCTATGTGCAGATCAAGCGGCGCCGCGAGCGGGCCCATCAATGGGCGATGACCGCGGCCTATGCGGTGTCGGTGGTCTTTTTGATCTGCTATGTCAGCTACCACTTTGTGCTCAAGGAAGAAGAGGCCCGCTTCGCCGGTTCGGGCGCGGTCCGCTATGCGTATTTTGCGATGCTCATCAGCCACATACTGCTGGCGTTTACGCTGCCTTTCCTGGCGACGGCCACGCTGTGGCTGGGGCTGACGGATCGGCGGCGGCGTCATCGGCGGTTGGCCTGGTGGACGCTGCCCATTTGGCTGTATGTCTCGGTCACCGGCGTGATGATTTACTTCGCCCTGTACCATCTCTATCCGTCGGCGGGCGAAAGCCTTATAATGCCATGATGGCTCGATCGAAAAAATGCATGGCTGGCATCGCTCGACACGGGCGAGCCGCTTCCACCGCGCTGATCGTCGCGGCGGTCTTGGCGATTCTCGTGACGGCCACCGACGCCTGGGCCTGTCCGATGTGCAAGGCGGCGCTGGGCAGCTCGGGCCGCAATCACGGCGACTGGGTCGGCGGCTTCTTTTGGAGCATTCTGTTCATGCTCTCGATGCCGTTTCTGATTCTCGGCGGGCTGAGCGCCTACATGTATTCGCTGGTGCGGCAAGCGCGGCGAACGGCGGCACAGCGTGACGAAACACTCCCCGGCGACCGCAGAAAAGCCGAAGAGCCGATGCGCGTCTCGTAGGACCGAAACCAACGGCAGCAACCACCGGGCAAGCCGGTGGCATGGCAGCGTTCCACGCTTCAGCGGAACGAATACGCAGTGAGTCGACCGCGTTTTTTTTCCCTTGGATCACAGATTCAGTGCAGCCCAACCAAAGGCTGGGCTGCGCAGAATCGCCGGCCGTCGAGGCAGAAACGGCGGATCATCGCCGCATCACGCCGGCTCGGGAGCCAGTAGACGGTCGGTGATATAACGCAGAATGTCGCGCACCGAGATCACGCCGACAAGGCGATTGCCCTCGACCACCGGCAAATGCCGATAACCGCCCACGTCCATCTTGTGCAAGGCAAAGGCGATGCGGGCGTCCATTTCGACCGTGGCCGGCGAGGGCGTCATGAACTGCGAGACCGGGCGATCGGCCAACTCGTCGAACCGCACATTCAGCCGGTCCAGGGCGTCGCGCTCGCTGAAGATGCCCGCGATTGTCTCGCCGCGCACCACCACGACACAGCCCACCTCGTGATCGACCATTTGCCGCAGCACCTCGCCCACCGGGCATTCGGGCGCGACGACCAAGGGCGGCTTCGGCTCGAGCAGCGAGACGCGGTCTTTCACCAGGCTGCGCTCGACCGCGTTGGCCGGGCGGGGCTTGGTGAGAAAATCGAGCGGCTGCTGACAGGCGTCGCAGTGATCGGCGCCGTCGATGTTTTCATGCCCGCAATAGGGGCAGTCGGTGAGCATTGACTACTCCACGGTCCAGGTGTCGCCCGAGGTATACAGCTTCTGCAAATCTCCTTCGCCCTTCGTCTTCTTGGCTTCGGCAATTTGCGAGCTAACCAGGGCGTCGTACATGGGCTTTTGCACGTCCCGGTAGACGCCGATCGGCTCGGGGAACTCGGGGTAACGCATCCGGCTGAGCAGATAAGCCAGCGTTGGCTCCGGGGCGCGCTCGTCGTGAAACAGCAAGTCGTCTTCGCTGATGCCCTTGCCCAACTGCACCACCTCGGGGTTCATGCCGTTGAGGCGGATGCCCCGGTCGCGGTTCTTGCCAAAGATCAGCGGCTTGCCATGTTCCAATTCCAGCGTGGTGTCGCTCTTGGTCTCGCGGTCGGTGGCATAGTCGAAGGCGCCGTCGTTGAACACATTGCAGTTCTGATAGACCTCGACAAACGAAATGCCGCGATGCTCGGCTGCCCGCTTGAGCACCATGCCCAGGTGCTTAATGTTGGTGTCGATCGAGCGGGCGACAAATGTGGCCTCGCAGCCGATGGCGATGCACAGCGGGGCCAACGGGTTGTCGATGGCGCCCATTGGCGTGCTCTTGGTGATCTTGCCCACGGGCGAGGTGGGCGAGTATTGCCCCTTGGTCAAGCCATAGATGCGGTTATTGAACAGCACAATATTGATGTCGAGATTGCGGCGGATGCAGTGCATCAGGTGGTTGCCGCCGATGCTCAGCCCGTCGCCGTCGCCGGTGATGACCCACACCGACAGATCGGGCCGCGAGGCCTTCAGCCCGGTGGCCACCGCGGGGGCGCGGCCATGGATCGAGTGCATGCCGTAGGTGTTCATGTAGTAGGGAAAGCGGCTGGAGCAGCCGATGCCCGAAATGAACACCGTGCGTTCTTGCGGCACTCCCAGCGTGGGGAGCACCTTTTTCATTTGTGCCAGGATGGAGTAATCGCCGCAGCCGGGGCACCAGCGGACGTCCTGGTCACTGGCGAAATCGTTGGCTGTGAGCACCGGCAGCGAAGTTTGAGTGGACATAGTATTTAAGGAAACGTTCTCTGTTACGTGGTTAAATCAACTCGTGGATCTTCTCCACAACTTCCGACACGGTGAACGGCTTGCCTTTGATTTTATTCAGGCCAATCGCATCCACCAAAAACTCCGCCCGCACCAGCAGCCGCAGTTGGCCGCGGTTGAGTTCGGGCACCAACACCTTCTCGTAGCGACCCAGGATTTCGCCCAAGTTGCGCGGGAAAGGATTCAGATATCGCAGATGGCAATGGGCGACCGAGCCGCCCGATTCGAGCACCTCGCGCACCGCGGTGGCACAGGCGCCGTAGGTGCCGCCCCAACTCAGCACCAGCAGCCGGCCCTGTTGTGGACCGACGACCTCTTGCAGCGGAATGTCGCGGGCCACGCCGGCCACCTTGCGAGCCCGCGTGTTGACCATGTGCTGGTGGTTGTCGGGCTCGTAGTTGACGTTGCCGGTGATGTCTTGTTTTTCCAGCCCGCCGATGCGGTGCATCAGGCCCGGCGTGCCCGGCAAAGCCCAGGGGCGGGCAAGCCGCTCGTCGCGCTCATAGGGATGAAACACGTCGCCGTTGTGCGCGGGACCAGGGTGCTTGACTTCGATGGGCGGCA
>JAICLL010000054.1 GCA_025927475.1 Pirellulales bacterium
CGTGGTGCCCCAGGTGCATCAGCCGGTATTGGTTGGTCGTGGAAAAGATCGGAAACATGCAAAACCAGTCGGAGACCAGCTCGTTGAGCAGGCGGTTTTTGAGCAAGATCCAATGGGCGCCCTCATGCCCGAGCCCGGCAAAGCGGTGCTGCACGGCCCCCACCAGCAAAATGCCCAGCGCCACGACCGGCACGTTCCAGGCCCAAGACAGGCCCCAGCTTCCGCGCAGCTCGCAAAAGGCGATCGTCGCGGCGAGCACCGCCGCCAGCGTCAGCCAATCGAGGGCCAGGTATACGAGGTTGCGATAGTTGTCCAAGTATCGCAACGGGTGAATCAGCGCGTTGAGTTCACGGCTGTTCAGCGTCTTTCCCAACTGTTTCACACGCATCGGCAAACTCAACTCAAGATAGAACAACTCTGCGGCGGGACAGTTGTCATGGTAATAAACTCCGGGCATCTTGCCTAGCTTCCCATCCTGAAGTCCGCTCCCATACCGGCTTTTCTGGCCGATTTGGGACCAGCGGTGGGACGAGCGTTCACGGCGACGGCCTTGCCGAAGCCCCGGAAGCAGACCTGCCGGGCATCGCTTAGGCTCTGCCCCAGCCACCGGGGCATTTGCCGAAAACGTGTTTGTCAGAACCGATCAGACACCCGCTGGCGGACCACCAACTGCCAACCACCAACCCCTCTCAAAACGTATCGAGAATGAATTGGTGCCCATAGTGGTACCGCCGGTTTTGCGGATAGTAGTTGTGCCAGTTGCGGTTATAGACCGGAATTCGCATTTCGGGCGGATACCGGTAATAGAGACTTTCGGAACTGCGATAGTAGTCGGCGCTCCAAAAGTTTTGCGGGTAGAAAACGTAGGGATAGTGGTAGAATCGCTGCCAATCTTGGGTGTTGTAGCTGTGGCCCCACTGGCGGCCGAAGGCCTGTTGGGCGCGGGCCTCTGTGGCAGCCGAAGCCGCCCAGACACTCGCGGCGCAGCACAACGCCAGCGCGATGCGGCGTATCATGGTTCCCCCCTGGATCATTCCGGTCCTCGGCGCGGCGGCTCGCATCAGGTCGCAACAACCCAAACCGTGCGCGCGGATCGCTTGTAATTGCCTACCCAAGAGATCGGCATCTGCCTAACCGGCGCTCGAAGAATATCCGGCAACCGCGTTATACGCCGCAAATTAGCCAGGCAACCTGCCTTCGGCCAATTCACGGTCCCACTGGTCCATCAGGGGCCAGTCGACAGCGCAAGTGCCGAAGTCGGCCATGTGCAGATAACCTTCCAGCCGGGCCAGCGTCTGGTCGACCAGCGCGTTGTTCTTGCGAAAGATTGGCCCGTGGCTGGGCAGCAACCACTCGACATCGCTTTTGCGAATTCGCCGCAGCGACTCGATGAACGCCGGCAAGTTGCTGCCATGATGGGCGTCGATGGCCCCGACGCAGCCGTCGCGGTAGATGTTGTCGCCGCTGAATAGCAGATTGCCCAGCCGGAACGAAAGCTGGCTATCGGTATGGCCCGGCGTATGCCATACCTCAAGCGATAGCGAACCTACCCGGATCGTGTCGCCCTCGTCTACAAATTCGTCGATCTTGACGGGCGGCATCTCCAGATGAATGTCTTGGGCGGTCACTTCGGCAAATGTTTTGATGCGGTCGCCCGACTCCAACGGTTCGGCCGCCTTGGGATGCCCGGTGACCGTGGCCTTGAGAATCTGTTTTACCTTGGCCAGGCCCTGAATATGGTCGACGTCGGCATGGGTGGCCACCACCGTCTTGCAGTTGGAAAGCGGAAAGTCCAACTGCCGGATCATTTCGACAATTTCGTCGACAGTCTCTTCAAAACCGATGTCAATCAGGATCCAATCGGGCCCGTCGTAGACAAGATAGACGTTGCACCCCAGCCGCTCACCGGCCTGGTGATTGATTTCGATCACGTGAGGGAAGACGGGCTTCCGCTCGAGCATGTGCCACCCTTGTTGCTGGAGGATTGCCGTTTTCCGGCAGGACGAGGTTGACCTCGCCCACCAGATTCTAGCCACACCCGCCGTGATGCCACAAGGTTGCGGCTGGCGCCGCGCCGCTTTGGATGGCGCTGCATCTATTCTTGATCTGAATCGCTCGGTGCACCGCCCTAATTCCGCAGAATCGGTGAGTTGAGACCGCACTGCCGGTGGATTAGACTTCAAGGATTAGGCCGTTATTTTCGGGAGCTGCCCACATGCGCACTTGCTTCTTGTTTTGCCTGGTGATCGCGGCGTTTGATTGCGCGGCCCTCGGCCAGGAGACGGGCAACGCTCGGCCCATTGTGCCAGCCGATGCCAGGCTTGAACTGCTTTACACACGCAGCGCCCCCATCTCCGGCGGGCTGACCGAAGGCCCGGCCGTGGCGCCCGACGGCAGCATTTATTTTACTGACATTCCCGAAGGCGAAGATCAAGGGCTGATCGTTCGCTACGATCCGAAGTCGGGCGACACCTCTGTCTTTGCCGCCGACAGCCACAAGGCGAACGGGCTGATGTTCGACGCCGAAGGCCGTCTGGTGGCCTGCGAGGGCGCCGATGGCGGCGGGCGCTGTGTCTCGCGCTGGGACCTCAAAACTCGCAAACGCGAGGTGCTGGCCGATGATTACCAGGGCAAAAAGTTCAACGCCCCGAACGACCTGTGCATCGACCAGAAGGGCCGCATTTACTTCACCGACCCGCGTTATCTGGGCGAAGAAGCGCGCGAGCTGGAGCATCGCGCCGTCTATCGCATCGACACCGACGGCGCCGTGGTCGAGGTGACGCACGACGTCGAAAAACCCAACGGCATCGCCATCAGCCCCGACCAGCAGACGCTGTATGTGGGCGACAACAACAACGGCACCGACCGCATCGACTCGAAAGGCCCGCCGCCCGAGAAAGGCGCAATGAAGGTCTACGCTTTCCCGCTCGACGCCAACGGCATGGTGGCCGGGCCGCGGAAGACGGTCTACGACTTTGGGCGCGAAAGCGGCTGCGATGGCATGACGGTCGATCGTCACGGGAATCTGTATTTGACTTCGCGCAGCGCCAAGCGGCCGGGTATTCTGATTCTCGATCCGCGCGGCGCCGAATTGGGTTTCCTCGCCACCGCCGAACCGCAGTCCGACGCCAAAGAGCCCAAGGGCTTGCCGAGCAACTGCGACTTCGGCATCGGCGAAGATCGCAACGTGCTCTACATCACCGTAGACAAGAGCCTGTATCGTGTCCGGCTGAATGCCGAGGGATATCACATTCCCTGGCGCTAATTGCCCAGGCAGGCAAAAAGATGGGGGGCAAAAAATGAAGGAGATATGGAGACGACGGCAGAAACCGGGCAGCCCGGAATTGAAACGCTAATCGACGCTAAAATCGGAATGTGGATTGCCTTGCTCCGATTAGCGAAGATTAACGCAAATCAGTGTCCCCATCGCAGAAAAAGGGAATGGACGCGATACGGCGATGAAGAACATCTCCATCTCCTTATCTCTTCATCATCTCCTTATCTCCTTCACTTTTTTGCCTTCCTTTGCGCGTTAGAACTAAGAGTTAGAGTTGGCCGGCGAGCAACTGCCGGGTGCGCGGGCTTTGCGGTGCGTCGAGCACTTGCTTGGGCGGACCTTCTTCGATCACTCGGCCCTCGGCGACCACCACCACGCGATCGGCGGCCCGGCGCGCGAAGCCGATCTCGTGCGTCACCATCAACAGCGTCAGCCCGTCGCGCTTCAAGCCTTCCAGCACGCTTAGCACCTCCTGCTTCAGTTCCGGGTCAAGCGCGCTGGTGATCTCATCGCAGAGCAGCGCCTGGGGCTGCATGGCCAGCGCTCGGGCAATGGCCACCCGTTGCTTTTGCCCACCAGACAACTGTTGGGGATAGGCTGCGGCCCGCTCGGCCAGGCCGACCCGATCTAACAGTTCTTGCGCCCGCTGGTGCGCGCGGTTGCGCGGCCAACGCAGCACGCGCTGTGGCGCCTCGGCCACGTTTTCCAACGCCGTCAGGTGCGGAAAGAGCTGGAAATCTTGAAAGATCATGCCGACCAGCCGCCGCACTTGTGGCCAAACGTGGCGGGCCCGTTCGCCCGCCTTGATCGTGTGCGGGCCGACGCGCACCCGACCGGCATCCCAGTCGTGCAGACCATTGATACACCGCAGCATCGTCGATTTGCCGCTGCCGCTGGGGCCGATGATCGCCAGCGCCTCGCCCGCCGCGGCCTGCAACGATACTCCGTCGAGCACCGTTCGCGGTCCATAGCGCTTGCACAGGTCGGTGAGTTCGATGAGCGGCTCGGGCACGGTTAGTGGTTAGTGGTTAGTGGTTAGTGGTGAGTGGTTGGTGGCTGGTGGCTAGTGATTCGATCTTCCCTGACCTCTGGCCTCCGACCTCTGACCCCTCTTCCTGTTCCCTAACCGGCTACCGTCCCCAGCGCCGTTCCAGATATCGCGACAGATATCCCAGCGGTACCGACATCGCCAGATAGAGCGCGGCCGTTAACAAGCCCAACTCAACAAACTTCAGGCTGGAGCGTGAGAGAATGAGATACTCTTTGGTCAACTCGCGCACCGCGATCACGCTCACCAGGCTGGTGTCTTTGAACAAGGCCACCAGGTCGTTGGTCATCGGGCCCAGTGCCGTGCGGATTGCCTGCGGAAAGATAATGCGGCGGAATGCCACCGGATCGGACATGCTCAAAGCGCGAGCGGCCTCCCATTGTCCCTGCGGCACGGCCTGGATCGAACTGCGATAAATCTCCGATTCGTAGGCGGCGTAGTTCAGCCCGAAGCCGGCGATCGCCGCGCCAACCGCGGGTAGCGCCAGATGCCAGGCCTCCAGATAATGCGCCACGCCGAAGTAGAGAAAGAACAACAGCAGCAACAGCGGAATACCACGAAAGAATTCGACATAGGCCAACGCCAGCCAGCGCAGCGGCGCGGGCCCATAGAGCCGGCAAATCGCCAGCACCAGCCCCATCACCACGGCCAACAGCATGCTTGTCGCCGTGAGGAAGACGGTCATGCCGGCCGCCCGCAGCAGCAGCGGGGTATATTGCTTCCAACTCCAAAGCCGTGACGACGAGGCCACGAGCTGCTGATCGACCACGTCGGCTGGCTGGGGCGGATCCGGCAGCGGTTGGCTGTCGTCGTCGAAGCCCAGGCCGCGCCGCTCGGCGTCGTCGGCGGCCAGGCGAGCCTGGTCGGCGTTCCACAGCCGCCAGCGCCGCAAGGTTTGCTGCCAGCGCCCCGACTGCATCAACTCGCCCAAGGCCGTGTCGATGGCGGCGATCAGGTTTTCATCGTCCGGCCGCGCGGCAATGCCATATTCGCCTCGGGCGATATGCCCGCCTGCCAATCGGAAGCGCGGATTGGTCTCGCCATAGAACGTGACGATCGGTGTGTCGAGCAGCACGGCGTCGAGCCGGCCCAATTCCAGATCGAGATAAGGCTCGACCTGGCCATCGAACGCGATGGTGTCGATGCCCGCGCCTGCCAGCACGCGCTCGGCTGCGCTGCCCGCCATCGTGCCCACCAGCCGGTCGCGGCAGTCGGCCAGGCGGTGGATCTGTTTTTCCTCGCGCCGCACCACGAGTTGCTCGGCATAAATGTAATAAGGGCGCGAGAAGCGCATCGCGCGGCGGTTTTCGGCGGTGATTTCGTAGCCGCTGAGGATGATGTCGAAATCGCCCTTGGCCAGGCCCAACTGCAACGTCACCCACTCGTATTGCACGAACTCGGCGGCCAACGGCTGCCCAAGATGGTGGCTGAGCGTCTCGGCCAAGGCGTCGGCCAGCTCGACTTCGAAGCCAATCACGCGGCCGGGATCGAGCGGATCGCGCAGCTCGAACGGCGCGCCGCCCTCGGCGTCGCCACCCCAGCGCAGCACACCGCCCTTCAGCCGTTCGCTGAGCCGCTGCCAGTCAGGTTCCACCGCAAACGCCGGTAAAACCGTGGCCGGCGAGACGCAAGCTGCCAGCAGCAGCACCAGTGAACACGAACGAACAGGCATACCTAGTGCTTCGCCAACTCCAGCTTTTCGCTTTGGCCAAAGCGCTCGTCGAGGCCGGGTGGCGGAGCGCTCCAGCGACACCGCAAGAGTTACTTGATGGGCCGCAGCTTGATGTTCCGGAAGCAAACCGCGTTGCCGTGATCTTGCAGGCAGATGTAGCCCTTGGTGGCTTTGCCAAATTTGGGCATCGAGCCGAACTTGCTTTTGGCCACGCGCTCGTCCCAGTCTTTGTTTCCCTTGATGTACTCGTTGTACTTGACGCCGTTCATATAGGTTTCGCATTTTTGGGGCGAGATGAGCACGCGCAGCCGGTTCCACTCGCCGGCGGGCTTGGTGGCGTCGCTCTTGGCCGGATAGAGCTGATAGAGCCAGCCCGATTTTTGCGGGTCGTGCCCGTCTTTGTTGTCTTGAATCTGGATTTCAGGGCCGGTCATCCACGGAGCGCCCTCGTCTTCGGTGACGTGGAACATCAGCCCGCTATTGCCGCCTTTCGAGATGCGGTAGTCGAGCACCAGTTCGAAGCTGTCGTATTGCTCGGCAGTGACGATGTCGCCCGCGCCATCGCCGGCGCGGCACAGCGCGCCGTCTTCGATCTTCCACCCCGAACCGATCTCCTTGCCGCGGTATTTCCGCCAGCCATCGGTGTTGTTGCCGTTAAACAACAGCTTCCAGCCGTCGGCCTTTTCTTTGGCGGTCAGGGTGTTCGGCTCGGCCGACTCCGCGGCGCCTTCGGCCGCCTGCACACTGGGCATGTTAGCAATGAAGACCATTACGAGAACCACGGCGGGCAAAAAGTGTTTGACGACGGACATGGAACAAGCACTCCTTCAGCAAGCGGCATGAAACGATTCGAGCGACGGCGCTGCGGTCTATCATAATCGACGGTGGGCCGCTGAAAACCCGGTCTGAGCAGTTCTGCCGATACGCGCCGGGACGCTCAGGCTCCCTTCTTTTTGCGCTGGCTGCGAATCTCTGCCATCATAAAACTCATGGCATGACCGTATTCACGGACCGCGCCGCCATAATCTTTCTGCTCGGCGCAGGCCATGGCGCGTGCGTCGAACTCATTAAAGCGGGTCCAATCCACCGCCCAACTTTCTTCGGTGGCCGCCTCGCGCAGTTGCTTGACCAGCTTGGCCAGCTTATCGACGAATTCGTTGTTGAGTTGGCAAGTGCGCGAGGTATACGGGCCGCGACCGAATCGCTGCCCTTCGACGCCGTAGCGGTTGGCGCCCCCGAGCTTCCAAATCAGCGCGGTCAGCCCCGCCGCGACCGCCCCCACCCCGGTGGCAATGGCCCCGATCAATTGCCCAGCCATCGCAAGCACCACGGTGGCCAGCGACGTGACGCCCAGCGCCACCCACACGAAGGGGTGAACCGGCCGGCTGGCGGCCCGGCCCGGCGTGGGCCAACCGGCCGCCGCCAGCGGTGGCGCCGTAACCACTCGCGCCACAATGACGCTGATGTTATCGGGCCCGCCCCGCAGATTCGCCAGATCGACCAACACTTGGGCCGCCTCACGCGGAGCAAAGGCGCCCAACAACGTGCCGATCTCGTCATCGCTCACTTGCCCGCTCAATCCGTCGCTGCAAAGCAGGAACGCGTCGCCCGCCGCCACGGGCAGCGGTCCTTCGAGATCGACTTCCACGTGAGGCGATGGCCCCAGCGACCGCGTGATGATGTTCTTGGGAATGTAGCCGGGCACCTCCTGCTCGCGCATCTTGCCGGTGGCCATCATTTCCCACACCAGGCTATGGTCGAACGAAAGCTGCTCGATACGGCTGTCGCGCAGTCGGTACACGCGGCTATCGCCCACGTGGGCTACCAGGGCGCCCTGCGGCAAAAGCAGCAGCACGCTCGTGGTGGTGCCCATACCGCGGAAATCGAGATTGGCCTGCCCGCGAGAATGGATGCGGGCGTTGGCGTCTTCGATGGCCTTGCGGATGGCGGCGGGCGGCGGCTCGTCGCGCAACTTCTGGTAGGTGAGCGGTACGGTATCACAGGCCATTTTGCTGGCCAGCTCGCCGGCTGCGTGGGCGCCCATGCCATCGGCCACCATGAACAGGTGCCCGCGTTCGGCCCAGGTCTCGGCGCTGTTGGCCAGGGCCGCGGCGATCGAATCCTGATTGTTGGCACGGCGCAGGCCGATGTCGCTAACGGCGGCGTGCTCCAGGTAATTCTCCCAAGTGACGGGGCGCTCGGCCATAGTGCTGGCGGGAAGATTCATACCAGAGCGGGGGGAGGGCTGCGCCGCGAAGTGGGGCAAGAGCCTCTGTGATTCTAATTCGTCACGCCGCGGACGGATAGATGCGGGCGATTTCGGGCTGGATGGTTCTTGGCCCCACCGCTATAGTATCGCCCCCATTTCTCCGCCTTCAGAATCGCAAGCCTGTGATCCCCTCGTTCCGATGGTTTTGGTCGCTCGCGGCCGCACTGACCTTGTGCGCCCTGGCTACCGGCTGCGTGCAGCGGCGGCTGACCATTCGCACCACCCCGCCCGGCGCACTGGTGTACATCGGCAACTTGGAGATCGGCAAGACCCCGTGCTCAGTGAGCTATCTATGGTACGGCGTGCGAGAGATCAAGATCATCAAAGACGGTTACGAGACGCTCACTGTGCATCAGTGGATCGGACCGCCGTGGTATGAGATCCCGCCGATCGACTTTGTGAGCGAGAACTTTGTGCCCTATGAGCTGCGCGACGAGCGAACGCTGCAGTTTCAGCTCATTCCGCAGCGCGTAGTGCCCAACGATCAGCTTCTGGGGCGTGCCGAGGTACTGCGTCAATCGAACCGCTTGCAGAACATGACGGCGCCACAGCCCGTGGTAGTGGCGCCGGCGACCGTGCCACCGGGTACACCACTTCCCGCGGCGCCCGCGGGCATGCCCCTGCCTGCCACCATGCCGCCGCCTGCCGCCATGCCACCTGGCGGGCGATGGCCTTTCTTGCGGCGACTCTTCCCCGAGCGTCCGCCAGCCACCTATCCCACATTCGGTCCTCAGCCTCCACCTGGCCCACGGTAGCTCGTAGTCCGCACCTTGAACTCAGGGGGCTGCCGTCTTATTCTAGCGCGAGCGTGTTTTCGCTGGCTATTGACGCACAGGAGGAGACGACATGAACCGCTCGACCCACCGCCGGGGCTTTTTGCAGCAGACGGCGGCCCTGGGCGCTAGCCTGGCCGTGTTCAGTGAATTGTCCGCCGATGAGCCGCCCAAGGGAGCGAACGACCGCTTGGTGGTGGCCATCATGGGCACGAACAATCGCGGGCGCGATTTGGCGCGCGGATTTGCCTCACGGCCCGACGCCGCGGTCGCCTATATCTGCGATGTCGACGAGCGAGTGATCGGCAAGGGCGTCGAGGCGGTCGGCTCTGACCAGCCGCAGCCTCCGAAAACCATTAGCGACTTTCGGCACGCGCTCGACGATCCCGCGGTCGACGCTTTGGTGATTGCCGCGCCCGACCACTGGCACGGCCCGGCCACCATCTTGGCCTGCGCCGCTGGCAAGCATGTCTATGTCGAGAAGCCCGCCAGCCACAACGGACATGAGGGACAACTGATGATCGCCGCCGCACGAGCGCACCAGCGCGTGGTGCAGCTAGGCACGCAGCGGCGCAGCGCGCCGGGCGTGATCGCCGGTGTTGAGCGCGTGCGGTCGGGCGAGATCGGCAAGGTGTTGTTTGCGCGCGGCTGGATCAACAGCACCCGCCCCAGCATCGGGCATGGCAAACCGGTTCCGCCGCCGCCGCAGCTCGATTACGTGCTCTGGCAAGGGCCGGCGCCCGACCGCCCCTACCACGACAACCTGATTCACTATCATTGGCATTGGTTCTGGCATTGGGGCACCGGCGAACTGGGCAACAACGGCATCCATGCACTAGATGTCTGTCGCTGGGGACTGGGCGTCGATTACCCGCAGCGCGTCGTCTGCGGCGGCGGGCGGTTTCATTTCCAGGACGATCAAGAAACGCCCGATACGCAGATCGCCACGTTCCACTTTGGCGACCGGGCGATCAATTGGGAGCACCGCACCTGGAGCCGCCGCGGTTTCGAAGGATCGGACTTCGGCATTGCCTTCTACGGCGAAGAAGGTTCGATGGTCATCGGGGACAAGGTGTGCCGCTGGTTCGACAAGGCGGGCAAACAAGTGAGCGAATCGCCCGCCGAGCATGGCGGCGGCGAGCACATCGCCAATTTTATCGACAACGTTCGCAGTGGCGGTCGCCCGAACGCCGACGTCGAAGAAGGCGTGAAGAGCACCACGCTCTGCCATTTGGGCAACATTGCTTATCGCAGCGGGCGGACCATTCAATTCGATCCCGAACGGCGGCAGATCGTCGGCGACGACGAAGCCGCGCAGCTTTGGTCGCGCGAATATCGTCCCGGCTGGGAACCCAAGGTCTACAGAATCGAATAGAAGACAACGAAGAAAACGAAGTAAACGTAGGCTTGTATCCATCGTGGAGGTTCAGATGTCATCCCTATCTCGCCGACGCTTCTTAACCACCGCCGCCGCGGGCGCGGCCATGTCGCTGGCTCGTTGGCCGCGGGTTGACGCCGCCGACGATGCCATGCCCGACCGCTATATTCTGGGATTGCAAAGCTACTCGCTGCGCAATTTTCCGGTCGACAAGGCGATCGCGCAAACGCAAGAGCTGGGCTTGCACGCCATCGAGTTCTTCAGCGGGCACTTCAGCCTCGACAGCAACGCGGAGCAGATCGCCGCCATGAAGGCCAAGTTGGCCAAGCCCGAGATCCGTCCGTGGGGCCACGGCGTGAACGGGTTTACCAAAGACCACGACGCCAACCGGCGGATCTTCGAGTTCGCCAAGAAGGCGGGCGTGCGAAACCTTTCGGCCGATCCCACGGAAGACTCATTCGATAGCCTGGACCGCTTGGTGGCCGAGTACAACATTCGCATTGCCATTCACAACCACGGTCCCGGCGCCCGCTACGACAAGATCAACGACGTGCTGAAAGCTATCAAGGGGCATCACAAGCTGATCGGGGCCTGCGCCGACTTGGGGCATTACATTCGTTCGGGCGAAGACCCCGTCAAGGCCATCCACCTGTTCGAGGGCCGCCTGTACGGCGTTCACCTCAAGGATTTCGACCAGCCGAAAGCCAATGCCCGCGGCGTGATTCTCGGCAAAGGCCAACTCGACGTGGTGGGAGTATTCCGCGCGCTCGACAAGGTGAAGTTTCCGGCCGACGGGTCGCTTTCGATCGAGTACGAAGAAAAGCCCGAAGACCCGATGGACGACCTGCGCCAGTGCGTGGCCATCTCGCGCGAGGCGATGAAAAAGGCCTGACCGACGTGCCGCGGACTGATGCAACCGGACTCCTCGCTGGGCAGCCGCTCGACGATGGCAAGACGGGCGATGGCGTTGGCTAATCCAACGGCTCAGACTCAACTCGCTGGCCATTGATGGTCAACTGGTTTGAAATCTGGGCGCCGGTTTCGTGGGGGGCCAGTTGAATGCTCGTGCGCCAAACGCCGATGCCGCGAGCGAGCGCATCGGGCGTTTGAATCACGTGCTGAAGCTGTCCTTGCCGCTGCAAAACACTGCCCTCGTATTGAACGACGCGCGTTTTATCGGCCGCGTCGATGACCCACAGATACTCTTCCGCCGCGCGGGGCCCATGGCCGGCCTCGAAGCGATACTCGACGGTGAACAGCGTCGTGCCGCCAGACTCGAGCACCGCCGCCGGGTTCCACAGCGTGATGGCTTGCAGCGGCGAAGCGGCGGGCGGCGGCGCTGCGATCGCCGGACGCGCTTCCAACGGAGCCGGTCGCGCGGCGAAGCCTGCTGGCTCGGAAGGCGCGGGCAATTCGCGGGGGTCGGCCGGGGGCGTGGAATCAGCGGGCGGCGTCTCGGCGGCAGGCCGCTGCAAATCGCCGGCTGGCTCGATCGGCGAGTTGCTTGAATTGTCGGCTGGTGTCGCGGCGACCTGCGGCCTTTCGGCCACGGCGATCACGCGGGCCACAAAGCCGCCCGCCAGCAGCACTCCGCCCGCCAACCCCAGCACCGTTCGCGCGGCTGCCCGGCCCATCGAGGCCGCCCAGCCGTGTGGATGCCGGCCGTCAGAGAATAAAAACTCCCAATCAAACAGAGCGCCGGCGGCCGCCAACGAGCCGCCCAGCATTGCGAGCAACGCCAACCCGCCCAGCATCGAAAAAGTTCCCCGTGTCGGTCGGAAAAATCTCCGCATTTCGCAGGAGCGATTATCGCAGAGGGCCGCAGCGAGTGCGAGGGTCCGGCGCCGAAGTGTAAGGTGTGGTTGCAGAAGTGCTGCGACCAGGATGGCTTAAAGCGCCAGCGCCGCCACAAGGTATGCCGCCAGACCCACGAGACTGACCAGGGCGTACAGCTCGGCCACCAGATTCCGGTCAGAAGAATATGCGGGGCGGTTTGCCATGGCATCCGTCGATTCGCGACGTGAGAGGCAAGCGATGTGCTTCTAATAGTTTCATAGCCTTTTCGCTGCCTCAGGCAAGCGACATGCGGCCCCCGAGGGGCGAGGCGCCCGCCCGCCCGATCGCGGCTGATGCCCGGTCCTAAGCGGCGTCCATGGCATGGTTTAGCGTGCGTCTGCCAGGCAGCGACCGGCGGCGGGCGTTTGGTTACGCGCCGAGGCAGTCGCGGCAATGCGGATGATTTGGGCAAAAAATGCGCGGCAGGCGGGCGTTTCTTGCCAAGCGAGGCAAAGAAAGCCGATGAAATCAATGATACGGCCTCGGCCGGTGGTAACGATTGCGGCCATGATGACCGCTCGATCAGATCGCCATGCGTTTCGCCCATCGAGTCGCCTTTCGGTCGGCGAAAGCAGCCGTGATGGTTTCAGCGCAGGAGACAAGCATGCGTTTCACCCCGCGAGTGGCCGTTCGCTGTGCGAACGCAGCCCTGTATTTCGCCCCCGCACTCTTGGTGATTGCCGCCCTGCTTGTATCCGCCAAGGAGGCCCGGGCAGGGCATCTTTTTTGCCATCACTGCCGCTGCCACACCAACTGTAAAAAGGTTTGCCGCTTGGAATGCGGCACGAAAAAAGAAACGAAGACCGAGTACGAGTGCGAGACCGAAGATTTCTGCGTTCCCGGACCGAGCCACAAGCATGGCTATACGTATGAATGCGGTCCTCATGGCCACAAGCATCGCAAACCGATTTGGCATCCGACGTGCGCGAAGGTACACACCCGCAAGAAGCTGGTGAAGAAAGAAGTGACCAAAGAAGTGCCCGACTACAAATGGGTGGTTGAAGAATATTGCTGTATCTGCGGCGTGCTGGTGAAAATCGAGCGCGAACCCGCCAAAAAAGACGGCAAGGCGGCGGACGGCAAAGAGGCGCCGTCGAAATCGGATTCGAAGGCTCAAACCCCGCCCGGCCAGCTTCCGCTGGCGGACGTCGACGGTGTCCTTCCCTTGCCGGCGAACGAATCGGCCGATCAGTATGCGGCGTACTACGAGGGCATTGCTGCGACCGCGCTCGGCGACGACGCCCAGAAGGCCGTCGAATTGCAGCCTGAGGATGCTACGGTTCTTGAGGGCGACGACCTGCCGCAACCCAACGAGCCGCGGGGCCTGCTCGAAACGCTCTTGCGAAGATAGATTGAGCTTCACGCTGGCAGTTCACGACGAATCTCATCGAGCAAGCCGCGGGTGCCGCGCCGGTCGGCCCAGGAATAGATATAGTCCCAATCGAGTCGGTCGCCTTGCGCCGAGCCAGCGCGAGCCGCTCACGCAACATTTCCTGCAGCCGCGCTTCATCGACTTCGGGGTTTTCGTTGCGCAAGCCATCGAGCATGATACGGCAAGAACGCTCGAAAAGTCGCGGACCCGCCAGAAGTTTTTGCTCCGGCGGCATTTCGCGGGCAGCCCGGATCTTGTCGAGATACAATTCGTCGCTCAATTGCCGCGTTGGTTTCATCGATCGACGCCTTGCATCCGTCGTTCACCGCTCGTCGGACTGCTGCCACACCCAGTGGCATTCGTACTGCCGGTCGGGATTGGGGTCGAGCAAACTCCAAAAGAGAATTGTGCCGTCGGAATCCTCGATGCCTTCCGACGGATGAATCGCCTTGACCGCGCCCGGCGACTTGGGATCGAGCTCCAACAGGCGATAGCTTTCGTAAGGTTTGTTTTCGGGCAGCAAGAGCCACATCGAAAGCATGCCCACCGGCGCGTCGACATGCGCCGTTTCGCGCGGCTGCGTTTCAAAATCATCGGGCAGCCGGTCGTGCATAAAGATTTCCAGGTGCAAGTCGATCGGCGTCTCCAAGGGAACTCGCGAGAGATCGAGTCGCAATTCCCATTGCGAGTTTCCGCCGCCGGGGGCCACCTTCAGCCGTCGCAACACCGGATCGAGCTTGGCATTCAAGCAGCGAACGTCGGCTTGCTGAGCCGGCACGCTGAACTGATAGCGAAAGGGCGACTTGCCCGAAAAATCGGCGTCCTTCTGCAAGCGAACTCGCCGCCTCAGATAGGTGGTGTGCACGACATCGCCTTCTTTTTCGGTGGGCATCACCAGCGTTCCGTGCCGGAGATCGAAGATGAGCGTATCACTGATGAAGCGGATGCCTTGGTAATCGGCCGGCTCGAATTGGGCCACCTCTTCGTAGTTCAGCGGTTGCCAGGGAGCCAGCGGGCGGTTTTGCACCAGGTCGGCCACGACTTGCTGATCTTGCCCGCTACGGGCGATGGCGGCGATGGCTTGCCGCGTTTTCTTGGCGTCGCCGCGCTCGTGCCAATATTGCCAGCCCACCAGCGGCAACACCGAGAACAACGGAATCAGCAAGATCAGATAGACGTACGAGGCCCAATCTTTGTAGTCGAACAAGCGGCTCCAAACGCGGCGTGCGGCCGACCGCTGCAAAACACGGGCGGCCATCACTTCGGCCGCCGGCCCGCGCTGGTTGCCCAACAATGACCTGCGGCGCGGCTTGCCGGCGGTGAGCGCCATGGTCGGCGCCGCATGATCTGCCGGATCCCACGGCGGCAAGGCTGGCATGTCACCGCCGAACAACTCAGGCCGCCGCCGACAAATGGCCCGCGCCACGCAATAGCCGTGGCGCACCAGCGTGCTCACCTCCAACAGCGAGAACCCATCCAGATCGGTGCGGATTTCGGGCAGCCGCCGTTGAATCTCGGGGTGCAGCGCGGTCGGGTCTTCCTGCGGCTGCACCACGTCGCTCAGCGACATAAATAGAAAACCCGGCTGGTTGCCAAACGTTTCCTTTTCGAGCTGCCAGACGCGGTCCATGCCGATATCCGATGCCCGCATCGCCGTGCCGATCAGGCCCGACGCCCGAACTTCCGTGCGTGCTTGCAAATGTTTGCCGGCATCGCTCACAATCACCTGGTCGAACATCGAGGTCATCGGCCGCAGGCACCGCCGGCCGGTCACTTGCCGCAGCACCGTCTCGAGGAGCTGCCGATTGAGCCAGACCCGATCGTGATGTTCGAGTTCTTTGCCCGAGAGGCGGGCCGATTCGAGCAGCGAGGCGGCTTCGGGGTCGTCGGGCTGTACGGCCTCGAAAGTCGGCTCGCGATATAAAGCAGGGCCGGCGATGACTTCCGAAAGCGTGCTGCAAACCGCTTCGGGACGCTCGTCGCCGCTGGGCAGTCCGCCGTTGGCTTCTTGATAGATTTTTCGAATGCGGCCCAGGGGGGTGTTCTCGTGCAGCCCGTTGGCCGAAGTGAGAGCCTTGGCCACGCAGGCGGCGTCGTACATGTCGTCGAGCGTCAACTGCGCTTCTCGTCCGATCCAGGTACGTTCGATGTTGCGGAACATGCGGACGCCCAGGTTGTCGAACACTCCGCCGTCGGTGAACACCTGGCGGTTGAATTGCCCGGCGCCGGCGCCCACCTCGGCGCCGTTCACCTGCAACGGCGGAAAGAAGCCGGGAAACGCCGACGACGCGGTCACTGCCAGCGGCACGGTAGCCAGCCCGGCGTGCAGCCGCTCGAAGCGAAACAGTTCTCCTGGCAGCCGCTTCTGAAAAATGACGCCCTCGCGCGTGAACGAGCAAAGCGAGCCTTCGGTCAGATTGGTCGAAAGGATGTGCAACTGCGGATGTTCGGGCAACTGAAACATGCAGGTGTCGCCATAGAGGAAATGCTGGTAATACATCTCCAGCATGCCGGTGCGCGTGAGGCGGCGATCGCGGCGCAGGCGCATCAGCCACCGCGCCAGGTGAATGGGCAACGCCAGCGGCGCCCGGCGCACAATGCGATTGCGCACGTCGAGCCGCGTAAACTTGATCACCTCGGCCGCGACGGCATCGAACTGGTCGGGCGTGCCGGTATAGCGGTCCCAGTTGAGCACCAGGTGGGCCGCCAGCACGCTGCCGCCCGACACCGACGTGACATGCGTCACCGAGGGCAAAATGCCGGCATCGCGCAAAAAGCGGACGATTCCCAGGTGGAACAGCGTGGCCCGAAATCCTCCGCCCGAAAGGGCTAATCCGATCCGCTTGCGATTACCGGTTGCTAGCGTCATGGTGGCTGGTGGTTGGTGGTTGGTGGTGGCTTTGGTGGCGGTGTGCAAGCCGTAAGCCGATCAGCGCCCATATAGCGTCCGTAGAAAAGAACGCCCTACCAGCCGGTACCGGCAATCGTTGTTCCATTTTTAGCGGTCTGTTAACCTATGTCGCGGTCGTCTGAGAAGCACTCGCCCGGCTCCTGGGCGTCGATCTGGCCCGCGAATCATGTTCGAAAACGTTCGAGGGACGACATTCTTCTCTTCCTTCCCGCCCTTCGTTGCCTTCTGTTCAAAATGGTGCCGGTTCTATTCAAAACGGCATCGTCGCGTAGCCGTCCGCACCGTATAATCTGATTAGGCGACACACCATCTTCTCAAAGGAAAGACGCTATCCATGGAACGCGAACTGACCGATCGGGCAGCGGCCATCCACCGCAGGATTACCCAACTGAGGGACTCTCTTTGACTTCGATGGCAAGCGGAATCAAGTAACCCAGATCGAGGCCCGCATGGGCCAGGCTGGTTTTTGGGACAGCCAAGAACAAGCGCAGGCCACCGTCGCCGAATTGAAATCGCTCAATGCCCTGGTCAAGCCGATCGCCGAGTTGGTGAGCGCCGCCGACGACCTGACGGTGATGCTCGAAATGGCGGAGGAAGATCCGCAGATGGCCTCCGAAGTGCCGGCGGAGCTCGAGCGGCTCGAAGCCCGGCTCGCCGACCTTGAGCTGAAGGCCCTGCTCGACGGCCCGCACGACGCCAACAACGCGTTGCTTTCGATCAACGCCCGAGATGGCGGCGTCGATGCCAACGACTGGGCCGAGATGCTGCTGCGGATGTATTTGCAGTGGGCTCAGAAGCAGGGCTATGACACCGAGGTGCTCGACCGCCAAGACAACGACGAGGCCGGCATCTCCAACGCCACCATCGCCGTCCGCGGGCCAATGGCCTACGGTTATTTAAAGGGTGAAACCGGCATGCACCGCCTGGTGCGCATCAGCCCCTTCAACGCCGAAGGCAAGCGGCAAACCAGCTTTGCCGCCATCGACGTTTCGCCCGAAATCACTGAAACCGCCGAGATCGAAATCCGCGACGAAGACGTGCGCGAAGACGTGTTTCGGGCCAGCGGGGCGGGCGGGCAGCACGTCAATAAAACCTCCAGCGCCATCCGGCTCACGCACTTGCCCACCGGCATTGTCGTGCAGTGCCAGAACGAGCGCAGCCAGCACAAGAACCGGGCCACCGCGCTGAAGATGCTGCGGGCACGGCTGGCCCGTCTCGAGGAGGAGAAGCGCGAGGCCGAGCAGGCGGCCAAATATGAAAAGCAAGCCAAGACCGGCTTTGGCTCGCAAATTCGCAATTATTTTTTGCATCCCGACCAGCGCGTCAAAGACGCCCGCACGGGCTTTTTGGTCGGAAATTTTCAGAGCGTGCTCGACGGCAACTTGCAGGGCTTTCTCGATGCCTTTTTGCGATGGCGCGTCGGGCAGGAGGTGTCGTAGGCTCGGAAAGCGTCTAAGCGGTTTTGAGATAAGGCTCGAATCGTCTTCGCACCGCCCCTCACGCCAACGGCACGGAGTTCCCAACAGAGCCCGTTGCCGAAGTCAAAACCGATCAGGGGCCAGGGCCAACTCATACACTTCCGGCCCCACGTGCTGGGTAATGACGCTGCCGAACAGCGTAAACGCATTGGCGTCGTAGACCAGCAGCGGGACCAATTGCCCGATCAGCCGGCGATTGCCCTCGAACACCACAATGCGATCGCAGTTGGTGCGTCCGGTGAGTTGCAGGACGTCGCCATCGGCGGCTTGCTTGCGACTCGACTTGCTCGGTCCCTCAACCAGCACTTCGACGCGTCGTCCCAAAAACGCCTGATTGTCTTCCTCGCTGATGGCGTTTTGAATCGCCAGCAGCTCGTTATTTCGCCGCCGTTTGACGTCTTCCGGCACATCGTCGGCAAACAGGCTGTCCGCCTTGGTGCTGGGCCGGGGGCTGTATTTGAAGATAAAGCTGTTTTTGAAGCGCGACTCGCGCACCAGCGCTGCGGTGGCCTGAAAGTCGTCTTCGGTTTCGCCGCAGAAGCCGACAATGAAATCGCTGGTCACCGCCGCAGCGGGAATCGTCTGGCGGATTCGGGCCAGCATCTCACGATATTCCTCGGCCCGGTAGCCTCGTTTCATCCGCCGCAGCACCTCGTTCGATCCGCTTTGGGCCGGCACGTGCAAGTAATGCGAGCATTTCGGCAGATCGCGCACCGCGTGCAGCAAGTCGTCGGTCATGTCTTTGGGGAAATTCGTGACGAACTTGATGCGATCGATGCCCGAGATGTCGTGCAGTAGGTACAGCAGGTCGGCCAGCCGTGTGGCGCGGCCGCCGGCGGTGTGCCGATAGCTGTTGACCGTCTGCCCAAGTAAGGTGATTTCGCGGCACCCCTCGGTGGCGAGCTTTCGCACCTCGGCCTCGATCTGCTCGGGCGGGCGGCTTTGCTCTGGCCCGCGCACGGCGGGCACGATGCAATAGGTGCAGAACTTGTCGCAGCCGATCATGATTCGCACGAACGCCTGGTAAGGCGTGGGCCGCATTTGCTCATCGCGCAGCGGATCGTAGCTTTCAAAACTCTGCTCGACTTCCTGCCGGCTGCCCGCCGTGCGGTCGAGGCTCACTTCCAGTTGACGGCCGCCGCCGGCGGCAATCTGCCGCAACAGCTCGGGAATCTGGTGCAGTTGGCCGGGCCCCACCACCAGATCGACAAAAGGCGCCCGCTCGAAAATCAGCCGCTGGTCTTTCTGGGCCATGCAGCCCAGCACGCCGATAATCTTGTCGGGATGCCGCGTTTTCGCGTGCTTCAGCCGCCCCAGGGCGCTATAGATTTTGTCTTCGGCATGCTGCCGCACGCTGCAGGTATTGAACAGAATGGTGTCGGCTTCGCGCGGGGCGCCCACCAGTTGATAGCCCTCTTTGCGCAGGCTGGCCACCACCAGCTCGCTGTCGAGCATGTTCATCTGGCAGCCGACGGTTTCGATATACAGCTTTCGGCTCATTCGGTTGAAATGGAATCTGCTCGGTCCGCTTCTGCACTACTCCGCCGGGGCCGCCTTTTCCGCGGTTGGCCGCGGCTGGGCTTCGGCCCGCTCGCGCAATTCGCGCAACACCTCGGTGCGGCGGGCCGCCATGAAGCGCACCAATGCCATCACCGCGGCGTATCCTGCGACTGCCCAGAGGGCGATTTCCCAGCCGTCCATGGCGTGCCTTCCTTGAGAAGAACTGAAATCCTGCCTTCATCTTACTCGATGGCGCCCTTCCACCGCGAGGCCGCCGCCGGTCCGGACACGGCAATGCGGCAATCCCGCCCGTCTCGCCGGTCGGTCTCCCGGCAGTGACGCGGATGGGCCTGGCGGCGGAAGGTTGACAGTTTGACGTAAGCTATTTAGAGTAAATAGCTTGGAGTGATTTCCGGCATTCTTGGCCAATCGAGCGCGAGGGACATCGAGTGTCCGACAAGCCGTGGGGTGGTGTTTTTAGCGAGGCGACCGATCGCCGTGTCGAAAAGTTCACCGAAAGCGTGAGCTTCGATCGCCGCCTTTATGCGCACGACATCCGTTGTTCGGCGGCCCATGCGCAAATGCTCGCAAAAGTCGGGCTGATTACCGACGATGAGTGCCACCAAATTGTGCAAGCCCTTGACGACGTCCGCCAGCAAATCGAGCAAGGCCACTTTGCCTTCTCCGTCGAGTTGGAAGACGTCCATATGCACATCGAACGGGCGCTGGTCGACCGGCTGGGCGACGTGGGCCGCAAGCTGCACACCGCACGCAGCCGTAACGACCAAGTCTCGACCGACCTGCGGCTGTGGGTTCGCGATGCCATCGACCAGATCGACGCGGCACTGGCCGCCGTGCAACGTGCGTGGGTCGTGCGGTCGGCAGGCGACCGAGAGGTGATTCTTGCCGGCTACACCCATCTGCGCCGGGCCCAGCCCGTGCTCGCCCCGCATTACTGGCTGGCGTATTGCGAAAAATTCCAGCGAGACCGCGAGCGGCTGGCCGATTGTCGCCGCCGCACCAATGTGCTCAGCCTAGGCACTGCCGCCTTGGCCGGCACCACGCTGCCCATCGACCGCCAGGAGGTCGCCGATCGGTTGCAATTCGACGGTCTCGCCGGCAACAGCCTCGACGCCTCGAGCGACCGCGACTTTATCATCGAGTTTGCCTTCGTGCTGGCGCTGGTGGCCGAGCATCTGAGCGCCTGGGCCGAAGAATGGATTTTGTGGTCGACCACCGAGTTCGATTTCTTACGCCTGCCGCAGGCCTTCTGCACGGGCTCGTCGATCATGCCGCAGAAAATCAACCCGGACGTGCTGGAACTCATCCGCGGCAAGACGGCCCGCGTAATCGGCAATCTGACACGTTTGCTCGTGCTCGTGAAAGGGCTGCCGCTGGCCTACAACCGCGATTTGCAGGAAGACAAGGAGCCGCTGTTCGACTCGTTCGACACGGTTCTGGCGTGTCTCGAACTGGCGGCGCCGCTGATCGAGCAGGCGCAGTTGAACCGCACGGCCATTGCGGCTCGGCTGGAGGAAGGGTTTCTCGATGCGACGACGCTGATGGAATACCTGATTCGCCGCGGTCGGCCGCAACGAACCGCACATGACCTGGTGGGCAACCTGGTGCGCGCGGCCTCCGAGCGGGGAGTGCCCCTTGCGCAGCTTTCGCTGGAAGAGTTGCGCCAGTGCGATCCAGATCTCGACGAGTCGGTGTACCAGGTGCTCGGAACGCAAAACGCCGTCGCGGCTTTCGTGAGCTTTGGATCGACCGCGCCGGCGGAAGTCGACAAGCAGTTAGAACGTTGGCGGCAGAAACTCGGAATACCGGGCAACGACCAAATCGAGCCGGCCGAGACGGCGCAAGACAAATTAGGATTGTAAACAAGGTGGCACCCTAGGCTAAAGGCAATTTCCTTGTTACTACGTCGAATGACTATGGCGCATATGTCTCGGTTGATCGTGGCCCTTGGGCTGTTCGCTCTCTCGTTGTCGCCCGCGGCGCATCTGGCCGCGCAAGATGCCGACGAAGAACAGCCGTTCGGCGAACCGCCAGCGGCCGAAGAAGCGGAGAAGCCTATCGCTGTGCCAAGCCACGATCCGGTGGTCTTGGCGCTGATGGCCCGCAAGCCTTCGACGCCGGAGGAGCTGGGACGAGCCATCGACACGTTGATCGATCTGCACGCGCTGTACGAAGCCGGCTTGCTCACCAAGCAATTGCTTGATGCCAAGCTCGACGATGCCGACTGGGTCGCATTGGTCGATCAGCTTGGCTCGCCGCTGTTCTTGCGATTGGCGTTGATCGATGAGCTACAGCCCGAGGGCCGGCGGGTTTCGGACGCGGCGTTGGGGGCGGCCGAGCGGCGCGCCCGCGATCCGCGGCGGCTGGCCAAGCTGATCGATCAACTGGGCGATGCATCGCCGGCGGTCCGGCGCGGAGCGATGATTCGCCTGGCCCAAGGACGCGAGGCCGGCGTTCAAGCGATCATCGCAGCCATGCTCGATCCGGCTCGTGCCGCGCAGCGACCGGCGCTGCGGCTGGCCCTGACACGGTTCGGTCCCGATGCCATCGCGCCGCTGGAGGCCTTGGTTCGTTGCGATGTGCCCGCTCTGGAATTGCAAGCCATTCTGACGATCGGCGAACTGGGGCGCTCGGAGCTGGCGCTCGACTTGCTCGCGCCGGCGTTGGCTGAAGCGACGCCCGCGGAGGTGCGCCAGGCGGCTCGAGAGGGTCTTCGGCAGTTATTAGGGCGCGTGCCCGACCGCGATGAGGCGGCCAAGACGCTCACCATCGTCGCGCGCCGCGACTTCGACGCGGCCCTGCAACAACAGGCCTCCGACGCGGCGTCGGCGACCGTGTGGCAATGGGATGTCGAAAAATCGCAGCTTGTCCCGACGAGCTTGTCGCCGCTGGTTGCCCGGCTCGATGTCGCGGCATACCGGGCGGGTGATGCCTTGAAGCTCACCGCGCGCGGTCGCGCCGCTCGCAGAATCTACCTGGCGGCCGCGCTCGAAGCGGCGACCTACCGCGCCCAAGCCGATCTGGCCCCGCAGGCGGCGCCCGACGCCATTCAAAATGTGCTGGCCGCCGAAGACGCCGCCGTGGTCGCAGACTTGCTCGAATTCGCGTTGGCCACCGAACATAGCGTGGCCGCCACTCTGGCGGCTCAGGCGCTGGGCGATTTGGCCAAAGACGATTTGTTGTACCATCGTCAGCCGCAATCAAGCGTGCTGGTCGAGGCGGCCCGCAACAGCGATCGCCGCGTTCGCTTTGCCGCGTTGAGCTCGATCATGAGGCTCAAGCCCTTGAAGCCCTATCCCGGTTCAAGTTTCGTGGTCGACACGCTGGGATATTTTGCGAGTTCGTTTGGCCAGCCGCGCGTGTTGACCGCAGACGCCCGACCGGCCGAGCTGCAAACCTTAGCCGGCATGCTGGCCGGCCTCGGCTATGAGACCGACACCGCGGGCACCGAGCGCGAGGTCGTTGCCGAGACCGTCGCCTCGCCCGATTACCTGCTGGCGCTGATTGATTACAGCCTGGCCGCGCCGACTTCCGGGCAATTGCTCGAACGCCTGCGGCGCGATGCCCGCACCGCCCGACTGCCGATCGGCATCATTGCCTCCAGCGACGATCTGCAGCGCGCCGAACGATTGGCTCGGCGGACGCCGCTTTCGAGGGTCATCATTCGGGCCGCCAACCCGCCGGCTCTGGAGATGCAAATTGAACGGCTGCTCAATGACGTGGGCCGTCGGATGGTCTCGCCCGACGAGCGGCGCGCCCAGGCCGAGCAAGCGGTGGCTTGGATTGCCGACATCATTTCGCGCGACCATGAAATCTATAACCTGCGGCGCATCGAGCGGCCGGTGGCCACGGCGTTGTGGCTGCCCGCGACCAGCGCGGACGCGGCGCGCGTGCTCGCCACGCTGGGCACAGCCACCAGCCAGCAATCGCTGGTCGATCTGGCCAGCCAGTTGACACAGCCGGTCGACATGCGGCAAGCGGCCGCCGACGCCTTTGCCGTCAGCGTCGCGCAGTTCGGCACGCTGCTGACCACCAGCGAGATCAGTCAACAGTACGACCGTTACAATGCCAGCGAGCACCAAGACGAAGCAACCCAGCGACTGCTGGCCGGCATTCTCGACGTGATGGAAGCGCGAGCGACCGCGGACGAAGGTGAATAAATCCAACACGATGGCCTCGAACTACCGCACCACTGTCTCATCGCTGACCGGCCCGCCGATCGGCGGGCTGATTGGCCATGGTCCGGCCATGCAGCAGGTGTACGAGCGCACGCGGCTGGTCGCGCGCTCTAATGCCTCGGTATTGCTGCTGGGCGAAACGGGCACCGGCAAGGAGCTGATCGCCAAGGCCGTCCATCAGCTTAGCCCCCGAGGCAGCGGCCCGTTTGTGCGCGTCAACTGCGGGGCGCTTTCCGAAAGCCTGTTGGAAAGCGAACTGTTTGGCCACGTGCGGGGCGCCTTCACCGGCGCCCTGGAGAACCGCACCGGCCGCTTCGAAGCCGCCCACACCGGCACGATCTTCCTTGACGAGATCAACTCGACCACGCCCAAGCTGCAGGTCAAGCTGCTGCGCGTTTTGCAAGAACGCGAGTTTGAGCGCGTGGGCGATACACAAACGATTCGCGTCAACACGCGGGTGATCGCCGCCAGCAATCGCGACCTGATGGAAGAAGTCGAAGCCGAGCGCTTCCGCGAAGACCTGTATTATCGGCTCAACGTGGTGCCCATCCATTTGCCGCCGCTGCGCGAGCGCCGCGAAGACGTGCCACAACTCGTCGGCTACTTTCTCGAGCAATACAGCGAAGAAAACGATCGCACCGTCGTACACATCGATCCTCGAGCGATGGATGCTCTGCAAGACTACCACTGGCCGGGCAATGTGCGCGAGTTGCAAAACTACATCGAACGGGCGGTGGTGTTGGCGCCCGGCGACGAGCTGACATGCGATCTGTTGCCGGAGGTGGTGCTCAGCCAGCGGCGCCCGCGCGGGCGGCGGCTGGGCGAGGCCGATCCGGAAATTCTCGCCCAAGAGTTGGTGCAGCAGGTGTTGCAGTCGGCCGGACCGAACAGCGAAGACCTGTACAACAAAATCGTCAATCGGGTCGAGCGCGAGTTGTTTGCCCAGGTGCTGGCCACGTGCAACAACGTGCAAATCAAGGCCGCCGCCCGGCTGGGCATCAACCGCAACACGCTGCACAAAAAGCTGAAAGAGCACGGGCTTGACGGCGCGGTTGTGGAGGGCTGAATGCTGTCGCGCGTGACCATCTTTTGCTTCGCCGCCAGCTATGCGGTGGCCTGGACGCTCGAAGCCTCGCGGCTCTGGTTTCGTAGCGGATTCCGCGGCGCGGTCATGCTCGGTTTTGGCGCCGCCGGACTGCTGGCCCACACGCTCTATCTGGCCTTTCAGGCCGGAGCCGAGTTGGTGCCGCTCTCCAGCGAGTTCGATTGGTATCTGCTGGCCGCCTGGCTGCTGGCTGCCATCTATCTCTACCTGACGCTCCATTTTCCGCGAACCTCCATCGGGCTGTTTACCTTGCCGCTGGTGCTGGCGCTGATCGGCGTGGCGTACCGCTTTGCCGACCGCGTGCCTTTTCCGCAGACGCGCGCCTCGCAACTCTGGGGCATGACCCACGGCGTTTTCCTGTTGTTGGGCACGGTGGCGGTGTTGGTGGGGTTCGTGGCGGGCTTGATGCACCTGGTGCAAAGCAATCGGCTGAAGCACAAGCGGCTGCCCGCTCAAGGGTTTCAATTGCCCAGCCTCGAATGGCTGGAACGCGCCAATAGCCGCGCTACGGTCTTTTCGGCCTTGATGCTGACGCTGGGTTTTGCGTCCGGCGTGCTGCTGAACGTCATCAATCGCGAGCGCTCCGAGGCCGATTGGCTGGCTTGGAGCGATCCGGTGGTCTGGAGCAATGCCGCCCTGCTGGCCTGGATGATTGCCGCGGCGCTTTTCAGCCTGCTGTACAAGCCTGCCCGGCAGGGGCGCAAAGTGGCCTATCTGACCGTCGCCAGTTTCGCTTTTCTGGTGGTGGCGCTGGCAGTGCAACTGGCCTCGACCAGCGGGCACGGCTCGCGAGAGCCACGCGATGTGGACCAGCCGCCCTCGGCTGGTTCGGCGCGGGGCGACGCGAGGTCGAACCAAAGAGGTAGGGTGGGCCGAGCGCAGCGAGTCCCCGGAGGCTGGTCATGAAGTTGCAGATGATCGGCTGCAGCCATCGCCAGTCGAGCGTGGCCACGCGCGAACGCCTGGCGTTCAGTGCCGAGCAGGCGGGCGAGGCGCTCGACCGATTCCACGCGCGTTTTCCGCAGACCGAAGCGGTGTTGCTCTCGACCTGCAACCGCGTCGAAGTGTACGCGGCGGCCGAAGACGCCGCCTTGACGCCTTCGCACGAGCAATTGGTCGAGTTTCTGTCGGGCTTTCACGGCGTCGAGCCGCGCGACGTGTTCGACGATCTTTTCGAGCGCACCGGCGAAGACGCCGTGCGGCATTTGTTCCAGGTGGCCGCCAGCCTCGATAGCATGGTGCTGGGCGAGCCGCAGATTATCAGCCAAGTGTGGGAAGCCTACAACCTGGCGCTGGCTCGCCAGACGACTGGGCCGCTGACCAATCAGATTTTTCAGACGGCCATGCGCGTGGCCAAGCGCGTGGCCACCGAGACCGCGATCAACGAAAAACGGGTGAGCATTCCCAGCGTGGCGGTGGCCGATTTTGCCAAGCGCATCTTCGAGCGCTTCGACGATAAGCAGGTGCTGGTGATCGGCGCCGGCGACATGGCCGAAGAAACCCTGCGCTATCTGGCCGACGAAGGCGCCCGGCAGATCACGGTCGTCAACCGCAGCCCGCAGCGCGCGGCGGCGTTGGCCGAACGCTGGCGCGGCGAGACGCTGCCGTGGGAGCAACTGGGCCAGGCCCTGGCGGCCGCCGACCTGGTGATCGGCACCACCGGAGCCAGCGAGCCGGTGGTGACGCTGGCCGGTTATCGCCAGGTCGAGCACGTGCGGCAGCAACGCGACCTTTTCATTCTCGACCTGGCGGTGCCCCGCGATTTCGAGCCTGCCGTGGGCGATTGTCTGGGCGTCTATCTCTACTCGATCGACGATTTGGAAGGCGCCTGCCGGCGGAACCGCGCCGAACGCGATCGCGAACTGCCGCTGGCGCTGAGAATCGTCAACGAGGAGACCGACCGCTTCATGGCCGATCTGCACCACCGCGCCACCGGCCCGATCATCAAGCGGCTGCGGCAAGGCTGGCAGCAGCCGAAAGAAGATGAGTTGCGGCGGCTGTTCAACCGGCTGCCCGAGATCAGCGACCGCGAACGCCAAGAAATCCGCCAATCGTTCGACCGGCTGATCAACAAGCTGTTGCACCCACCGCTGGAGTCGCTGCGCGACGAATCGCGCCACGGCATTCCGCAGGCGCTGCTCGACGCCATCAAGCGGCTCTGGCTGCGAGATTAGGAACGAGCGATGCGCTCAACGTGACCTGTGCTACTGTAGCTTAAAAGGGCGTGGCCTACTGCGCCGCACCCGCAAATTGCCGGTAGCTGTGTAAGAAGGAGTTCTTGCAATGCATCTACTGCTGGCGTTCGTCGGACTGATTCTGATCGCGCTGGTGCTGATCGATGCCTTTGAGGTTATGGTGTTGCCGCGGAGAGTCACGCGCACGCTTCGGCCCGTGCGTCTCTATTATCGCTTGGCATGGGGTTTGTGGAGCGGCTTGGCGCGGCGGCTGCCGCGGGGCAAGCGTCGCGAGAATTTTCTGAGCATTTTTGGACCGCTTTCCTTGCTGACACTCTTCGCGCTTTGGGCGATAGCGCTCATCGTGGGTTTCGGCTTGACGCAATGGGCGTTGCGCAGCCCTTTATACCTTGCGGACCGCGGCGACGAGCCGCGCTTAGATCTGTATCTTTACATGAGCGGCGTGACGTTCTTCACGCTCGGCTACGGCGACGTCGCGCCCACGGCCGCTCTGGGCCGGACGTTGGCCGTGGCCGAAGCGGGCATCGGCTTCGGTTTTCTGGCCGTCATTATCGGATATCTGCCGGGCCTCTCGCAGGCCGCCTCACAGCGCGAGATCACCATTTCCCTGCTCGATGCGCGGGCCGGTTCGCCACCGACCGCCGCCGAGGGCATTTTGCGCGCCGCGCGGTCGGGCCGCGCATCTGGTTTGGAACCCTTCTTCGCCGAATGGGAACGTTGGGCCGCCCAACTCTTAGAAAGCCACCTTTCGTTTCCGGTACTGGTTTATTATCGGTCGCAACACGACAACCAATCTTGGCTGGCCGCGTTGACGGCGGTGCTCGACAGTAGCGCGCTGTTCATCGCCGGAATCCAAGGCGCTGACGCTTACCAGGCGCAGTTGACGTTCGCCATGGCGCGGCACGCGATCGTCGATTTGTCGCTCGTATTGCGAGTTTCCCCGCGGCAGCCGACGTCGGACCGTTTGCCCTCCGACGACTTTCAACGCCTGCGCCGATTGTTCGCAGATGCCGGAGTCGAACTAGATGGAGCCAATCAGGCCGAACGGCGGCTCACCGACTTGCGGGCCATGTATGAGCCTTTTGCCGCCGGCTTATCGCAACGACTTTTGTTTAACTTGCCGCCCATTCTGTCGGCGACCGAGCCGGTCGACAATTGGCAAACCAGTCCCTGGACACGGCGCACTCCAGGCATTGGCGCGCTGGGGGCCGCCGAAGTGGAGAATGAGCATTTCCAATGAGCCTGAACTGCGAGGCGAAACCATGATGTTGGCTTTCAACTCGCGCGTTGATCGCTCTGACGGCGACAGGACCGGATCGCGCTCGGCAAAGGTTCGCCCGGCAGCGCGACGGAGTTGGCGACGAGTGCGCGACGCATCCAGCCTCGCTCACGGCAGCATCACGCGGCCGCCCGAGGCGACGACCGTTTGCCCGGTCATGAAGCTCGATTCTTCGCTGAGCAAAAAGCGAATCACGCCGGCGATCTCCTCCGGCTGGCCGATGCGGCCCAGCGGAGTTTCGTCGATCACGCGGCGCATGGTATCGGGCGGCAAGACGTGGGCCATCTCGGTTTCGGTCAGACCCGGCGCCACGCAGTTGATGCGCACGTGGGGCGCGAAGGCCTCGGCGCAGCAGTGCGTCAGAGCGATCACGCCCGCCTTCGATGCGGAGTAATGAATCTGCATCTGGCGCGGCCGAAGCGCCGCAATCGACGATACGGTGACCATCCGCCCGAAGCCGCGCCGCAGCATTTCGTCCTTGACGGCGAAGACCATCAGGAAGGTTCCGTGGAGGTTCACGTCGATCGTCTCGCGCCACTGCTCATACGTGAGATCTTCGTGGCTGGCAATGTTGCTAATGGCGCCGCAATGGGCCAGCAGGTCGATCGGCCCAAGCTGTTGGCGCGTGTGTTCGACCAGCCGTTGCACTTCGCCGGGCTGCGAGACGTCGCAGGCCGCGGCGGTGGCGCGGCGGCCGAGCGAGCGGATTTCGGCGACCACCTCGTCGGCGGCGGCCACGCGTGAGGCGAAACTGATGGCCACGTCGGCGCCCTCGCGCGCTAGCCGCAACGCGGTTGCCCGGCCAATGCCGCGCGAGCCGCCTGTCACCAAGGCCACCCGCCCCGCAAAAGGATCGGCCATGTTCGTCTCCTCATTCTTCCTTCATTGATACATCGGCGCAGGGCGTTGCCTACCACGGGAAAGTCAAAATGCAAAATGCAAAAGTCAAAACCGGGAAATCGCCCAGTTCGCGCCGATCCACCAAATTAGTGTAGCGTCCTGCTAGCCGCACACCAAAGCGGTGTTGCAGGGCAACGGGCGATTTGGCACAATTCGCCGCCCACGGCCCGCCCGCATTTACCCATGACACAGATTCTGATCGTCCAACTTGCTTCGCTGGGCGAAATCCTGCATACGTTGCCCGCCGTGCGCGCCCTCCGTGCGGCGTTGCCGCAGGCGCGGCTGGTGTGGGCCGGCGATGAAACCTATGCCGATTTGCTCGACGCGCAGCCCTGGCTCGACGATGTGATCGGCTGGCAGAGGCGCCGGTGGTTCGGTTTCCGCGATTTCGCGCGGCGCGTCCGCCGGGCGGGCTGCCAAGTGGCAATCGATTTTCAAGGAAGCTGGCGGAGCGGCCTGTTGACCGGTCTCAGCGGCGCCGACCGCCGCATCGGCTATCGACCGTCGCTGGAAGTGGCTCATGTTTTTTACAACGATTGCCTCGCCCTGGAAACGCTCGACGTACACGCGGTCGAGCGAAACCTGGCGTTGGCGGCGCGGTTGACGGGCGTTGCCGCCGAGCCGCCCTTGGAGCGGCCCTATTTGCACGATGCCGCTCCGCGCGCGTCGCTCGGCCCCGAGTCTCGTTTCGCTTTGCAGCCAACCGCCGCCGATCTGGCAGCCGTCGATGCCTGGTTCCAGACGCACGGCTTTGATCCGGCGCGAGACCGCCTGGTGGTTCTCCATCCCGATGGCGGGCGCCAGGCCCACCGTTGGCCCGCCGACAAGTTCACGCAGCTCGCACGCCGATTGCTGGGCCTGCCTGGCGTGCGCGTGGCTTTGGCCGGGGGAACCAACGCGCACCGGCTTTGCGACCGGGTGGCCCAGCCGCTCGGCGACGCCGTGTGGCGGGCCGATGGGCGGTTCCGCCCGTTAGCGGCCGCGGCGCTGTTTTCGCAAGCGTCGGTGGTGGTGAGCGGCGATTCGGGCTTGCTGCACTTGGCGGTGGCCGCCGGCGCGCCGGTGGTGGCGCTGTTCGGCCCGTCGCACGCCCTGCGCACCGGTCCCTATGCCAGCAATGCCGTGGTGCTCCAGCGGCATCTGGGCTGTTCGCCGTGCTTCGCTCATCGCTGCCCGTTGCAATACGATCCGCCGCTCTGTCTGGACGAGATCAGCGTGGACCGGGTTTTCGCCCAGCTCTTATCTCGCTTGGCGCGGCCCGGTGAATCCGTCCGCCGCGCTGCATAGCCCCAGGCGAGACATCGAGGTGGGAAAAAAAGGCCCACAACTCTCCGGGCTTCTTGCATCTTCAATTCACACTCGCCACATTGAGAACCGCGGAGGTTCTGGGCTAGATTGCTTTTGCTATCCGCGGTGCGCCATAATGTGGCGAATTGTGCCAACGGCCTTTTGCTTGCGAGGTGCGCGTGATGACTCAACCACGAACGGTCAATCGTCGCCGCGGGTGGATATCTCTGCCCGTGCTTGTGGTCGTGCTAGCCGTCGGTCATCGCTCGCCGGCGGCCGAGCCAACCGATTCTGCCGCTCCGGCGAAGGCGACCGAGGAGGCCACGATTGGCGGGCGGGTACTGCTGCCCGATGGCCGAGCGGCGGCGGGGGCGGGCATTTATTGGGTGCGGTTTCAAGCGAAGCCGCCACGAAAGCCGGAGGACGTATCGTTCGAGAAGCGCGCGTCGACCGACCCGGAGGGCCGCTTCACGCTGATCTTGGGGCCACACGACGCGCCGCTGGACAAAATGCCGCGGCCGCTCGTCGCCTACCTGCCCGGTTACGGTTTCGATTGGCTCGAAATCGTGCAGGACCAGCCGCCGCACGAAGCCGTGCTGCACCTGGTCGCAGACCAACTTGTGCGAGGCCGTGTGACCAATACCGAAGGACAGCGCGTGGCCGGCGCGAAGATCACCGTCCACAAAATCTCGACCACGTCAAACGGCAATCTCGACGATTTTTTAGCCGCGGGCAAAAAGGATTGGCGCGGCGCTCGCCACCAGCTCGACCGCCAATCCTTCGCGTCGCGGCTGTTGCCGTTTCTCATGACCGTGACGGACAAAGACGGCCGCTTCGAACTGTCGGGCATCGGCGCCGAACGGGTGGCAACGGTCGGCGTGTCGGCCCGGGGATCGTTTCCGACGAAATCGAGGTCGTCAATCGCCAGGGCTTCGACGCAGCGACGTACAACCGGCTTGCCGCGGCCACGATGCTTCCGGCAATGCAGGCGCGCCGCATGTCGCCTCACCTGGCAGGACCGGTGTTCGATCACATTGCGGAAACGGAACTGGTGGTTCGCGGGAACGTCTTTACGGGACGCGAACGCACCCCGGTTGCCGGGACGCTGGTTTCAGCGCAGGGCGGCGGCGTGAATAACCCGATCTCCGCTCAGACTGACGAAAAAGGCCGATTCGAGCTGCGGGGGTTGCCCCGCAGTCAAGATGCGCCGTTGAGCGTCTTCGTCGTCGGGCCCAAGGCCGGCAATTTGCTTTGGCGGCACCTCGCGCTCGACCTGACGCCCGGCCAGACGACGATCGACGTGGAGATCGAGTTGAAAGAAGGAATCGTCGTTCAGGGCCGCGTGTTCGACCAGGCCACCGGGCGCGGGGTGAAAAGCGGGGTGAACTTCGTGCCTCTGTCCGGCAACCAATACACCGATCAACCCGGTTACGATGGAGCCGCAAACGCGCGGATGGCGGCGTCGCCGACCGACGACGACGGGCGTTTCCGCCTGCTGGTCATGCCCGGTCCCGGCGTGCTCATGGCGCAGGTCCAGTACGGCCGCCCCGGCATGCGCATGCCGCAATTCGGACGCGGCCGCCCCGGCGCCGATGACGAGAAACCGATACCGTATCGACAGGCGAGGTTCAGCGAAGCAGACCATCAGCACGTGGCGGTCACAGCCGATGGCGACGAGCGCTATTTTACGACTACCAAGGGCCACATCGAGTGGTTGACAAGGCTGCACGCGGTGAAATTCATCGACCTGGCGCCAGGCAGCGCCGCGATGACCTGCAATTTGCCGCTGGAAATGGGAAAGACCGCAAAGATCGTCATCGAGGACGAGCAGGCGCAGCCGGTCACGGACGCGTTTGTGTCGGGCGTCGCAGACACGGGGCCGATGGTCAAGATCGCGGAGCCAACCTGTGTCATTTACGGTCTTGGCGCCGACCGACCGCGGCAGTTATTCGTTGTCCACAGCGAACGCCACTTGGCGGGAACGGTGACGCTCACCGGCGACGAGCCGGGGCCGGTGACGGTTCGCCTGGCGCCGACGGCCAGCATCGCGGGCCGCGTTTTTGACCCCGATGGCGAGCCGCTCGCCAATGCCGTCGTGCAGATTTTCTACATGCGCCGCACCGCGCAACGGTTGTATCCAATGGCTAACCGCGACCAGGCGCCGCTGACCACCGACGGCGAGGGGCGGTTCCACGCGGAAAACGTCTTGCCCGGCGAACGGCTTACCCTGAGCTTCCGGCAGCGCAATCAGTTCTTTGGCGGCCCGCGAATCACCAGCGAAGACCACCAGCTCGAAGCGGGGCAAAAGCTCGATCTGGGCGAGGTGCGGGCGACGCTTCCGCAATAGTCGGGAAGACTAAAAGAGACCAACAAGAGGGCTCAAAGCGTGGGCATCGGCCAAGGTACTGCACAGGCATCGAACCAAGGCAGATTGACAGAAAGATGGGAGGCTCGGTTTCGGCGTTGATTGGTTTGCGCCGCCCTCACTTCTTCGGCTCACTCCGGTACGGCTTTCCTTCGCGGTACAGCTTAAGCCTCGATCGGTAGTCTTCCTTTTGCGCTTCCGGCGCGAGCTCGATGGCCTTTTGCTGCCATTCGGCGGCTTTGTCAAACATGGCGGCTTCGGCGTAGGCGGCAGCCAAGGTATCGAGGACCTCAAAATCGCTCCACTCAGTCAATTCAGCGGCCCGATTGGCATCCTCCAGTGCTTTTTGCGCATGCCGAAACTTCTCGTTCGAGCAGGTTGCACGGATCCATGCGCGGCCGTTGAGCGCTGGGGTCGACTCCGGATCTAAATCGAGTGCCCTTGTGAAATCGTCGAGCGACTTGTCATATTCACCCTTGAGCCGCCATGCGTTGGCACGGCAAAGGTACGCTTCGGAATTCTCTGGGGTGAGCCGGATAGTCTCGTCGAAATCGGCGAGGGCTTTGTCGAACTCGCCCTTCGATTCCCAGGCTCTGCCGCGGCCGATGTACGCATACCAATCAGGATCGAGCCCGATGGCTTTGTCGAAATCGGCGAGGGCTTTTTCGAACTCGCCCTTGAGGCACCAGGCATTACCGCGGCCAATATACGCGTTGGACAACTCGGGTTCGAGCCGGAGGGCCTCGCTGAAATCGGCGAGCGCCCTGTCGTACTCACCTTTGTCGAGCCACGCGTGACCGCGGCCAATATACGCTTCGGAAATCGTAGGCTCGAGCCGGATGGTCGCGTCGAAATCGGCGAGGGCTTTTTCGAAGTCGCCCTTCGATTCCCAGAGCCTGCCACGGCCCATATGGCCTTCCCAATTCTTCGGCTCGAGCCGGAGGGCCTCGTCGTAATCGGCGAGTGCCTTGTCCCATTCGCCCTTGTTTTCCCAGCACCAACCACGGCTCCCATAGGCTGCGGAATTCTTCGGGGCGAGCCGGATGGCCGCGTCCAAATCGGCGAGGGCTTTGTCCCATTCGCCCGCATCTTCCCACTCCCTCGCACGGGCAAGATAAATTTCGAAATTCTTCGGCTCGCGCCGGATGGCCTCTTCGAAATCGGCGAGTGCTCTGTTCCAGTCGCCGGTGGTTGCCAAGGCCCTGCCGCGGCCCATATACGCATGCCAATTCTCAGGATCGAGGCCGATGGCCTTGTCGTAATCGGCGAGGGCTTTTTCGAGCTCGCCCTTGACGTACCAGGCATCAGCACGGCCACTATATGCTTCGGGCTCCTTGGGCCCGAGCCGGACGGCCTCGTTGAAATCGGCGAGCGCCCTGTCGTACTCACCTTTGGCGAGCCATGCGCGACCACGGCCAACATACGCTTCCGATCCCTTGGGGCATAGCCGGATGGCCTCATCGAAATCGGTGAGAGCTTTTTCGGGATCGCCCTTCATGCCCCACGCCGCGCCGCGGCCGATATAAGCCGCCGAATTCTTCGGGGCGAGCCGGATGGCCGCGTCGAAATCGGCGAGTGCCTTGTCGTATTCACCCTTGGCGTGCCACGCCCACCCACGGCCGCGGCGCCCTTCCAAGGAGATTGGATTGAGGCGAATCGCCTCATCGTAATCGGCCAGTGCCTTGTCGTACTCGCCCTTGGCGGCCCACGCATTGCCACGGCCAACAAATGCCTCGGCGTTCCCCGCGTCGAGCCGGATGGCCTCGTCGTAATCGGCGAGCGCTTTGTCGTATTCTCCCTTCGTCTCCCATGCCTTACCGCGGCCAATATATGCCTCGGAATCCTTGGGGTCGAGCCGGATGGCCTCGTCGTAATCGGCGAGCGATCTGTCGTTCTCACTTTTGTCGAGCCATGCGTAACCGCGGAAAATATGAGCCTTTGAATTCTTCGGTTCGAGCCGGATGGCCTCGTCGTAATCCGCGAGTGCCTTGTCCCGTTCACCCTTAGCGCCCCAGGCCCAGGCACGCCTAATATAAGGGCCAGAATTCTTCGGATTGAGCCGCACGGCTTCGCCGTAGTCGCCGATCGCCTTGTCGTATTCGCCCTTGGATTCCCACACCCTGCCACGAGCTTCGTACGTTTTTGATAAAACTGTCGGTTTCCCCTTTTGTCCGAGCCGGATGGCCTCGTCGAAGTCGGCGATTGCCTTATCGAATTCGCCCTTGGTGCGCCGGGCAAGGCCACGGATGGCGTAGGACCCTCCGTTCGTCGGCTCGAGCCGGATGGCATGGTCGTAATCGGCGAGGGCTTTGTCAAAATCGCCCTTGGATTGCCAGACTTTGCCACGGGCAATATGGGCTTCCCAATTCTTCGGATCGAGCCGGATGGCCTCGTCGTAATCGGCGAGGGCCTTGTCCCGCTCGCCCTTGTGCTTCCAGGCCCACGCACGCCCCGTATGCCAGATAGAATTCTTCGGGTCGAGCTGGATGGCCTCGCCGTAATCCGCGAGAGCTTTATCGAAATCGCCCTTCATGTGCCACGTATAGGCACGGGCAGC
>JAICLL010000274.1 GCA_025927475.1 Pirellulales bacterium
CACACGCCCTGAAACGATGACGCTTGTCGCCCCATTGCCCGCAAGCTGGCGAACATTCGGCCTGAACTGAGGCTCTGCCCATCGTCGATTGATGGAACATGCGCTATACTTCACGCAGCCAGCAATGAAACGTTTGGATGCGTGCCGCTCTCCTTTTCGGCAACTTACCGGCACGCTAACGCGCGCCGCTCGCCTGTCTCATCGCTGCCCCGCGTGAAGGAGCATGGAGACGCTTCCATTCTCATGGCAAAATGTGAAGAAGGTTATCTCTGCGACGTTTGCGGCGGCGATGTCGAGTCGCTTTCGGAGAGCGATCTCTATCTGCGCTTCGTGATTGGCTTGATCGATCCCGAGACGTTGCATACGACCCGAGAGCGGCACCTTCGCTGTAATCCCGCGCTGGCGCAATTCATCGTCGATGCCGATTTTGAACCGGTCGCGGTTGAAGGCCCTTTCGATAAGCGGCAGCTCGACGCCGAGTACGTGCGCCAGCGCGAAGCGCTCGTGACCCGCGGCTGGAGGCGATTGGTAGAGCTCGACCACCGCCGCCCCGATACAATCCTGGAATACCCACTGCCCGAGGTGCGGGCGAGCTGGCGCTGAAAATTCGCCTCACTAGCTAAATGACCTTGCGCGATCCTGGCAATGCGGAACGCCACAGAGGGCGTTCCCTACAGATTTTTGGACTCCCAGGATCGTGCAAGGTCATTTAGGGTGACGGCTTAGGAATTCCGGCGCGCCGCGACTCCGCGAAAGCCGCCTCCGACGCGTCGTTCGTTGTTCGCAGCCGGTAGCGTTCGACGAGCTGCGCCATCAGCTCCAATACGAGCAAATCGGCCCGCGACATGACGTGCCGGGCACTACGGCCGCCGAGACCGTGCAGCGTTTCTTCGAGCACATGCACGTGCAACTGCATGAGCCTGCTCGCCGACATGCCAATCGCCGCGAAGGAATCGACCAATGACGCGGTTTCGCTGGTTTGGCTGCCCGCGCCCATGATGACGTGTGCCCGAAGCAAATCGCGATAGCCAGACACGAGCGAGCTAGGCACGTGGAGCGTGCCGTCCACGAGCGGCGTCGTGGCGGGCGTGATGCCCGGCACGCGATTGAGATCGTTGCCTTGAGACAGTTCTTCCAGCCCACTGAGTAAGACTCGCTGTTGCTCCAGCAACCGCTCCGCTTCACTATGCTCCAGCCGGGCACGCTTGCGGTCGAGCTCTGCGAGCCGCCTGTTCTCGCGCTCAAGTGCGTGCCATTCGATGGCGCGGGCAATGGTCCAGATAAGCTGCCTTGCGGTTGTCTTGCCGCACGCCAGGTAAGCGTCGGCGCCGACTTCATAGCAGAGAGGAGCCAGCACGCTCTCGGCCTTCCGGCCAAGTACCACCAGCGGATCGGCCCCTCCGGCCAGGCGATGCGCCTCGACCAACTCGACCGCATCCAACTCGGGCGGCGCGTGCTGCACCAAAACCACGTCAAACGCCTCTTCACGCAGCCTGGTCAGGCCGTTTTGTCCGCCGAAAGCGGTTTCGACCACGACGGTCATCGCCCGATCGGAGGCTAGTAGGTCAGTCAACCACTTCGCTGGGCAGCAGGGCGCCGTCACGTAGAGCGCGCGGATCAGAGCGGGCAATCTTGCCCAGGCCGAAAGTGGCGCCACCCGATTGTCCGCTAGCGGCCGATGTGAGACACTGCTTTTCACGGCCGAACTTTACTTCACCCCAGGCAATGCGCGAAGAGCGAATAGGTTCTCGAACAGCCCATTTTGCGATTTGGGGCGACGCCTGACGAGTTGGGCTCTCTAGCCCGGATTGCGCGCCGGCCGATGGAAACCCGACGCGTAAGCGAGGGCCAGCAGGGGATTTCCCTCGCTTACGCGTCGGGCTACCAGGAAAGCAGACAGGTGCGAGGTCGCTCCGCGACAAAGGAAAGCGACGATAAATCGCCGCACTCCAAAGGGGCAACCTGCCGCTGTGGCCAATCCGGCCCTACTGGCGAGGCTCGGCCCTTGCTGGCTTGCCGAGCTTGCCTAGAATCAAGCACGTAGGGTGAGCATTGCCCACGACCAATTCTGCGACATCGAAAGGCCTGATTTGAAAATCGCATATCTCGATTGCCTGAGTGGTATCAGCGGCGATATGACGCTGGCCGCTCTGATTGATGCGGGCGTCGAGCTCGCAGCCATCCAGACGGGTATCGCCTCATTGGGATTGCCTGAAGTCAAGCTGGCCACCAGCGAGGTCAAGCGCAAAGGTTTTCGAGGGCTGCATCTAACGGTGGAGCACCCGCCGGAACATGCGCACCGGCACCTGCACCACATCACCGATATGATCGACGGCAGTCAATTGACCGGCCGCCAAAAAGACCTCGCCAAGCGCATCTTCACCAGGCTCGGCGAGGCCGAGGCCAAAGTGCATGGCACCACGATCCGCAAGGTTCATTTTCACGAGGTGGGGGCGATCGATTCCATTGCCGATATTGTCGGCGCGGCCATCGGTTGGGATCTGCTGGGGGTCGATCGCATTGTCTGTTCGGCGCTGCCGACGGGCCGCGGAACCATCGACATTGCTCACGGCACGTGCAGCATTCCCGCCCCGGCGACGGCCGAATTGCTGGCCGGCATTCCGCTGGCCGAGTCGCACGTGGCCGCGGAACTGACCACACCCACGGGGGCGGCCATCGCCGCGACGTTGGTCGATCACTTCGGCCCGCTGCCCGCGATGAAAATCGAGCGCATCGGCTATGGGGCCGGCACGCGCGACCTGGAGCAACAGGCAAACTTGCTGCGGCTGTTCGTCGGCGAGGCGGTGGACGCGTTGGCGGCCGACCAAATCTGGGTTTTGGAAACCAATCTCGACGATGTCTCGGGCGAGGTGATCGGCTTCGCCACCACGAAGCTGCTCGAGGCGGGCGCGCTGGACGTTTACGCCACTGCCATCCAGATGAAAAAGAGCCGGCCCGGCGTGACGCTGACGGTGCTTTGCCAGCCGCCGCAGGTGGAAAAAATCGAGCGGATCTTGTTTCGAGAAACCGGCACGCTCGGCGTGCGCCGCTGGCCGGCGGCGCGTCACAAGTTGGAGCGCAAGCCACATCAGGTGGAGACGGAGTTCGGCACCATCGAGGGCAAGCTGGGCTGGATTGCCGGCGAAGAGCCCGCTTTTTCGCCGGAGTTCGAGTCGTGCAGCCGCATCGCGCGCGAGCGCGACGTTCCGCTGAAGGACGTTTACGACGCCGCCCAGCGGTCTTGGCGCGCGACGATGGCTTCGCCTTGATCGGTCGGCCGCTTGTCACGCCTCGAAGGCTATCTATGTGCCCTCCGGCGATGCATAGCCAGCGTTGGTGGGAAGGCTGGCGAGAATCGGACGGTCGACCGAGCCGACCGCCGGACGCAGGCTGAGCATACGACGACCGGGCAAAACTGACGCCGATACTTCCATCCGCGGCACTCGGGCAAGCAAACCGATGGCCGCAAGTCGCCCCACCGAAGAGATGCCAAAGACCATCAGGTACGCTTCCGGCGTCTTGCCTCCCGCCCAGAGCAGCGCCGCGCCGAGTGAAGCCCCCACCGCCGTCGCCAATGCATTGCCGACATTGTAAGTGGTGAGCACGCTGGTGCGCTCTTTTTCGGGGATCGCCTCAAAGAACAACAGGAACATCGCCAGCTCGTAGGCCGCCCAGGCCAGCCCGGCCGAGACCTGCACAAACAAGAGATAGGCGAACTGGGTCGATACCAGCCACATCGCCGAAACCGGCACAATCGCCACGCCGCCGATCCACAGCAACCGCCGCGTGCCAACACGGTGCGCCAATCGGCCCAGCGCCGGCAGTGCCAGTGCTTTGGTAAGAAACGATACGCCGATCAACACGACGTATTCGAGGTAGGAAAAATGTATCTGTTTGAGCATGAAGGGCGTGAAATAGGGGCCGGCGATCTGAGCCGCCGCTTGCACCGCCAGCAGGTAGAGCACCAGACGGCCGTCCGCCCGACCGGGGGTCGGACCAAACAGCTCGCGCAGCGACACGCGGCGGTGATTGTTGTCGGGCGGTTGCGGTTCACTTTGGCTGGCCAGAAAGCTGACGGAAAAGAGACTTGTCAAGCCGGCCACGGCAAACAACGCGGCGAACGGACTGCAGGCCGCCGACCAGCCCTTGGAATATTGCAGCACCAGTCCGCCGGCCACAAAGCCAGCCAGTGTGCCGACTTGGCTAAAGCGTGTGCGGCGGGCAAAAAACCCGTGGCGCAGTTCCTCGGGCACAAGCGTACCCGCCCAGGTGTTCCAGGCCGGCCCGGTGGCCAGTCCCGCGCCCCAGTAAATCGCCGCCATGCCAAAGACCAGTGCGGCCGACACCTGGTTGGCATACGCGCCCCAGATCAACGGCAGAAACGCCAATGCCTGGCACGACGCGCAGAGCACCACCCACCATTTGTGCGAGTTGAGCCAGCGGATGGCGGCCGGTGAAACAAGCTGCAAGATGGCCCCGGCGACCAATGGCACCGTAGCCACCAGGCCCGCCGCCACTTCACCCAGCCCTGCCGCCAAGGCGAACGCCGGCAGGTACGTCTCGCCAATACCCACCATCACGCTGAACGTTGCGCCATCGCCCAGCATGGCGCGCAGGTCGCCACGGCGGTAAACGCGGCGGTTTTTGGTAGCCGTTGGCGGCGCGATTGGCCTCGTCGGCCGCCGCAGTCCCCGGCGGGGTTTTGTGGTCAGCATTGGATCAACCCCTGGGCTGCCGAAGGATCCTCTTTCGAACCCATTTTGCGTTTTGCATTCGGCTGTATCATCCATCGAATGCAATATGCGAAACGCAAAATGAAAAATGAAAAACGATCGTGCGTTCCCGACCCGAACCCTTGAATCCCACGCCTATTGGGAATACATTGCCGTCGCGTCTGGTTTACTCGTTTGATGCCCCGCGAGAATCGCTTGCCATGAAAGCCATTGCCGTTCATCCCGGAAAGCCCGATAGCGTTCATCTTGCCGAATTGCCCAAACCCAGCGTCTCCGACATATCGGGCGGCCGCGGCGTGCTGGTGAAAGTGTTGAAGGTCGGCGTCGATGCGACGGACAAGGAAATCAACGAAGCCAAGTACGGCAACGCGCCGCCGGGCTACGATTTTCTCGTACTGGGGCATGAATCGTATGGCCAAGTGGTGGAGGTTGGACCGCAGGTCACGCACGTGCGGCCCGGCGACTTTGTAACCGCCACCGTTCGCCGTCCCGGCGGATCGATCTACGATAAGATCGGTACTTCGGATATGACCAGCGAAGAGACGTACTATGAGCGGGGCATCAATCTGTTGCACGGTTTTCTGACCGAGTATTACGTCGAAGACGCGGAGTTTATCGTCAAAATGCCGGTCGGACTGAAGCA
>JAICLL010000311.1 GCA_025927475.1 Pirellulales bacterium
CTGCGAGTTGCTGCTGCGCGGCGCCGGGCCACGAGACAATCGAGCGTTTGTTAACGATCTGGATAACCTGGGGGTCGAGCGCGGCGAGAGCGTCAGCGATGCGCATGTCGTGCTGCGCGGCGCCACGCTGGCCAAAAACCTCGGTCCGGCCCTGGACATTTATGCCGACGTGCTGCGGCGGCCGCGACTGCCCGACGACCAGCTTGAGCCCTGCCGGTTGACGGCTTTGCAAGAGTTGGCGGCGGTCGAGGACGAGCCGGGGCACAAAGTGATGCTCGAGCTGCGCCGCCGGCACTTTCCCGATCCTTGGGGCCGCCCCAGTCAAGGCGAGCAGGCCGCGCTCGAAACAATTTCGCTGGAAGAAATTCAGCAGCATTACAGCCGCTTCTACCGGCCCAACGGCGCCATTCTGGGCGTGGCGGGCAAGTTCGATTGGACCAGGCTGAAAGATCAGGTCGGCGAGTTGCTGGCCGATTGGCCCATGCTCGATGAGCCGGCTCTTCAAGAGCGCCAGCCAACCGGACGCCGCGCTCACCTGCACCACGAATCAAACCAGACACAGATCGGCATTGCCTACTCCAGCGTGCCGTACCGTGATCCCGATTATTATGTCGCCTCGGCGGCCGTCGGCGTGCTGGGCGATGGCATGAGCTCGCGGCTGTTTACTGAAGTGCGCGAAAAGCGGGGCCTGTGCTACAGCGTCTATGCTTCGCACGCCACGTTGCTCGACCGCGGCAGCGTGTTTTGCTATGCCGGCACCAGCGCCGACCGGGCACAAGAAACGCTCGATGTCACACTACGCGAATTGCTGCGCCTAGCCGAGGGCATCGAGGCCGCCGAGCTCGACCGGCTGAAAGCCCGCATCAAGAGCAGCCTGATCATGCAGCAAGAATCGAGCTCGGCCCGTAGCGCGCTGTTGACGCGCGACTGGTATTATTTGGGCCGAGTGCGCACGCTCGACGAGGTCGAACGCATTGTCGATGAGCTGTCGGCCGACCGCATCAACCAATATCTGGCCAGTCATCGACCGGGCCAATTCACCATTGTGACGCTGGGACCAAAACCTTTGGAGGTGCCCGTTGGAGTTTCGTGAGCATGTGTTGCCCAATGGCTTGGAAGTGGTGGCCGAGTGCGACGCTCAGGCCCGTTCGACCGCGCTGGGCTTTTTTGTCAAGACCGGCGCCCGCGATGAAACCGACGAGGTGTCGGGCGTGAGCCATTTTCTCGAGCACATGGTGTTCAAGGGCACGGCCCGCCGTTCCGCCGACGAAGTCAATCGCCGCTTCGACGAACTGGGGGCGCACTACAACGCCTTTACCAGCGAAGAGAAGACCGTCTACTACGCCGCCGTGCTGCCCGAATACCAGCGGCCCGCCCTGGAACTGCTCGGCGACATCCTGCGGCCCGCCCTGCGCACGGACGACTTCGACACCGAGAAGAAAGTCATCATCGAAGAAATCCGCATGTATGCCGATCAGCCGCCGTATGGGGCCGACGACCACGTGCGAGCGGTGCATTTTGGCGACCACCCGCTGGGCCGTAGCGTGCTGGGCACCGTGGAGAGCATTGAGGCCCTGCCGGTCGAGGCGATGCGCGAATATTTTGAGCGGCGCTACAGCCCGCGGAACATCGCCTTGGTGGCGGCGGGCAAAATCGACTTCGACGACCTGGTGCGGGGGGCCGAAGAGTATTGCGGCCATTGGCAGCCCTTCGAGGCCCCACGCGAGGTGCGCCCCGCCGCGGCGAACACCACCTTCGAGTGTCTCTACAAGGAAACCTCGACTCAGGAATATTGTCTGCAACTTGCCAATGGGCCATCGGCCACCGATGAAGACCGTTTCGCCGCCAAGCTGCTGGCCACCGTGGTGGGCGACGATTCGGGCAGCCGCTTGTATTGGGAACTGATCGACACCGGGCTGGCCGAGCATGCCACCCTGGGCCACTACGACTACCTGGGCACCGGGCTGTTTATGACGTATGTGTGCTGCGACCCGGATTTCGCCGCCACCAATCTGCAACGCGTCAGCGACATTTATCGCCGCGTCGAGCGCGACTCGATCACCACCGCGGAATTGGAGCAGGCCAAGAACAAAATCAATTCAAGGGTGGTTCTATCGAGCGAGCGCCCCCGCGGCCGGTTGTTCAACCTAGGGGCCAATTGGACGCATCGCCGCGAATATCGTTCGGTGCGCGACGATCTCGACGCGGTCGAAGCGGTCACGCTCGATCAAATTGCGGCGGTGCTGAAGAAACACCCGCTCACTCGCAGCACCACCGTGGCCATCGGCCCCGTGGCGGAGTTGCCGCCGCCGAAATAATCGCGTGCGGCATTCTGAGGTCAAGGGTTGAATTCGCTGAATTGAAGGCTGCGTGTTGCTCGACGAGCCGCGGCCGAGCACCGATTTGATCATCGATCGAGAGCTTCGTTGGCACCGCGAGGCAGCACTGATTGCACCCGAAACCAGAGGAGTTGTCCGGCTTCTGGTGGAATGACCCATGACCGGCAACGATTTCCTTGATTTTGCGCGTAAGGCCGTGGTGATGCACCGCGGCTCGCCGGCCGCACTGCGTTCCGGTTCCTCTCACCACTGAGCTTGCTCTAGACCTTAAATAAGCGTCCCCCGACGGGCAATGTGGCCGTCGCGCGGCGCCGCGTCGCGGCGCGCGGAGCGATGGGCCACAGCCCGCCGCAGGGCTGAGTCGTACGCTTCGCTTTGTCGTGGCTCCATGATGTGTTGTC
>JAICLL010000003.1 GCA_025927475.1 Pirellulales bacterium
TGGTGGTGGTGGTTGTTTTAAAAAAACCCCCGTTCCCACACCGCGCTACCCCGGCGGCCGGCCCCCCCGCCGGGGGGGGGGGGGCAGCCGGCGGATAACGGCGGAAAGTGGATGGTTAAGGGCCGCACTGTTGATGGCCAACGTGAGACTCCACCGGGCAAGCCGATGGCATCTTCGCAGAACAAAAATGGAACCATTTGCTGGCTTGCCATCTCGTTCGCCATATCCGCTCAACGCGGATGGAGTCGATATCAATTCGCCGCCAACAGCACCGCCCCCGCGGTGGCCGCGATCACCGCCAGGCTCGTGCGGTCTTGCAGGGCAAAGGCCACCGGGTCGTAATGTACCGCCCGCCGCCGCGCCAACAACCAGAACCGCGTGATCCAATACAACAACAACGGGCACGCCACCCACAACCACTCGCGGTGCGGATAGAGCCTGCCGACCGCGCTGCTCTCGATGTACAGGCAAAACACCAGCACGGCCAGGTAGCCGCTTGTCGCCCCGATCTGCCCGAGCAAAGGGGCGTCGTCGCCGCAATACCCGCGGCCGGGCAGCGCCTCGCCCGAGTCGTCCGGCGAGCGGCGCAGCTCGATATACCGCTTGCCCAGCGCCAGGCTAAGAAAAAAGAACATGGCGAAGGCCAATAGCCATGGCGACACCGGCACGCTCACAGCCGCCGCGCCCGCGGCGATGCGCAGCGTATACAGCCCCGCCAAGACGATCACGTCGATCACGATGTGCTTCTTGAGCCAGAGCGAATAGAGCGTGGTGGCGGCCAAGTAGACCGCCAGCCAGGCGGTGAACGCCGCCGGCAGCCCGCCCAGCGCCAGCCCGCCGGCGACCGTCGCCGAGCAAGCGGCCAGCTTCAACCCGGCGGGCACCGACAGATCGCCCGCCGCGAACGGGCGGCGGCGTTTGATCGGATGCCGGCGGTCCGACTCGATATCGAGCAGATCGTTGACAATATAAATGGCCGAGGCCGCGGCCGAAAAGGCCGCCACACCCAGCAGCGCCAGGCCCAGCTTGCCAAGCAGGGTCCACTGATGCGCCAAGAACAGCGGCAGCACCAGCAGCAGGTTTTTGGCCCACTGATGCGGTCGCAGGGCGGCGACCATCGGCCTGACCATTGCGCCCGGCCGGGCGATCATACGCGCCTGAGCCGACGCACCGCGTGCCGCCTTCCACAGCCGCGCTCTTGGCGCGGCGATGCCGGCTTCATCGGCTGCATCCCACGGGCACGCATCCGGCGGCGCAGAAACGCGGGTCTGAATAATCATTCCCGTCGCGGGCGCGAAATCCAGATTACGTGGCCGGTGGTGCATCGCTCAGTTCTCGGTGGACTTTAGCGCATAAACGCGCCGTAGCGATACGCCGGTCGCAGCATCAGGGTCGTGAGCGGCGCAGAGCGGTTCACCGGCAATTCGCTCACGGTATAAACAAAAAACCGCGGCTTATCGGTCAGTACCCAAGTGCCAAGGTCGTAGTAAGCCCAATGGTCGTTTCCCAAGTTTTTGGCGAGCTGCGTGTAACCGCGAGTCAAGCGCGCCAGCAGCCCCTGGTGATCGTGGGGCGTCTGAACGGCCCCTTCGATATGCGCCAGATCGAGCCCGCGAATCGCTCCCTCTTTCAGTGTTTCTGGCGAGTACGTCGTCAAGAGCCGATATGGCCCCGGTGGCTTATCGCCTCGATTCACGAAATAAACGCGAGTCGGCGCCGGAAGCCCGAAAAAGGCCGGGCCGTATTTCTCAAAATGGAGCTTGACGGTGTCCTGGATCTCATTGCCCATGCATCCCTCGACTTCAAACTGATCTCCACTGCAAGCAATTGCGTAACCCTCGCGGGCGCCTGTCTCCAGTTGCCCTAGCGCGGCGCCAAATTCCTGCATGTCTTCGACGAAGGCCAGCGTCTGACTATAGAGATCGCCGGCCATCCAGGCCGGCAGCAACAACAGCAATGCGGGCTTCAAAAGCCAAGCGGCCCGCGGCAATTGAGTCATGCCGGCCGCCGCCAGAATCGCCAGTGCGTAAATCACCGAAATCATGTAGCGGCCGCTGCCTCTCACCGCCGGAATGGAAAGAAACGCCAACATGCCCGCGGCCGCAAACAGAGCCAGGCAAAGCGTCGTCCGAAGCGGCGCGTCGCCCCTGCGAAACGCCCGTGCCGACAGCAGCAGCAAGCCCAGGCACAGCCCTGCCAGGCAATGCCCAGGCGACGGCGGGCACAACCATCGAAGATGCTCAACAAGGCGGCCCGCGACCTCGCCGAGCGCCAGGACGTATTGGTCCTTGGGGCGCGCCTCGGCCAGCCGATACATCCAAAACAACAGCAATCCGTAAAAGGGAGCGAGTCGCAGCCAGGCGATCCGTGATCGCCAAGCGCAGACTTGCCAGAGCATCACGAAACCGAGGCAGACTACCAATGCTACTTCCTTGGCGCCAAGCAACAGGAACCAGGCCGAGAGCACAAGGGAATACTTCGCCCGAGAGATCTGATCGATCCGGAAGACGCCGGTTTCCGGCGAGGAAAATCGCAGCGTGAGAAAAACGAGCGCCACCATGAAAAGCACCACCAACCCGTCAGCCGACCAAAGAATCGGATCGAGTGTCGAAGGGTGAAACAATGCCAAGGCGCCGGCAGCATAGCGCGACAAAGCATCGATTCGCAGCCGGCGAAGAATCGCGAGCAGCAGCGAGATCGACGCGAGCTTGAGCGACCACTTCACAGCATACATCGCCCCAAACTCGGGCCCCAGCGCCACATATTGAAGATTGTTCAGCAATACCTGCGTCGGTCGCACCATGAATTTCGAACGAACAATGCCGTGCCAATAATTCGGCAAGATTTTCCGCGCCGACGTGAAATCGGCGCTCGGCGAGTAATGGATCTCAGGGCCGGTAAACACATCGGTAATTGGAAGCGGGCATTGAATGAAAGCCAAAGCAAGCGGCGCCATCACGACCAGCGAGATCGCCACCCATAAGGCACGCACGCACGCGATCGTGTGCGGGCCGGGTTCCGACCGCAGCCAATCGAGGGCGCGGGAGCTTGCCTGCCTTATCAATTCCATCTGCGATTCCATTTTCGTGCTCTGTAATTAAAAGGTTACGCCGCGCGCCCCGCCCGCGCCGCGCTTTGGGGCGCGTTGAGCTCGCACTCGACGATCGCCTCGTGCGGCCGCTTAAGCTGTTGATAAATGCGCCCCAGATATTCGCCGATGATTCCCAAAAAAATGGCGTTCATGCTCGTCGAGGCCAGGATCAAGACGGTGGTTGTCGCAAAACCGGCGGGCCAATCGGCGCCCATGACGAGCTTGCTAAAAAGATACGCGCAGCAGGCCAGCAAGGTAATCGCCGATACCGCCAGCCCACCGAACGTCGCCATGCGGAGCGGCACGATCGAGTGGCTCAGGATGCCGTCGACCGCCAGCCGGACCAGGGCGGCGAGCGAAAACTTGCTCTTGCCCCGGGTGCGCGCCCGGCGATCGTAAGCGATGCCGCGCTGCTCGAAACCAAGGGTGGCGATGTAGCCCCGCAGGTACGGGTGCGAGTCGTTCAATCGCTTCAGCTCGTCGAGTACGCGCCGCCCGACCAAGCGGAAATCGCCGCTGTCGTGCGGCAAGCGCTCTTCACTGAGCAGATCGATCAGCCGGTAAAATACGCGTCGGGCGGCGTTGATCCACCAACCCTCTTGCCGCGAGCGCCGGACGCCGTACACCACCTCACACCCCTCGCGCCAATGCCGCAGAAACTCGGCGATCAGTTCGGGCGGGTCCTGCAAATCGCAGTCAAGTTGAATGCCACAATCGCCGCGGGCGTGCTGATAGCCGGCGAGAATCGAGCGCTGGTATCCAAAATTGCGCGAGAACCGCAACACCCTGACGCGCGGATCGCACTGCGCCAACGCGCCGAGCAAGGCAAACGTGCCATCACTGCTGTGGTTATCGGTGAAAATGAACTCGAAATCGTAATTCGCCACGCAAGCCTGTGCCGTCGATCGCAGCGCGTCGTAGCAGGCTTCGATATTCTCTTTTTCGTTGAATACCGGCACAATCAGCGACACGAGCGGCCGGCCGATCGTTACAACTTCACTCTGCGGGAGATGCGTCATCATGCTGCCGCGGCGCCGGCCGCCGCCTCACCAAATGCTTGATTGAAGGTCCGCAGCACATAGTCGAGCATTTCATGCGAAAGACCGGGATAGACGCCGATCCAGAATGTATCGCGCATCACGCGATCGGTTTGTGTAAGTGGCCTGACCAAGCGGTGCGGTATGTTTGCGTAAGCCGGTTGGCGCAATAAGTTGCCGGCGAATAGCTGACGGGTGGCGATGCCCCGCGATTCGAGCCACTGCACCAGTTCGGTGCGTCGCAGCGGCGAGCCTTCGCGCACAGTAATCGGAAACCCAAACCAAGACGGCGAACTACCGGCAGTTGGCTCGGGCAAAATCAAATACCGTTGCAGTTCGGACAAGCCCTCACGCAAGACCGCGAAATTCTCCCGGCGGCGCTCGATGAATCGTGGCAGCTTTTGCAATTGGCTCACGCCGATGGCCGCTTGCATATCGGTCACTTTCAGGTTGTAGCCAATGTGACCATACGTGTATTTGTGATCGTAGCCCGCCGGCAGTTCGCCCAGTTGCCACTCGAACCGTTTGCCGCAGGTGTTGTCCTTGCCCGGTGCGCACCAGCAATCGCGCCCCCAATCGCGGAACGATTCGACCAACTTTTTCAGCAGCGGGCTGTTGGTGAGCACCGCGCCCCCTTCGCCGGTGGTGATGTGGTGCGCGGGGTAGAAACTGGTCGTCGCCAAATGCCCGAACGTGCCGACCGGCCGCCCGTCGTATTCCGAACCGACGGCGTCGCACATGTCTTCAATCAACCATAACTGGTGGCGCTCAACCAATTCCATGACCGCGTCGACATCGAATGGGTTGCCCAGCGTGTGTGCCAGCATGATGGCGCGGGTACGCGGACCGACGGCGCTGGCAAGCTGCTCGGCTGCGGCATTGTAAGTCGGCAACGTGATATCGACGAAAACGGGCACCAGACCGTTCTGCAGAATCGGGTTCACCGTGGTCGGAAAGCCAGCGGCGACGGTCACCACTTCGTCGCCCGGCTTCAGGCGGCGCTCACCCAGTCGGGGAGAGGTCAACGCCGAGACGGCCAATAGGTTGGCACTCGATCCAGAATTGGTCAGTAGCGCGTGCCGCACGCCGCAAAAATGCGCAAACTCGCGCTCAAACTCGTCGGCGAACCTGCCCGTCGTCAGCCAGAAGTCGAGCGACGAATCAACTAGGCTCACCACATCGGCTTCGTCAAACACTTTGCCGCTGACCGGCACTCGGTCCTCGCCGGGGCGGAACGAGTGGCTCGGCCACTGCGCGCGGCAATATTCGCGGACCAAACTCAGAATGGCTGCGCGGATTTCATTGGTCTCTTCGGACATAACCATCCAGTTCTCTTGATGACGCGGCGGAGCGTCGCCTTTCGCTCCGCGAAAATAGTGACTCTCTCGCGGAGCGAAAGCCGACTTTTACGCGGCCACCCCTACCTGCCTCTCGCGAGTCAATGCCTCAACGGTCGATGAAACGCCCTCGCGCAGCGATCTGCTCGGCTGCCAACTTGTAACCGACATAAGCTTGTTTGGGTCGCCCACCAGCCAACGCGGCTCATCGTGCCGCGCTTCGCGCCGTCCAAAAGTCAGCAGTTCGCGGGGCTTTTGCATCACGTCGGCGATAGTTTCGGCCAATCGCCGCACCGAAAGCGCCACGCCCGAGCACACGTTATAAACTTCCCCCGGCCGCAAATCGGGTGATTGAGCGGCGGCGAGGTACGCATCGGTCACGTCGTCGATATACAGCACGTCGCGCACCTGTTCGCCATCAGTCAATTCCGCCGCCTGATCGCACGCGAGGCGCTCAACAAGATAAGGAAGTAAACGGCGGGGCGACTCGCCGGACCCATATACGCCAAACAATCGCAAGCTATAAAACGGCACGCCATGCGCGGCGGCCCAGGCCTTGCCGTACAAGAACGAGCCGGCCTTGGCAGCGGCATAGGTCGAGATGGGAAACAGTGCATCGCTCTCGCGCGAGGGCCGCGGCGCGCCGGCTTCGCGGGGCGATTCGCCGTATTCATAACAACTGCCTGTATGGATCACGCGGCCAACGCCGGCTGCACGCGCGGCAACCAGCACGCGCTCTAGCAAGGTCAGATTGCCCTCGATCATTTGGCCCGGTTCGCGATCCGATGGATTGACCCCATACGCCGCTAGGTGAAACACAACATTGGGGGCCGCGGCGAGAAAGAGTTCGGTCAATGCGTGTTGTTCCATCCGCGGTGCGCAGGCGATCTGCACCCCCATGGCGGCCAGCTTTTGGACCCGCGCTGCCTCGGGCCTGCGCACCAGCGCATAAACGCCGACGCCCGCGGCGCGCAGGCGCGCGCACAGAGCCGAGCCGATGAAGCCCGACGCCCCCGTAACCATCGCGGAGCGAAACTGGTTCATCGGCACGCCACGCCTCCGCTGACCCGCTCCAGGTACTCGTCGATTTGATCGTGCAGAGCGGCTTCGGCGGCGTTGTCTTCCAGATGCGCGCGCGTCCAGTCAACTGTCAGCCGCAGGGCGTCGTCCAGCGACAGCAGCGGCCGCCAGCCGAGTCGCGCGCGTGCTTTGCTGCAATCAAGGCGGAGCGTGTGCGCCTCGTGCGGCGCGGCCGTTTCTCGCTCGACGCGCAATCGCCCGCGGCCCCAGTGGGCAATCAGCCGCTCCGCAAGTTCCCCCACTGTGGTCACGCAGTCGTCGTTGGGGCCGAAGTTCCAGCTATCCGCGAATTCGCCTCCCTCCGCCGCTAGACGCTGAGCGAGTTGCAGATAGCCGTGCAGCGGATCGAGCACATGCTGCCACGGACGCACCGCGTCGGGATTGCGCAGCACCACGGGCCGATCGTTGGCGATCGCGCGAACGATGTCGGGCACCAGCCGGTCCGGCGACCAGTCTCCGCCGCCGATGACGTTGCCCGCGCGCGCCGTGGCCACCGCTGGCCCGCTGCGCCCGGAGAAATACGATTGGCGGTAGGCACGGGCGACAAGCTCAGCGCAGGCCTTACTTGCGCTGTACGGGTCATGTCCGCCGAGCGGCTCGTCCTCGCGGTATCCCCAGGCCCACTCGCGGTTCTCGTAGCATTTGTCGCTCGTGACGATCACCACTGCCCGCACCGAGCGCGTGCGGCGCACAGCGTCCAACAAATGAGCGGTGCCCATCACGTTGGTCGTCAACGTCTCGACCGGTTCACGGTACGAGCGCCGCACCAGCGGCTGGGCGGCGAGATGAAAAACGATTTCAGGTTCATGGACCGCGAGCGCGGCCAATAACCCGTCCAATTCGCGCACATCGCCGAAGATCGACTCGATGCCACACTCTACGCGGGCCGCGTGATAAAGGCCGTCCGCGCCCTGTTCAGGCGGAAGCGCGTAGCCGACGACCCGCGCTTCCATCCGCTTCAGCCAGGTCGTGAGCCAACTGCCTTTGAATCCGGTATGTCCCGTAATGAATACTTTGGTCCTTCGGTAAAAGGCCGTCAGCGTCATGCTTTCCTTCCTTGAGTTTCCAAGCCGCCTTGCCACTGGCCCAGAGCGATTCCAGGTACTGTTTATCGCGCAGCGTATCCATGGGGTGCCAGAATCCCGTGTGCCGATAAGCCATCAACTGGCCCTCGGCCGCCAACCGTTCCAGTGGCGCCCGTTCTAAAACCACGTCGTCGCCACCGAGGAAGCGGAGCACTTCGCGCTCGAACACGAAAAAGCCACCGTTAATCCAGCCTTCGCCCGTCTGCGGCTTTTCCGAAAACTCGCGCACGGCGTCGCCTTCGAGCGTCAAGCCACCGAAGCGTGCCGGCGGGCGCACCGCGGTGACCGTTGCCAGCCGGCCGTGCATCCGATGAAACGCCACCAGCGCCGTGATGTCGATATCGGCGATGCCGTCGCCATAGGTCACCAGGAACGTCGAATCGTCGAGCCACGCTTCGAGCCGCTTTATGCGGCCGCCAGTCATGGTATCGAGTCCGGTATCAATCAGCCCGACGCGCCAATCGCAAACTTGCGAGCCGACCGTCTGGACCACCCCATCGCGCAGATCGACCAACCAGTCGGTGTTGCGCACCTTGTAGTTGTGAAAATACTCTTTGATGACCTCGCCTTTGTACCCGCAGGCGATGAGAAAATCATTGACCCCGTGCCCCGCATAGGTCGTCATGATATGCCAAAGCATCGGCTTGCCGCCGATCTCGACCATCGGCTTAGGACGCGCGCTTGTCTCTTCCGCCAGCCGCGTGCCGTATCCGCCGGCCAGGATAATGGCTTTCATGAATTACACCCCTCGCGCAGGAACGGAACATGTCTCTGAGCGGCGTTGATATAAACGGCTTTGGCAATCTGGTCAAGGGAGACTGACCGGTGCGAAGCCTTTTCCGGCTCTCTGTAGCTGGATCTACGAATCGTTTTTGCACCACGTCAGGCGCTCTTGAGCATCATCTTCGGCAGCGAGAGCCGCTTTGCGACATTGAAATCTTCCGCGACGAGATGCCCGAGATCGTGATCCTTTGGGATCACCAACACGTCGGTCCAATGTGGCGGCTCACTGAGAATTCGCCTTGCGAAGTCGTCCCTGTTCTCTGCCGTCACCTTCTCACGGAGCAATGGTGGTAGCGTTGCCCGCGTCAGATCATTGCGCAAAAAAGCAACAGCGGCGCCATCGATATGCGCTGCTTGGTGTTCGATTACTCCCAGATCGTAGACGTCGCCATAGTTGGTAAGTAGAGCAACATAGTCTTGTGCTAGCATGCGGGCGTTTAGCGCCCAGGGCGTGAACTCCGATACAATCACACACCCATTGCACTTCAGGAACTCTGCCGCTCCAGCAATCACATCAGGCTCATTCCCTTGAGTGTCGATCACCAGGACAGTTGGTCCGGCGATGCGATGCTGGGAGCAGAAGGCGTCGAGGGTCACCGTCTCAACGAGCCGCGACACGCGCAGCGGCGAGTCGACGAAATTGACGAGCTTATTGTCTTCCGAATGCCCGATGATGTGCTGCATGATCGCGTGCGAATTCGCGCATGACGCGGCTATATTATAGAATTCGATGTTATGCAGTTGATTCAACCGAAATGTTGGCGCCGCGAGCGTTCCAGCGATTCCCGGATCGAAGGCAACTATCCGACAATTCAGATTTCGTTTGAGGATAAAATCGGCTAGCTTCATTAGGTGGAACCCATAGCTGCACCCAACATAGATCAGGTTAACTGATTGACCGCTCTTGGCTAGCGACCATACTGCACGCGCGACAGCATCGATCATATGAAGGTTTCGGCGCGCGTCAGACGTGCGAGCGTCTGCGACAATGGAGCTTATTTCGGTGGACGAGAGCTTGGCATGCTGACACCAAGCGTCTGGAGGATTTGTGTTGCGCGGCCCGTCGTCCTCGTAGATGAAATAAAAAAAATCTTCCAGGCGCAACAGGTCGATGTTCTTCGCGAAGCCGGCCACACTCTCCAGGGACGCCATGCGGTCTTCGAGTTGCTTGAGCCGAGCATTCGTGGATTGGTGCATCGAGCCCCAGAAGCCTTTCGCGCGTTGGAAATGCGCGTTGCGTAGAAGCTCCCTGGCATGCGCTTTCAAAAAACTCGGCAACATGCTTCTGATTGACATCCGAGTCCATCCTTGTGTTCAGTTGAAAGGGCCTAAGCAAATCGTCGTCAGGGTCGCCAGGCCATGCCTTTCGCGTCTTTGAGCCCCGATGCAAAAAAAATTATCCGGCTTTCCGGAGATAGGGCCGCACGCCGTCAAACTGGTGCGGCCAGTTCAGTTCCTCGGCCACAGCGGTGCGACAGTTCTCGACCATCTGGTCATAGTCGGGCGTGCCGTACAGGCGAAGCCCGTGTCGTATCGTGCGGTAGAACGATTCGTAACTCCAGTCGTCCATGACCAGGCCGCAGTCGTACCGTTCGACGAGCAGCTTGTGCTGGGGATGAGGCGCGGTGATCGGGGGCACACCGTCGGCGATCGCTTCGAAGAACTTGTTTGACGGCGCAAACAGCGCCCGCTCTGCCACGGGATTCCAACTCACAATGCTATAGCTATATTGCCGGCGGACCTCCATCAGGCTTTTCAGGTCGATCTGGCCGCAATAGCGGACGTTCTGGTGCATTTCAGCGAATTCGCGGCGCAGCCGCTCCGCCGCTTGCCCCTCGACCGGTCCATAGATATCGACCGGCATACGCTGCATTTGCTCGGTCAGATAGTAATCGGGAAACGTCCATTCCGCCGCAATCGTCCCCTGGTTGATCAGCCGTCCGTTGCGCTGGCTCGGGGCAATGATTCGATCCTTGGAATCCGCCGAGTTCGCACAGTTCAAGAGCGTGACCACCGGAATTGCCTGCAAGTGGCATCGTTCCATGTCTCGCGCGGCCCGGTTCTCTTCGGGAAAGATCACCAGATCCATCCACCGTGCGGCGGCGCGGTTCATCTCGATGTCCGCTTGGCCATAAGTGACGATCGATTCGATCGAATAATAGATCACAAATTTTGGCCGCCGCGCGAGCTTGAACAGCAGCGGCACGCAGTAGGTGCAGAAGACCACCAAAACATCGGGTTTGAGCGCATTCACCCGCTCTGCCGCTGAAAGCAGGTAGCGCGTCCGCCCTTCGGGGCAGTAGGGCGGCACACCGGTGTAAATGCGTTCGATCGGCAAGTCGGGATAGAGATCATGGCGCGGCGGCTTTTCGGGCGTGTCCGGCTCAAGGACCAGCGCCTGCCCCGCGTAGTGCTCGCGCAGCAACCGCATGAATTCCGGGATCTGCGGGCTGCCGAACCCCAAGCTCGCATCAGCAACGGCGACAATCAATGGATTTGGCTTCATGCGGCGTTCCTTAGTGCATCAACGCAGAGCGGCTCACTCCGGCCGGGTAGGGCGGCTTCGGGGGCGTCAAGACCGCGCAACGTGGCGACAAAGCTCGCGGCGTTATGCCGCAGCACCCATGCACGCGAAAACTCGCGCGCCGATTTTCGATAATGCTCGCGGTGGTCAACCATCTCGCGCAGCAGCGCCGGAATGTCTTCCACCGCCCGATAGACGAGGCCGACGCTGCCGGTTGGCAGCCGCGCGTCTTGCGGCGACGCGCCAAGAAAGTCGATTTGGGGAGCAGATACGACCAACCGGCGGTGATCGACGGCGTTTCGGAAGCCAATTCGCAGGCGGCACGCTCGCCTGTCGAGAGGCACCAGCAGCGCGGCGCGGGACGCCGCCGCATGCTGCTCCAGATAATGCAGGCTTTTGGAAACCAAGAGCCGGTTGGCGGCGGACTGTAATACCCGCACCTCGAGAAGATCGCCGGGTTTGTTCTCGGCGAGCGAGAGCGAAACCAGCATCCAGCGCGAATCGACGATGTCGAAACGGCACGTCGTCCACCGTAATCCACCACACACCCACCAGTCATTTCCCTTGCGTACGATCGCCTTTGGGCAAGCCTCGACCCGCGGTTTCAAATCGGACGCGGTCAGGCAGCCAGCCACGCCTAGCTGCTCGCGGAGCCGAAGTCGGTGCTGATAAATTTCGTCAATGATCTGCCGCGACATCCACGTGCCCGCCGGGACCAATACGGGAACGCCCGCTGCCAGCGATTCTGCCAGGATGCCCGAGCTGCGCGCGTAGTAGTTATCGCGATCATAGGGGAGCAAGGAAATGTCGGACGAGTGAACCATGTCCCAGTACGAAGGGGAATCGAGGGGCGATTCAACGAGAGTGACCTTGTGCGGGACGAACCGCCTGAGCTGACTGCGCGCCACGATCGCGGCTGGCTCTCCTTGGGGCACGTTGTAGTTGGATTGGATTACGAACGAGGCCTTGCCCGTGCGAATGTGATCCCAGAGCAGATCTCCGATAATTCGTGGCAGGTGCTGGTAACCTTTTTCGGTTCGGGCGTCGCCGAGGTAGCTGACGCAGGCCGGGCGGCTACGTCGCTCGCTTTCGCGCGGTGGCTGAGTATGAGGTATCGGGAGAGTTCTAAAGAGTGCGCCGGAAATCAGGCGGTACTGCGCAGTCAATTCTTCCGTATCGGTGAAATAGGCCAAGACTCCGCGCTCGTGCAGATCGGCGCACGATTGGAAGACGCCGCGCACGGCGGTCAATTCGGGACTGGCAGAGAACTCGATCTCTTGCCGCCCCGGAAACAGATTCCTGCGGAAGATCAGGTGCCAATGGGCCTGCGCGAGTGACGGCGCGCCGCGCAAAACCGTCGCGAGGCCGGCCAATTCAATCTCCGAGGTGGTGGGAAGCAAAACCACGTCGCCAGGCGAAAGCGATTCCACACGCGATAGCTGCCGAGTGCTTCGGGTGAAATGATGCAGTCGATACCTATCGGTGGCGAATTTGCAAGGCCAACCGCCCCGAGACACGAGACGCGATACCAAGCGTCCAACGCCGCCAATCACGCGCGATGCGGCACCCGCGACGCGCGCAAGGTAGCCTCGCAATGGCATCATTTCGCGGCATGCGGCGACGGCGGCGGCGAGGCACTTTGCGGTCAGCGCCGCCGCGACGACCGGTAGCCAAAAAATAGGAAAACGCGCCGTGAGGGTATGCGAACGCAAATAGGCGCCCGGTCTTCGGCGAATGTACCAGAGCAGAAAGGCGCGGGAGTAGACCAGCCGGGTTCGGCAGCGGAGGTAGCCACACTGCACCGCCTTCGCGGTTGACCGCAATGTTTCAAAGCGGCTTGGTTGCGACAGATTTCCCCAATATCCGACCTTGTAAATGGCATGCACCGGCCAGGGGAGCGGTTCGCTGGCCCGGAAGGCTCGGTTTGCGACTAAGACCGGGTCGTAGCCCGCCTCCTTCGCGGCTTGAAGCACGTGGCGCGCGTACTCGTAATAATGGCCTCCCACTCCGGCGATCGAGTGGTCGATCACGACAAATTTTGGCATCAGCCCAAACTCCCCTTGGCCCAAAAACTCGGCGTGTCAGCGGCGCCACCGCATGTTGGCAATGACAGGGCGGCGGATAGTAAAGGACATGACGATTTCGGGCAAGAGCGGTGAAGGAAAAGGAGACATGGGTCGAGGGGGCGGGGTCGTGGGTCGGAGTGGAAACGGCCTCGCTTGCGCGGAGCCGGGCGCACCGGCGATCGGCTTGCAGTTTTTTTCGACGACTCGCTGGGTGCTTTCGTGCGAACCATCCAAGCCACGCGGCGCGGTAGAATGCGGTGAGGAAGACCACATGCGCACCAGGTGATGCAGCATGGAAGCCCGACGCGTAAAGCGAGGGAAGGCCGGCCCACGACCGTCGCTTTACGCGTCGGGCTTGCACGGGCTAGCGCTTCGGGTTGTGTGGTTCGCCGCCGCCGCCTGCAAAAGGCCCTAAGCACGCGATCTGGCATGTCGCCGTAAGTGCCGAGGTTTGAGATCTGCCGCAACCCCCGCCACAGTAGGGCGAGTGCCGAGATTTTTCGGGTTTTTACGGGCGTTGCAAATTTGCAACAGCCGTGCGCCTCGGGGACGCGGAAAAATGACTTACGTCGATTTCCACGGCGGGCAGCCGATTGCCGCCCGAGCGGCCGGCAGGCTAGGATGTGAGGTGCCCAAGGGCTGGGCTGCGGAGAATCCGTGTTTCAGGAATCAGCAAGCGTAATTGACTCACGGTGATTCGTTCCGCTGAAGCGTGGAAGACTGCCATGCCTCCGGCTTGCCCGGTGGTTGCTGACGTTGGTTTCTAAAAAGACCCGACGTTTTCCGAACACGTCCTCGGGCGTCTGCCCGCCCGCCTGCGGCGGGCGGGCAGACGCCGGAGAACAACGAAATGATGGAACGTGCTTCGCTGTAGACGGCCAGCGTGAAAACTCCACCGGGCAAGCCGGTGGCAACTTTGCGGAACAGAAATGGAACCAAACACGAAACGCAATCACATACGACTCCTGACCACCATCGCGATCTGCCTCGGCGCTTCGGCAATGTTGCACGCCGGCCCAGCGATGCAGCGGGGGACCGCCGGCAAACGGCTGTTCAAAACGGCGCCTCCGCCCAAGTTCGATCAGGAGACGATCGAGACGTTTTTCACCGATGCGCGAAGCAAGCTCGGTCCCGGGCAGCCCGGCGGAGCGGCGGTGGCCAGCAATGCGTCCAGCACGCCCGACGCCGGCGGTGAAGAGGGCGGGGCCGGCCCGGCCGACAGTTCGGGCGGGTTTGCCTGGAGCAAGCTCATCAGCGCCTCGGCCCTGGAAGATGAGATCAAAGCGCAGCTCACGCCGGTGGCCGAAGCGACCAAAACGCCCAGCGAGTTCAAGGGCGGCGGCAACCACAAAGACCGCGTCTATTTCACCGAGCTGGCCATGCTGTTTGGCGTGATCGCCCAGTACGACGGCGACGTGCGGTCGAGTTGGAAACGCGACGCCTTGGCCCTGCGCGATCTGTTCAAGCGAGCCGGCGTGAACTGCAAGGTCGGCACCGACAATTCGTTCAAAGAAGCCAAGCAGCGCAGCGAAGACCTGGCCCAGTTGGTCAGCGGCGGCAAGGTCGAGCTGCCCAAGCCCGACCCGGATGTGAAATGGGCCGATGTGGCCAACCGCCCGCCGCTGATGGAGCGGATGGGCAAAGAGGGTTTCGACCCGCGCATCAAGGCCTGGACGGCCGACAAGGGCGAGTTTTCCAAAAACCGGCAGGCGCTGGCCAACGAGGCGCAGCTTGTGGCGGTGATTGCCCGGCTGATTCAAGACGAGAGCTACGAGTATGCCGACGACGAGGGGTATCTGGGCTTCGCCAAAGAGCTGGAGCGGCAGGCCACCGAGATTGTCGAGTCGATCAAGGCCGACAGCTTCGAGCGTGCGCAGACGGCCGCCGGGCAGTTGAACAAGGCCTGCAGCAGTTGCCACGCCGATTATCGCAGCTAATGTGCGGTCAGATCCACCGGCCTTTGACTCAGGCTTCGTTGGATCCATGCGGCGATTGACCGCATCACAAGCATCATGCCACTGTCGAAGGACGCCCCGGGGTGTCTCGTGGCCCACATCTCGACTTAATTTGAAGACAATACGAATCATTCGCGCCGCGCTACATACGCTTGATGCGCGCGTAGCGGATGGCCTCGGGCATCATCTTAATGACGGCAAAGATGGCAAGGCCGCAGAGCACGAAGCCGAGCGCCCGCTTGACCGCGCTTTTTGTGGGGTGGGTGACCGTCTCGACTGCCGTTTTGCCCGCCGCTTCGATGGCCGATTTGGCGCTGTGTTTCGCCGCCTTCGCTTTCAATAACATGGCACTCTCCTGTTAAACAATCTGGGTAAAGATAATCTCGTTGTCAGCGGCAAACTGCTCGACGAGCGATTCGACCAGTTGCACCGCGGGATCAAGGGCCGCGGCCACCGGCGGGCTGAGACCCGCAAGGATGTCGTAGGCGTCGAGCGGCGTTGGCTCGCAACCAACCAGCCGCAACCAGCCTAACTGCCCGCCCATGGCACGCACCATTTCGAGCACCCGCGCCGGATCGAGCTGGTGCGGCTGCAACGTCATCGTCTGCGCCTGGCCTTGAGGATCGAGCGGCGGGGCACTGATCTCCGGCTCGATGACGAACAGCGTGCCGGGCGGCTCGCCGCGCGGCAGGGCATCGACGAGAATGACCCCGTCCCAGCCGTCGAGCAGCGCGTAGGTGAGATCAAGGCCGCGAATGCCGAAATCGCGCACCACCACGCCGTCGGGCAGCGGGCGCCCAGACAATCGCCGCAGAACCTCGACACCAAAGGCGTCGTCGCCCAAAAAAATGTTGCCGATGCCGGCGACCAGCAATCGCGGGCTCATCGCTCACCCAGTTTCGTAAGCGGTTCGACTTCGTCAACTTGGAAAAAGAAGCGGTGGCCCGATTGAAGCTGCTCGCCCAGATCGCGGCCGGGATCGTCGTCGACGGTCACGGCCAGATGCGCACGGCCCTCAAAATCTTCTTCGATCGAGCTAATGGTGGCCGTTTTGCCCTGCAACACCAGGTCGAAGATGTCGCCGCCCTCGCGGGGGCACAGCCGCACGCGGTCGCCGGGGGTCAGCTCGACGCCCGCCACCCGCACGCTGGTCAGCGTGCGCGTATCGAGCGATTGCCAGGGAGCGATGGGGTGGTCCATGCCATTCCTTTCCTGCAACGGAACTTACATTTTTCCATGCAACTGCAACATCGCTTCGGGCGAGAGCGATTCGACGCGCCGCAACAACTCGCTGCCGCGCACGTCGAGCGAATCCATGGCGCGCTTTTCCTCGTCGCTCAAAGTCATGATTCGCAACGTCAAGATCTCATCGATTTCGGTCGAGTCGAACAGTCCGCCGGGGCTTTGCGGCGCAATCTGGGGATAGTCGTACAAGATAATCGGCGCGGCCAGCAGCAAATTGCACCGGGGCGGCTCGCCCACCAGCACCGGCCACGCGCCGACATTGTGGTTTTCGGCCGCCAGCGCCCGCCACGTCTCCGGCGGATCGATCTGGGAGACAAACTGCCCGCCCTCGGCGGCCAGCACCAGGTGCGCCGAGGCAAAGGAACGCAACTGCGCCCCGTCGCCGGTGCAGGTTGGCGGATCGCACGTGGTTTCGTTCACGGCCCGAACTGTCAGACGAAATCCAGCGGGGGCGACTTTTTCGGCGGCAACTTCGAGGGCGCCGGTCAGTGCGTGCCGCTCGCGCACGATGACGGCGGCGACTCGCTGCCGCTCATCATGCACCGGCTCGATCTGCCGCTCGGACGCAAAGGCAAACTCCATGCGGTACGGCTCGGCGGCCAGTTCGCCGAGCGCGAATCGCGAATGGCCATTGTCGCTTTTCGCTCCGCGAAAGTAGCGCTCTCGATCGCCTTCTGCTCCGTGTATGTGAGCACTTTCGTGGAGCGAAAAACGGCAGAGCACCACCTGTTGCTCGATCGCCTCTTGCCACGAATAGAGTTCTTGCCCGTTGACATCCAAGTGATCGACCAAGGTGTAACGCGCCTTGCTCAAATCCGCCGCCGCCGCCGGTGACCCTTCGAGTCTGCCGATGCGCCGATCGACCAATTGCAGAAATCGCAGCGTGACTTGGACCGCGGTGTGCTCCTCTCCTTCGACCAGACACTGCACCTGCATGGCCGCCGATTCGTTGCCGGTCGCATCGGCGCAATAGGCGGGCGGATACAGCCCGCCAAAGGTCCAACGCTGACTGTTTTTGACCGCCGGACGATACGGGTAGAGCAAGTACCCTTCGTAAAGCACTGTCTCGGCGATCTGATCGATTAGAGAGATTGGCATTGTGATTTAAAACTGAGTAATCTCTTCGTCAGCCAGCAGGCTCTCCAACGATTGTTCCCAGGTGGCCATCGCCAACCGCCGCTTGCGTTGATCGATCTGCTCGAAGACGTCGCGCCGCAGGCAAACCCAAACCGAGTTGGGATAATACTCGTCGATCATGTCTTGCCAGACCCGCACCGGCAGGCGGTAGACGGCTTCGCGCTCCCACGAGATGGGGGCGATTTGCAGCCCGTGCTCGGGCGACTGGTAAAACACCGAACCGCTGAACAACAGGCACAGCGGCACCTCGCCCTCTTGCAGCCCGGCAAAGTAGCGGGTGGCCGCCACGTTGAAGTCATAGCCGCAGGGCACCGGCAGGTCGACCTGCGTCTCGCCGCGAAAAGCTCGCACGTTGACGCTGGCATGGGTCCAGAGCATGCTCTTGACCGTGCGGCCCCAGTCGGCCGGTTTGCCGAAGAGCTCGAACAGCCGGTCCTTTTCGCCATCGGCATAGCCGCGCCGCGTAGGTTCGATACGAATCTGGCATTGCAAGGCGACCGATTCGATCGCCGCGGCCTCGGCCGCGCCCTGTGCCGCGCCGCGGTCGGTCAATCGCAGCTTGAACAGCAAATGCGGGGCGACCGCGAAGCGATGCGGTTCGGCGCCTTCAACCTGAAAATCGAGATCTACAGACATCGTGCGGTCAGTTCTTGAAAGAAGCGGTCGATCTCGCCCCAGACGCGCGTTCCGCCCGACAGTCCGCGCCAATGCCCGCGGATGACTCCCACCAGCTTAAAGCACTCGTCGATCGGCGCCAGATACCAATCGTTCGCGCCGTTGATGCGATTGACCAACAGGGCCTCGACGTCAGGCTCGATGGCGGGCAATTCAGGATTGGCGGCGATCAGTTCTTGCCACACTTCGTCGCTGGGAGCGGCTTCGACCGCGCCGGCCGGGCTGGGATAAAGGGCGGTCAGCCGCTTGTTCTGGGTGCTGGTGAAAAGAAAAGCCAGATCGATCGGCAGGTTCAAGCGCGCCCATTGCGCATCGTCGCAGCGAAAACCCTCCAGCCGGCAGACGCGGCGGGGAATGCGGCGGAATTTGAGGTTCCGACTATCGAACAGCACGCCGCAGGCGTGACAAGCGCAGAGGACCTGCCGCGCCTCCGGCTCGAAGAGATGTTCATGCTCGGGGGCAATGTCAGCGCCGCAAAGCTCGCATCGTTCCGCGGCGGGCTGCGCTTGCCGCCAGCGGCGCAGGGTGGCAAGGGCGGCGGGCAGCGCGTCGACGCCGGCCGACGCCGCAGCCGGTAGCACGTCGGTGGCTGGGGCAGAGCTTAAGATGCGCAAATTGCTCATTCCGTACGGCATGTTGTATGTTCTGTTTTTGTTCCGCTCCGACTGGCTTGCCCCAGTCGAGCGATGGCTGACTAGCTAGCTTCGCCCGCCCGAAGCGCCCCCTCCGTTTCCGCGTTGCATCCGTCGCCGGAGGCGGCGGAGCGGTACGATTCTGGCACAGAAATCTTACTGCGGTGGAATGTTGGGCATGATCGGCAGGATCGGGCCGCGGGCCTGCGGATTCACGGACGTCGAATCGCGCGCGCTTCGGTAACCACGGCCTAAGTGCGGGCCGCGGCCGTTCTCGCGCCGCTTGCGGACCAGCTCTTCGGCCTTTGGCACTCCGGGAATGTGGTGCGGTTGGGGCGGATCGTGATGGAACAAGCTAAAGAACGTCCCTAACATTTCAAAACCTCCGTTTTCAATGACTCGATCTTTCGCTGTAACTCTAACCGGGCGCCGCGCTGCCGGCGAGCACCGCCAGCGGCACAAATCCGGCTGAAGCCGCGGCCGGCGCCGACTCGACCGCGCCTTCGACCACGAGCGCCGCCACGTCGGGCGCCGCCGCATACACGGCCTGCTCGATGGTTTGCCGCAAGGTCTGCTGCGACGAGGGACAGCCGTGGCAATTGCCCGTCAGCCGCAACCGCACCTCGCCCTGCTCGTTGCAACCGAGCAGTTCGACGCTGCCGCCGTGGGTGGCCAACAGCGGCCGCACTTGCGCCAGCGCCGCTTGGACGCGAGGTTCAAGGCCTTCGGGGTGCAAGTCATAAAGCAGGAGCATGTCTCGTACCAAGGGATCGTCGGCCAGGTCGGCCCAAAGCCGCCGCCCCGCCGAAGCCGATTTCGTCACGCGCTCGATGATGCGCGTCAGCCCAGCGGCATGAAAATCGAGCAGAGTTTGCACAATTTCCCGCGCTTGCGCCCGCTGATTGGCGTCGGACGACGAGTCGATTTCTTGCAGAAGCGTTTCGAGCCGCCGCATGCGGTCGTCGAGCGAGGGAGCGGTGTTGAGTTCAGGCATTACGTAGTCCTCGGATGTGCCCCAGCAAGGGCAACAGAGCTTAATCGGCGGTTCTTCGTCCTGTTTTGTTCTGCAAAATGTATCGTAGGATGGCCTTCGAGGCCGTCTGCCCCGGATCGTTGACGGCCTGGGACGGCCATCCTACGACTGCGCTTGGCTATCTACTATGACTGCATGCCAAACATCGGGCTGTGACGGGTTTCGAGCGTTTTGCCGCCGCCCAGATACATGTGTACCCCGCAAGGCAAGCATGGATCGAAGCTCCGCACCGCCCGCATGATGTCGATGCCCTTGAAATTGTCGGGCCCGTTCTCTTCGAAGATGGGTGTATTCTGCACGGCATCTTCATACGGCCCCGGCGTGCCGTAGCTGTCGCGCGGGCTGGCGTTCCAGGGCGTCGGCGGATAGGGATGATAGTTGGCAATCACGCCATTGCGGATCACCACGTGATGCGAGAGCACCCCGCGCACCGCCTCGTGAAAGCCGCAGCCAATCGCTTCTTTCGGCACTTTGAAGTCAGACCACGTCCGCGTGTTGCCCGAGTACACCGCGTCCATCGCCTTGTCCAGAAAATACAAGGCCGCCGCCGCCGCGTAGGCCTGAAAGTAGGTCCGCGCCCGATCGCGCTCGATGGCGTTGCTCCATTGGGGCACTTTCCACTCGAACTGCATTTCGGGCATGGTGGCGGTCTTGGGCAGATGGATCAGCACGCTGTTGCCGGTGGCCTTGATGTGCCCGATGTCGACCAGGCCGCTCAGCGCGGTCGACCAGAGCCGGGCGATCGGCCCGCCGCCGGTGTCGAGCGCCAGGTGATCGCCGGATCGCGGGTCGTACCACCGCGGCGACATCACCCAGGTGTAGTTGCCCTGGAAGTCGCGCTTTTGCGGCCGGGGAACGGTGGTTTGGTTCCAGGGATGCCGCATGTCGATCTTGTTGCCCAGTTCATCGGTTTCGACGAACTTTTCGCCCTCCATCCAGTCGTCGTAATAAGAGCTGCCCAGCAAGATGCGCATGCCGAGGTTGATGTCCATCAGGTCGTTGGTGACCAATTCGCCGTCGACAACGATGCCGGGGGTGACGTACATGTCGCGCCCCCAACTGCTCATCTTGCGATAGGTGTAATCGCACGTATCGGGGTTGTTGAACGCGCCCCAGCAGCCGAGCAAGATGCGCCGCTGGCCGACTTTTTCATAGCCGGGCAGCGCTTCGTACATGAAGTCGAACAAGTCGTCGTGCAGCGGCACCATCTTTTTGATGAACTCGACGTATCGCATCAACCGCACGAGGTAATCGGTGAAGTTCTGGATGCTGGGCACGGTGCCGACGCCGCCGGGGTACAGCGTCGAGGGATGCACGTGCCGGCCCTCCATCAAGCAGAACATTTCGCGCGTCAGCCGGCTCATGCGCAGCGCTTCCAGATAGAGGGTGCCGGTGAAGGGATTGAACGAGGTCATGATGTCGGCGATCGTTCGATAACCGTGGATCTCGGCGTGGCGGGCCTCGGTTTTCTGAGCGAGCTCCCACACGCCAGGATTCGTTTCACGGACCATCCGTTCGCAGAAATCGACCCCCACCAGGTTTTCCTGGTAAAGGCAATGGTCGAACATATACTCGGCGGCCTCGCCCAGGTTGACGATCCATTCGCCCAGCTCGGGCGGCTTCACGCCGAAAGCCATTTGCTGCGCATAGTTGGCGCAGGTGGCGTGGTTGTCGCCGCAGATGCCGCAGATGCGGCTGGTGATAAAGTGGGCGTCGCGCGGGTCTTTGCCTTGCATGAAGATGCTGAAACCGCGGAAGATCGACGACGTGCTGTAGCATTCAGCGACTTGTTTGGCCTCGAAGTCGATTTTGGTGAAGATGCCCAGGCTTCCCACAATGCGCGTGATCGGGTCCCACGATTTTTCGACGAGTTTCCGCGTGCCCGTCTGCGGTTGCATTTCGACCGTTGCCATGAGGGGTTCCTTTCGTCTGGGGTTCGACCTCTCGAATGCCTCGTTGCCTTTACCCGGTGGCCGGTGGCGGAGCCTAGGCGACGCCCCGGTTGGCTATTTGCCGGGGCATCGCCAAGGCTCTGCCCCAGCCACCGGTTTGCCGTCTTCCGCTCCGGCGACTGGCGACCTGCCTTACCGCTGCGTGCCGGCCATCGGCCGCGAGCCGCCGTCGGGCGGTCCGTACGTCGTCGGGTGATAGCCGCTGGTCAACCGGTTGCCCCGATGATGCCACTTCGGCTCGCGATTCATCGTTTTGTTGGTGAAATGCCGCAGCCAACGAATCATGTTTCCATAGGGCTTGACCAGGCTGGTCGAGACCGACCCGCCCGGCGGCTCGTCCATAAACGGCATGAACTTGTCGGGAAACCCCGGCATGGTGCAGCCAATGCAGATGCCGCCCACGTTCGGACAGCCGCCGATGCCCGCCATCCAACCGCGCTTGGTCACATTGCAGTTCACCACCGGTCCCCAGCAACCCAGCTTGACCAAGCATTTGGGCGAGCCGTATTCATGCGCGAAATCGGCTTGTTCGTAGTACGCGCCGCGGTCGCAGCCTTCGTGTACCGTCTTGCCGAACAACCACGTGGGCCGCAACTGCAGGTCGAGAGGAATCACCGTCGCCTTGCCCGCCGCCATGTAGAGCAGATAAAGCAGCGTCTCGGTCATGTTGTCGGGCTGGACCGGACAACCGGGCACATTGACGATCGGATATCCGCCCTTGGAGAGAAACGTGCGGCCCAGGTAATCGGCCAGGCCCATGGCGCCGGTGGGATTGCCCTGCATGGCATGGATGCCGCCATAGGCGGCGCACGTGCCGCACGCCACTACGGCCAGGGCCTTGGGCGCCAACCGATCGATCCATTCGCAGGTGGTGATGGGTTGCCCGGTCTCGTGGTTCGTGCCTTGGGCGGCGAAGTAGCCCTCCGTCTTGATGTTTTCGTTGGGGATCGAGCCTTCGACCACCAGCACAAACGGATCGAGCTCGCCCCGCTCGGCCATGTACCAATAGGTCATCAACTCCTCGCCGACTTCATAGCAAAGCACGGGGTTGTGCAGATGCACTTTGGGCAGGCCGGGAATGGCGCCCATCACGAGCTCTTCGATGCTGGGCTGCATGGCGGCCGTGATCGAGACCGAGTCGCCATCGCAACTCAGCCCGCCGGTGATCCAAATGATGTGAATGTCGCTCGGAGGCGGCCCTTTGTGCTTTTGGGGCGTGAGCGGATGTTGGGGGTCGATCTTATCGACAACCTGTTTCGCCGCTCCCACAGCTTTGGAGAAGTTCATGGGTCGCTCCGGAGAAAGGATTTCGGGATTCAGGCTTCGGGGTTCAGCGAAAGGGGTCGGAGGTCGGAGGCCAGAGGTCGGGGCTCTTGCGCCGCTGTTTTGAGTGCGGCGTGAACCACGCTGGCGCGTCCCTGAATCCCGAACCCTGAATCCCGAATCCTGAGTTACTCTTTGGCAATCTCGGCGGCGGCGGGATTGGCCGAACTCTCGGCAATCTCGGTCAGCAGCCGATCGGTCTCGACTTCGTTTTGCAGCGTCTCTTGCAAAAGCTGGGCAATATCATCGCGCCCCAGGCGTCGCGCAAAGGTGCGGGCGCAGCCGTAACCGGCGATTTCATAGTGCTCGACGCGCTGGGCGGCGGCGATCAGCGCGGCGTCTTTCACGTCGGGGTCGCCCAGCGTGGTGGCAATTTCGTTCCCCTCGGAAATCAGGCCGGCCATCGCCTCGCATTTTTCGCCGCCCGGCTTGGCGCCCAGGCCCTGAAGTGCTTTCTCCAGCCGTTGTTTGTGCTGCATCGTATCTTGCAGGTGCGCCTCGAACGCCGTTTTCAATCGCGAACTCGAAGCGGCCTGGGCCATCTTGGGCAGCGCCTTGATTAATTGCTCTTCGGCGCTATACAGGTCTTCGAGTTGTTGAACCAGCAAGTCGTTCAGATTGCCAAGCGTCAGCGTCTTGCCCAGCATTTTTCCAAACCAGGATGATGCGGCAGCCATGTTTAGGGTCCAGGGGCTAGGGAATAGGAGATAGGGGACAGGGGACAGGGGACAGGGAAGATGTCGGAGGCCAGAGGTCGGAGGTCAGGGTTCTCTCGCCGCCGTTTCGAGCGGGCGAACCACGCTTGCGCGTCCCTGACCTCTGGCCTCCGGCCTCCTACTCCTTTCTTTAGCGCGTGGCCAGCGGCGACAGCGGGGTACATAACCAATCAACCTCCCAGTCGATGCGTCCTCGTATCCTCCGGTCTTCCCAGCCGCGGCGGCCGCGCGTTCTCTCGCCGCGCTCGCCGTCGCCGCCGGCCTCACGCTAATCAGGGGTCGGGATTCAGGATTCGGGATTCAGGGAAGGGTCCGGAGGCCAGGGGCCGGAGGTCAGGGGCCGGAGGTCAGGGTTCGCTCGCCGCCGTTTCGAGTGCGGCGCGAACCACGCTTGCGCGTCCCTGACCCCCGACCTCTGAATCCCGATCCCTTCTTGACCTTGAACCCTGTAAAGCACGTTTCTCCTTAAGTCGCGTTGTCAGGTAATCGATCCATTCTTCCAAGCCCTCGCCGGTCTTGGCCGAAAGCTGAAACACCGGCACGCCGGGACGAACGCGCTCGATGTTCCGCAAAAGCAGGGCCACATCGAACTCGATCGCCGCGACCAGGTCGAGCTTGCTCACCACTACCGCGTCAGCCGAGTTGATCAGCGTGGGATATTTCAACGGTTTGTCTTCGCCTTCGGTGGCCGCGCAAAGCAGCACGCGCAGGTCTTCGCCCAGGTCCCAACTGGTCGGGCAGACCAGGTTGCCCACGTTCTCGATAAACAAAAAATCGAATTCGCTCAGGTTCCAATCGGCCAGCGCGCCGGCCACCATGTCGGCCTCAAGATGGCACATCGTGCCGGTGAGAATCTGCCGGGTCGGCGAGCCGCTGGCCGCCAGCCGCCGCGCGTCGTTGTCGGTCGCCAGATCGCCCACGATGGCCGCTGTGCGATACGCCGCCTTTCGCTCCGCGAGCATGGTCGCCTTTCGCTCCGCGAAAGTAGCGTCTTCGTCCGTCATTTGCCCCGCGACCAAGCGTTGCTTTCGCGGAGCGAAAGACGACATGGAATCGCCCGGCCCGCCGCCGTTGAGCAGGGCGAGTGTGCGCGTGAGCAGCTCGGTTTTGCCAGAGCCGGGCGCGGAGACCACGTTGATCACCAATAAGCCGCGGTGCGCGAATTGGATGCGCAGTTGGCGCGCCAGGGCGTCGTTTTTCTTCAGAATGTTTGTGCGAAGCTCAAGTATCCGCGGCTGCATTGTCCGTTACCTCCAACGACACCAACTCCAACTCCCGCCCGGCGACAATTTGAGGCGTGGGCGCTCCGCATGCCGGACAGATCAACACAAATCCGTCGGAGAGGGCGCGCGGCGCGTCACACTGCGAACAGAAGACTTGGACGCGGACTTCTTCGACTTCGAGCACCGCGCCTTCGCAGGCGGTGCCTTCCGCGGCCAGACCAAACGAGAACTGCAAGGCTTCGGGAACCACGCCCGACATGAGGCCAATCCTGACCGCCAGCCGGGTGACTCGCACGGGGCCTTCGTCGGCGGCCGCTTCGCAGGCCGCGTCGATGAGACTTTGCGCTATCGAGAGCTCGTGCATTACTGACCCCCGCCACCGATGGAGCCGGAGGCCACCTTGCCACGCTGCCCGGATTGTAGCGAACGAAAAAGAACTGTCAAAAAAATGCCCCCGGAATGAGCCAGAGAATGCTTGCGGGCAGCGCCGCAACCGCTTATCTTCAAGGCGCTTGGGGCGGACGGAGAAGCCGAGGCACGGTGCGGTACACAGCCATCAAAGTGAAGGAGCCGATCATGTCGCAAAAGACGTCGCGCCGCTTGGCGCGGGAGTTCGCACGGGCCAACGCCCCCGTCGTCGAAAAAAACCTGCTCAGCGGTTTCGACAACGCCGCCGGGCGGGGGCTGAATTGCACCTTTGCCATCAGCCGCGAGCTGACCAAAGATGGTGTTCCCTACTTGCTGTCGTGTTATGGCGGCGAGACTTTTGTGTTCTCGTTGACGCAGCGCCAGGCGAAAAGCTTCCGCGCCATTCAACGCACGATGCAATGCGTCGAAGGCGGACCGATCTTGGAGTTGCCGCCCCACCTCGAACCGCCGATCGAAATCGAGCGCGTCGAATTCGATGACGCCGACGGTTTGCCTTGCGAACAGCCCATGACCGGCCGGCTCGAATACACGATGGCCGGCGACCTGGCACGGTTTGACGGCACGATTTGCGTGGCGGCCGAATTCAGCCTGACCGGCCGCTGCCGCGTGACCAACTATTACTATCCGCCGCAAGGCTTGTTGCCCGAGGGAGAGATTAAGTTCCGGTTCGAGCCGGTGGCGAATGGCGCGGATGAGCGCAAACAGGGCTTTAGTGGCCCGATTGTGGCCCATGTTCGCTTCCTGGGCATGCAGGACCCCAAGGTTCCCCGCAGTCCGGTGATGCCATTGAGCAATACCGGCGCGGTGCTGATTGAGTTGATCTGATCGATAGGCGGCGGCCTAGAGTTTGCAGCGTCGCGGCGGCCATGAAAGCCGTCCGACGCATTCCCACCCTGTTACGACGCACAGACGCGCGCAAAGTCGTGGCGGGTGCTGCGATTGCAACCACCTCAGCCGCCGCAGGCGCGGCAATTTGGGCGGCCGCCCGACGCCGGCGCCGCCTGCATTCGGAAGAAATCCGCCCGTTGCGCAGCCTTTGGACCACCGTCGGCGGACGACCAAGTCTCACGGAGGAACCCATGCTGGCCTTTTGGAAACCGTTTGCCGTAGTCTTTTTGGGAGTCGTGCTCACGAGCAGCGGGCAAGTGCTGTTCGCGAAGTGCGTGAAAGAACGCGCCGAGCCGCAGTCGGGCACTGAAGCGTCGCGTCATTGGCGGCAGTTGTGCAAGGCGCTCGCGGATCGCCGCGCGGCGATCGGCGTCGTGTGCATGCTCATCGCTTTTCCGCTGGGACTACTGGCGCTGGAAATGGCCGACGTCAGCGTGGCCGTGCCGCTGGGCGCCGTGTCGTACATCTTGGCGACCTTCATGGGCAAGTTCTACCTCGGCGAGCAAGTGGGCCCCTTGCGCTGGCTGGGCGTACTTACGATCGTCGTTGGCACGGTGCTGATAGGCATCAGCGCGTGTAAAGACGGCGATCTCGATGCCGGCTGACGACGCCCGGATTCCCTCTCGCGACGCGAATGCCTTGCCGGTGCTGGTCCGGCATGCCAGAATAGGAGCCGATCCTTCAGCCGGAGTTGTCATGGCGTTCGTCGCAAGTCCAGCCACCGCGTTTACCCTGAATGAGCTCGCAGAGCTCTTCGGAGACATGCCGGCTTGTCGCATTCGTAACCAGCCGGCGCCCGGCACAGCGACGGAAGACCACGTAGTCGAAATCGAAGCGCGTGAAGACCGGCTCTGTGAATTGGTCGAGGGCGTGCTGGTGGAGAAGACCGTGGGTTATGAGGAATCTTGTTTAACGGTCGAGTTGATCACACTGATCAACACTTTCGTAAAAGCGCACAAGCTAGGCAAAGTCTCGGGTCCCGACGGCATGATGCGGCTGTTTCCTGGCCTGGTGCGGATTCCGGACGTCGCCTTCGTATCCGATCAGCGATGGTCCGAACGCCGCGGTACGAGAAAGCTGCCCGACCGTGTGCCCGACCTGGCCGTTGAGGTGCTGAGCGAGGGCAACACTCCCCAGGAGATGTCGCGCAAGCTGGACGACTATTTCGATGCCGGGGTGCGTTTAGTCTGGTTCGTCGATGCGCGCAAGCGCACGGTGAAGGTTTTCACCGGCAAGAAATCATCAAAGTTGCTCGGTGAACAAGAAGTGTTGAGCGGAGGAAAGGTTTTGCCCGGCTTCTTTGTTCCGCTCAAAGAGTTATTTGCCGAGGTGGCGGGCGCTTCTCACCCCCGGCGAAAGAAGCGGTCGAGATAGCTCAACCACGCATCAACATCGACCGTCGCTTTGTACACGCCAACGGCCTGCGGTTCGATGTGGCGACGGCGGGGCCGCCCGAATGTGCCGCTGGTGTTGCTGCTGCAGGGTTTTCCCGAGGTGTCAGTTCCGCTCACAGCGCGCGTTTTGGCGCGCGGCTGTGCAGTAACATCGCCATCGCCCAATGCCCAGCAGCCCGTGTTTTCGGGCTACCTCGGTGGACAATGCTGCTCATGGCAACGGAGCGCCGGTGTGAAATCGATCAGGGCCTGTGATTTGCAATGCCCCCCGCAAAAGCAGTTGAAAAGAATCGACCTTTCAGTACATCCTATAAGTATAAGGCGCCGCTTTGAATCGGTCGCTCCGAACGTGCGGCGTTTACTGACCCAGTTTCTCAGGAACGAAAAAATGCGTTGGAAGCTAGCGGCGAGTCTTTGCATGGTTGGCGTCGTGTCGGCGACGTTGCTGGTGGCCTTGGCCGTGTGCGAAGACACGCCAGGCGCGGCGGCTGCCACGGCCCGTGGGGATGGCGCGAAAGCCGGGACCGGTGAGGCCGACGACACGCACGTGCCAGTGCCGCGCGTGCCCGTTGCCGTGGCGCGCGAGCGTGCCGAGTTGATGCACCGCATCTACGCCGCCACACTCGACATGCTGCATCACCGTTATTTTCACGACAGCCGCGCCATGGTGCCCGCCCGCGCCATGGAAGACGTGTTTGCCGAGATGGCCACGCAATCACAGGTCGAGGCCCATTGGATTGCGGTCAACATGCGGGCCATGAGCTTGAGCCACGAACCGAAGAACGAATTCGAAAAAGCCGCCGCCCAGGAAATCGCCGATGGCAAGGAGACTTATGAATTGGTTGAGAATGGCTATTATCGCCGCGCCGGCGCGATTCCGCTGGCCTCGGGCTGCGCCAACTGTCATGGAGGCTTTTTTAAAGAGCCGCCCAAGACGCCGCGCTTCGCCGCGCTGGTGATCAGTGTGCCGGTGCGGGAAACAGAGGGCGCCAGTCTTGACAAGCCCGCAAAATAGCCGGCACGAGCTCCGCCGCGACGCGCGTACTGAAGCGAGTCAGTTCCGCGCGAGCGCGCGGGACGCGAATTCCGCCTGCGTCGGCGAGAGCTGCTCGAGCGCGGTGGAGTCGATGTGCGTCTTGCAATCGATGAGCGCCGGCTGGATGCGGTCGGCTCCGGCTGAGTCGGCGCAAAACGTCGCGCCGAACAGCGAGGCGCCGCGTAGATCGGCCCCGCGCAAATCGGCGCCCGAAAAATCGGCGCCTTCCAAGCCGGCGCCGACCAGCGAAGCCTCGGCCAGGTCGGCACCCTGGAAGTGAGCGTTCGTAAGGTTGGCGCCGTCAAAACACGCCCGGCAAAGCCGGCTGCCGCGAAAGTCGGCATCGCGCAGCACCGCTTCGCGGGCATTGAGGCCGGTCAGATCATGGCCGCGGGCGTCGAGGCTCCGCAAGTTGCGCTGCGAAAAGTCGCGGCTGGCCAGCGCCGCTTGCACTTCTTGTCGTGAAAGATCGGGCGCCATGTACCGCTGTTCTTGCCAGGGGTCGGCGGTGTTGTGGTAGCCCCCTTCGCGCTCCCAATAGCCCAAACGGTCGTCGGCCAGCAACTCGATGCGCGCGAGCCATTTGAGGCTTTTGTAAAAATAGCGGCCTGGCACGGCCATGCGCACCGGCCCGCCATGCTCGCTCGTTAGTGGGCGACTCTCGGCTTCCAGTGCCACGAGACTGTGTAATTTCAGGGCGTCGTCCAGCCGCAGCGAGGTGGAATGCCCGCGCTCGCTGCGCGCGACAAACGAGACATATCGCGCCTCAGCCGTGGGACGAGCCAACTGCAGCAATTGACCCAGCGGCACGCCAGCAAACCGCATCGCCGGTTTAGACCAGCGCGTGACGCAATGGATATCGATGGTTTGCGCGAGCTGGGGCATGTCGCGCAGCTCGGCCAGCGAGACGATGCGCGGTTCTGCCACGCAGCCGCAGAGCGAAATCGTCCAATCGGCGGGACCCGGCGCGGGCGCCCGCTCGCCCACCAGCGGCCATTTGCCGGGCGCGGCCAACTGTTGTCCGGGGGGAAGAGGTAACGGCTCCATTTCCGACAGCATACGATCGCGGTTGCCCTGCGGATAGCGGCGGCTACGATAAATGGTTTGCGAACGTCAAGTGGGGAATGGGGATGCCGGCGATTTTTTTTGGCTGTCCGCGTTGTGGAGCGACCGCTCAGATCGACAGTTCGATGGCGGGCCGCGAGACGCAATGCCCCCGTTGCGAACGCGCGGTGGTGGTGACCCCCCTGGGGCCGAATGCGGCGCTCCAGCCCGGCGGAGCGGCGGTCGTGGGCGGGCCGCCGCCGGTCAGCGCGGGCCCGCCACGCGCGTCGGGCCCTCCACCGATCGCCGCTGGAAAACCGCCCTTGGCCGGCGCGATGCCTCCGCCCAGCGTGTTGCCCGCGGCCGGTCCGCCGCCCGTGGCTCGGAGCGTTCCGCCGGTGTTTTCGGCGGCGCCGCCGCGAGCGTCTGCCGCGCCTCCGATCGCGCCGGTTGCGCCTCCCATGGCATCGGTTGCGCCTCCCGCCACGTCGACGGTTCCGCCAGTTGCCGCGGCGGCCCCCGCAGCCGTGCCCATCATGGCGCCCAGGATCGCGCCGCTGGCAGCCCCATCAACCGCCGCGCCGGTCGCTCCCGCGGCCCGCAAACCGCAGACGTTGCCCGAGGAGCCCGGCGACCGTGCGCAGCGAAAACTCACCGAGGAAGAACGTCAGCACCGCCGCCTGCGGCGCAACATCATCACCGCTTCGCTTTGCCTGGCGGTGCTGCTGATCGTGATGGCAATCTTGCTAAAACTCGGCGGCTAGAGCCACGGATCCATGGACCGCGACACATTTACCGCGGCGATCCTGGCGTTCAAGCACCGCGCGCCCTTCCGGCCGTTCACGGTCGTGACCGTAAGCGGAAACCGTCATGAAGTCGATCACCCCGATGCGCTGGCGGTAAATGACGGCGAACCGCTTGGCTTCGGGCTAGCGGGCCTGCCCGTCTGAGCAACAACGGCCGAGCGCCTCGGTCACCAGCGGCACCGTGGTCAGGGCGCCGACCGCCACTAAAGTCCAGCCGACCGCTCGGCGTTGTTCGGGCGAAAAACGATCGGCCATCAGCAGGCCCAGTCCCGCACCCAGCGCAGCGCGTGTACCGGCAATCAGGCCAAGTTCGGGAAAGGTGAGGTGGGTTTCTCTCATGGTGGTTTGCTCCAATTCAGAGATCTAGCGTGTGCCATTTGTCGTGCAAGATTGGTGCCCGTTGCATTGAGCGGGGCGGCGCAAGCTTTGCTCACGGCGCATTTTATCAACTAGCCACTTGTGGTGCTTGCGTGCCTCCCTAGAATACGGGATACCGCTGGGACGCGGGCTTTTCAGACTGTCGACTCACTTCCAAGGCCGGAATCTCGTAAAGCCGCCCCAGGCTTGGGTCAAGGAGGAAACGGCTATGCCAGAGTCTCACGCGATGCCCGTTCGCGTCTTCGTAGTGGGCGACGAGGAGCGTGTGGTTTCGATGGTCCTTCGGCAGTGGGGCAACGAAGTCGACACCGTCGACGGACGTGCCTATCCTATCTGCGAGGCCCGCCGATTTCAGCCCGACTTGGTGTTAATCGACATCGGGCAGCGCACCTTTGACGGCTGTGCTCATGTCCGGCGCTTTCGGCGCCGGGCCGAATTCGGCGCGATCCCCTTGGCCGTGTATGCCGATTTTCTTCAAAACGGAGGGCGCGTTCAAGTCGTTCCCACGGGTGGAGAAGGGCTAGCGACCAAGGCTCTGCCACCCGTCGAATTGGCTCGCGTACTTGATGAGATTCGGCAATTGATCGTGATTCCCAACGCCAACCTCCTCGAGCAAACGAAGTCGCTGGCGATGCAAGCCAACGCTAGCCGGCAGGCGCTTGGCTCGACTCGCCGGACGCGTTGCATCGGGTCGCCGAAGAAGCGGTTTGCCCTGACCTACGATTCGCAAATCACGCTGTCTCGCTCGCGACGCGTTGTTTTGTTCGAGCGACAGGGAGAGTCGTTGCACTCGATCGCCCCCTGTTTGAGGCGAATGGGGGCCGAAGTGCTGGACTGCGTTTCTCCCGACGAGTGCGTCGATTTCACGCGGCGATATGCCCCGGATTTCGTCGTTCTTAATAGCGGTCGGCCGGCATATCTCGGCTACGAGATGGCCCGTCGGATTCAGCAAATCCCCGCCTCGAGCAACAGGCACGTGGTCCGCATCAGCAGCGCGGACGATTACATACAAGACTTTCTGGCGGCCGAAGTGGACATCGTCCGGCAATTGACCCGGCCGCTGCGAATTCAAGACCTCGTGAACGCTCTGCGCGAGCTGGAAGAATCGTTGGCCGAATGCAAGCCGCCTTTCACCGTACCAGGTGCTGCCCGCACAACAGGCTAATTGACGCCTCATCGGTCACTCGGCGCGACTCAATGCCTTGGGCCAAAAGCCGCCCGGCATAATCCTCGAACTCGAAATCGTCGAACACCACCAGCACGACCACCACCGCATGACCGCGGCGGCGCAGAATGCCCAACGCCAACGCCGTCTCGGGCTCGACCCGGGCCAGCACCGCCACCACCGTGGCGTCGCGCGGCAAGCGGCTGGTGCTCTCGGCCAGAAGCTGGCTGAACGACAAGCCATCGGTCAACTCGACTCGCGCGAGTGTCTCCAGAATGCGCCAAAGCTGCTCGGGGCCTTGCCGCGTGGGCACGAGCACGGGCCGCAGCCGCTCGCTTTGCTCAACCATGTTCACATTGGCCTGCGCGGCGGATCGCGTGCGATAATCGTGCGACCAGCCTTCTTGCCGAATGCGGTCGGCGGCATCGCGGCCATTGGTCACCAGCCCGATCTGTTGCCCCATCAGATAGACTTCGTTGGCGATCGAGGCCGCCGTGGTCACCGCCAGCTCAGAACGCAGCGGTTCGTTGCTTTTTGGATAGTCATCGCGATGAAATCCCATCACCACGGTGGCGCCGGCAATCGTCGAGGGTTCGTAGATCTTGCTGTGCAAAACGCCGGTTCGGGCGGTGGCGCGCCAGTTGACGCGATTGAGCGGATCTCCCTCTTGATACAGCCGCAGACCCGCGATGCGCGTGGGGTCCTCAAACAGCCGGTGCGTGAGGCGAATTTCGCCCACGGGCCGCCGTGAAGCCAGGTCGTAGCCGGCCAGAGGCACCAATCGCGGGTAGACCAGCACAAAGTGCGGCTCCGTCGCCACGCGATAGCGTCGATGCAGGCCGAACAAATCGCCGGTTTCGACCACCACCGGGCCGATCTGATAATAGCCGCGCATCTGGAACTCAACCTGGTAGAGCATGGTCTTCTGCCCGCCGCGCCAGAGCATGCCGATCATCAGCCGTCGGTTGTGAACCTTCAGCCGCGGCGGGCGCTGCACCAGGGCCTGCCGCGGCAAGCTGTCTTCGACCAGCACCCAGGCCACCGGCAGCCCGCCGCCGTTGCGCACTTGAACGGCCACGCCCAGCTTGTCGCCGATTTCGGCGGTCAGACGGTTGCACTCGCGCGTGGCCGTGAGATGGTCGATCCAATAGCGAGCGACGAACCGGCTGACCAGCATCACGCCCAGCAGCACATACATGGCGTAGGCCAGCAATCCCAGCCCGAACACCAGCGACACGATCAACACCGCAATCGCGCCGAGATACCACCTCATGAGGCGGCGGCTCCTTTGGCGGTCGTCGGCACCGGCACTTCAGCCAACACGTCTTCGACCACCTTGGCGGCGCTGACGCGCCGCAGCCGGCTTTCGGGCTTCAGCACCAGCCGATGCGTGAGCACCGGCGCGGCCATGCGTTTGACATCGTCGGGCAACACAAAGTTGTTGCCGCGCATCGCCGCCACCGCTTGCGAGGTGCGGAACAGCGCCAGCGATGCCCGAGGACTGCCGCCCAGGGCCACGTCGTCGTGCAACCGTGTGCTTTGCACGATTTCGAGCACGTAATTGCGTACCTTTTCGTCGACGTACACTTCGCGCACCGCCTGCTGACAGGCGATCACGTCGGCCGGCGCCACCACCGGCTCGATCTGCTCGATCGGATGGCCTCGTTGCAGCCGTTCGAGCATCTTGCCTTCGTCTTCGAAGCTGGGATAGCCCAGGCTGAGGCGGACCAGAAAGCGGTCGAGTTGCGCTTCGGGCAGCGGGAACGTGCCTTCATGATCGACCGGGTTCTGTGTGGCGATGACCATGAAGGGCCGCTCCAGGTCGTAGGTCTGGCCGTCGACGGTCACGCGGCTTTCGGCCATCGCCTCCAGCAGGGCCGACTGGGTGCGGGGCGTGGCCCGGTTGATTTCGTCGGCCAACACAATCTGCGCGAAGATCGGCCCCGGGCGAAAGACGAATTCGGCCTCTTTCTGATTGAAGATCGAGGCGCCGGTGATGTCGGAAGGCAAGAGGTCGGGTGTGCACTGCACGCGCTTGAACGCGCAATCGATGCTGCGGGCCAGCGCGCGGGCGAGCATCGTTTTGGCCACGCCGGGCACGTCTTCCAGCAGAATGTGCCCTTCGCAAAGATACGCCACCATCGCCAGCAGCAACTCTTGCCGCTTGCCCAGGATGACCTTCTCGACGTTGCCGATAATTTTTTTGGCGACTGCGCTGACGTTGGTAGACATGGCAGCGCCATTATGCCTTGCCGCGCCGCGGGTTCCTAGTGGCCTAGGTAAGCCGCCAACCGAATGCACGCTCAGTTTCGATTGATGTTGAGCATGGGCAATACCTGACGCAGCTCGGCAATGGCGTCGTCGGTCACGGCGGTCTTGCTCAAGTTGACCCAACGCAATGAGGCAATGCCGCGCAGCTCTTGCAGGCCGCGGTTGGTCACCTTCGTGCCGTCGAGCGACAGACTCTGCAAACGGGGCATGCCTTGCAGCCACGCCAACCCAGCGTCGCCCACGGCGGTGTTGCTCAGCCGCAGAGTGGACAACGAAGCGGCTTGACGCAGGTGCTTCAGCCCGGCGTCGGAGATCTGAGTTGAAGAAACATCGAGATTGCTCAATTGCGGCAGCGTCGCCAGTTGGGCCAGCCCCGCATCGCCAAAGGAAGAGTTTTTGAGGCTAAGCCGCCGCAATTGCAACAGCCGCGCGAGCTGCTTTGCGCCCGCATCGCCAATTCCGCGCGATTCGGCGGTCAGCGTCGTCAACGAGGCGTGCCTGAGAAGGTGTGCCAGTCCGTCGTCGGTTACGGTACACTCGCCAAGTTCGAGTTCTTCGAGCTGATCGAGCGGGTCGAGATGCGCCAATCCGGCGTCGCCCACCCGCGGGCCCCAGAGAATTAAGACTTTCAAGCTTGTCAAGCCGCTGATAGGAGCCAGTGTGGCGTCGGTCAGGTTCGGGCAAGTCAGCCGCAGACGGCGAAGCGACCGCAACTCGGCCAGAAACGCCATTGCCTCGTCCGCCACCTGTGGTCCCGAGATATCGAGTTCTTCCAGACGTTTCAGCCGCCCGACGGGCCGCAAGCCCTCGGCAGAAAGATTGATTTGCCAAAGATTCAACTTGCGGAGATCGGCAAACTGATCGAGCGGGCTGAGATCGGTGATGGGGATGTCGTTCAGTTGCAGCGACGTCAAGCTTTTCAGCGCGGTCAGTTGCTCGAGTCCTCGATCGGTGGTTTTGGTTCTCAGCAGCGTCAGCTCGAGGAGACTGGTCATCTCCGCCAGTTGCTGCATGCCCGCGTCGGTCACGTTGGGGCAGTTCCAGAAGTTGATCGAGCGAAGGTAAGGCAGCTCTTTGAGCAGACGCACGGTTTGATCGGTCACTTGCGGACCTTGCAGCATCACCCCGCCGGGCACGTTCGATCCCGGCGAAAAATTGTGGTTAAACCTCGCGCCTTGGGTTTGCAGTTCGGCGGCGGCCGCCGCCATTTGCGCGGTTGGCTCGAACGCCAGGGCGGCGCCGCGCCCTTGCGCCACGGGATTGTTCAGCGGAAATCCAATTCGCATTTCCGCCGAACGCCGGGCGGCCCGCGTCGTCGCACGGGTGCGGGAGCCGGTGATCACCGCCACTTTCTTGCCTTCACGGAAGCGGTCGACGCCCGACCCGGTGACGCGCGTGCCCGACGCCCGCACTTGCTGCAGCGACTTGAGCTTCTTGAGCCGCAGCAATCCCTTATCGCCGACTTCGCTGCCCTCCAGCGAAAGCCTACGCAGATGGCGCAGTTGGGCGATCGCCGACATGCTGCGGTCGCTGACCTTCGTGCCGTCGAGCACCAACTCTTCCAATGCCGGGGAGCGAAGCTGCGACAACCCTGGGCCCGCAACCTGGGTGTTCGAAAGATCGAGCAGCTTGAGGTTCTGCAAGCCATGCAGGTGTTTCAATGCGGGATCGCCGATGGGCAGGTTGGTCAGGCGCAAAGTCGCCAGCTCGGTCAGGTCAGTCAGGCTTTCCAGCCCGGCGTCGCTGATTGCCGCACGGTCGATGGTCAATTCGGTGAGCAGCGTCAGCGGCTTCAGATAGGCAAGCGCCGGATCGCCGATTCGCTTGCCGCGCAGCTCGAGTCGGCGAAGCGTCGTCAACGTTTGAATAAACTCCAGGTCGGCATCGGTGGCGTCGTCATTATCGACGCGCAGGCTGATGGGCGTTTTTTCTTGTGTGCCCTTTTCGGCCATCAGCCGGCCGCGCACCTTGCGCACCGCCGCAGCCACATCGAGCGCCGCCGGTTGAACGGGCATGGGCTCCGGCGATGGCCGAGGCGGTTCCGGATCTGGCTGGGGTGGCGCTGGCGGCGATGCCGCAAGTTGTGCAGGATCGCCGTCGATCGTCAGACGCGGCAAGGCGGCCTGTAACCTGGCCACGCCGGCCGAGCTCACGGGCGTGTTTTTGAGCACCAAATGTTCCAGATGGCTCAGTCGATGCAATGCCGGCAAGGCGGCGTCTGTCACAGGAAGCCCTTGCAGACAAAGCCAGCTCAAGTCGGCCAGTTGGGCCAGCCGTGGCAAGCCGGCGTCAGTCACCTTGGTGTATTGCAGGTTCAGCACGCGCAGCTCGCGCAGGCGGGCCAGCGACTCGAGCCCGGCGTCGCTCACCGCGGTGCTGGAGAGATCGAGCCAGTTGAGGTGGACCAGCAGTTCAAGGTGCCGCAGCCCCTGGTTGGTGACGCGCGTTTCAGCGAGATTGAGCGCTTCGAGTTGAGGCAACGCAGTAAGAGCTTGCAGTCCTTGATCTCCGATAGGCGTGCCATTCAGCCCAAGCGATCGCAGACTTTCCAGCGGCCGCAACCGCGCAAGGTCGTCGTCGGAAAGCTGCTGACCTGACAAATCGATCCTGGTCAATGCTTGGCTGGCCGGATCGCGCTCGAGCCGGGCGCCGGCTTGCTCCAGCCAGGCCATCGCGTCGTCGCGCGGCGATGGCGCGAGCGGCGCGGACGGCGAACCATGGGTCTCAGTCGCCATCGGTTCCGCAGGCGACGCCGCGCGGGGCGGCGAAGGTGAGTTGGCTGGTTCAACCGTCAGCTGGGCGTGGGACGAACGCGATTGCTCGGAAGTTGCTGGATCTGCCGGCGTGGCTTGAGATGTCGACCGAGCCGTGTCAGACGACATCTTCGCCAACAACAGCGCAATGCCGCCTGCGGCGAAACCCGCGACGACGACGGCCAAGGCCGGTTTGGGCAATCGCTTGCGAGCCGGGCGGGAAGTTTGGGCCGACGCCACGGCGGGTTGAACGACGGGCCGGGCCATGGCGACCGGGGCCGGCGCTGTCCGCGCCGGCTGGAGGGGCGCCGCGGCGACGGGCGCACGCGGCGTCTCGACTTGGGGCGCAGGTTCCGCCGCGGACAAGCGGGCGCGCAGCGATTCATCGTAAGCGGTGCGCCGCGCCGGCTCGAGCAGGCAGAGCCGGGCCGCGGCCACCTCGTTGAGCAGCTTCTGCGAAAGCGCCGAATGCTGCCCGGTCTGGACCGTACGCAAAAACGCCATCAGCCGGTCGGCTGCTTGCTCGATCACATCGGGATCGGTTTCAAACAGTTCGATGCTGAGCAGGCGGTAATGGTGCGGCGGCTGGTCTTTCGGGCGAATGCCCAGCCACTTGTAATACGGATCGAACTGGTCGGGCATGGCGCACCCCGCGGAGCCTCAAAGCGGACGCAGGGCGTTAAGTATACCACGCCGATCAATAATCGCGGCCGCGTCCGCCGCCGTGTCCGCCTCGTCCGCCGCCGTAGCCACCGCGTCCGCCGCCGCCACCACCGCCTCCGCCCGCCCGGGGCGTGCGCTCGCGGGCCTCATTGACCGTCAGATTGCGGCCTTGAAACGGGGCGCCGTTGAGCGCCTGCATGGCTTGTTGAGCGGCATCCTGGCTCTCCATCTCGACAAACCCGAAGCCGCGCGAGCGGCCGGTCTCGCGGTCCATAATCACCTCGACCGAACGCACCGCGCCATAGGCGCCAAACAGCCCCTCGAGGTCTGCCTGCGTGACTCCCCAAGCCAGGTTACCAACATACATCTTCATCGAACGAACCCTTCAGAAACAAACACAGAACAAAGAGAACCGCGGTAGAATTCCGCGGGGCAAACACCAGAGAAGGCAAGAGCGAGCATGGACAAGATAAGAGAGTCTGGCGGCCGAGGCCGCGAATCCAATCAGGTGCTCGCCTGGGGTGAGACGGGGCGGCCCGGCAGACCTATCGTCAGCCAGAGCATCAATCCCCATCGGTAGGGCTTCTATACTACAAATCTAGCCCCGTTGCTAGAGCGATTTGCGGAGTTTCTCAGAATTTGGGCCGATGCCCACCCCAGCCGGCCACAAGGGCCGGGGCTACCGAGGGGCCACAAAGGCCGGTGGTTCTGAGGGGCGTCTTACTTTTCGACGACCCAGATGTTGCGGAACCGCACCGGGTTGCCGTGGTTTTGCAGGTGAATCGGACCTTTTTCAGCGCCCTCGCCCATCGTGCCGCCGGGCGTGCCGCTGGGTAGCTCGACGTCGGGCTGGACTGGCACGCCATTGTGACGAACCGTGATCCGGGCGTTTTGTGTCTTCTTGCCCGAGGCGTCGTACTTGGCCGCCGTAAAGTCGATGTCGTAGGTCTGCCAGACCAGCGGCGGATAGCACATGTTCAAATCGGGATCGCGGATCGTATAGATGCCGCCGCACTCGTTGTTCTTGCCCGCCAGGCCGAACGAATCGAGAATCTGCAATTCGTAACGCCCCTGCTCATAGCAGCCGCTGTTGCCGCGGCCCTGGTCGCGGGCCTCGGGCATGAAGGGCAGGCGGAACTCCAGGTGCAGCGTGTGATCGCCAAATTTGCGCTTGCTGGTGACGCCCTGAATCAGCAGACCATCTTCCGTCAGCTTGCCGCCCGGAAACTCGTCGGCGTTCTTGCCGTCGAAGAGCACGATGGCGCCTTGCGGCGGCTGCTTGCCCAGGGTCGGGCTTTTGCGCTCGACGCGCTTCAGCTCGGCCACGTCCTGGCCGTCGTCGCTGCTGAGCGTCATCACGCCTTGCTTGATGCGGGCCGAACCGCGGTCGCCGCGAAACCTGGTCACGCCGTCTTTGGTTTCGCCGTCGCCCTCACGCTTATGTTCTTTGTCCCAGCCGTCGCCGGGCAGTCCGCCGCGGTAAAAGACCGCATGAAACTTGCCGCCGCCAAGGGCAATGACCTGCACGCCCACTTTGTGCGGGCCTTCGTCGGTCCGCAGTTCGCCGGTGTATTCGCCCTGCACGGCGAAGTCGGGATCGGCCTGGGCGGCTTTTGGGTCGTCGTAGGTTTTGCCTTTACTTTCGGCGGCGTAGGCGGCCGATGCGACACCAAGCGCGGCGGCGATCAAACAGAACAAGCGGCAAAGCATGGTGCGTCTCCTGGAAGCGGGCGATGGCAAGCTGGTACGGCGATTATTGTGATCGCTGGTGGGCCGAACTGCAAGCGCGTGTGTCACGCGCCCATAAACCTCCGGTGGCGCACGATCGCGCGAAGTGTAGGATGGGCCGAGCGCCGCGAGCCCCACCATCGGGCGAAAATACGCCATTTAACGCCCCGCTGCCATGAACGGTGGGACTCGCGAGCTCGTTCCACCCTACGCGGAGATCTACGGCGCTACCGCAATCCCTTCGCCTTCAGCAACTCATTCGCCCAGGCGGCGGTCGCCGGGTCGAACGGCGGATCGGGATCGAGGGTGTAATCGGTCCGATCATACCGGCCATTGCGGTAGCAAAGCTCCATCAGCGCTTCCAGATCGAGCGGCACGTCTTGGTCCGTTTCGCGCAGAGGTATCTGAATCGTCGGCAATCGCTTCTCAAGCGGGGCGCGATAAAGCTCAACGCGCCGCGGACGCCAGCCTCGCCGCACGCAAACGCGGCAGGGAGTACGATAGTCGCGCGGAATGAGCCGGCTCGGCACATTGAGCACATGTCCACCGGCGCGCAATAAATCAATCTCCACCAGGCTGACGCCGCCCGCGTTCAACTCCTCTTGCTCTTGCCGATAAAGGCGCTGCCCTTCGCCGGGCAGTTTGTTCGTCAAGCTCAAGACTTCAATGACGGTGACTACTTTCTCCGACTTTGAGTCGGTGATTTTGATAAAGCCCTCAGTGATCGGTTCGTCATCCAGTTCAATCAGCGCCGGGGCTTCGATCTCTTCCGCAACGGCGACACCGGCGGCCCCCAAAGCCCTTGCGGGCGCGTTTTGCTCCACGACGCGCACGTCAGGATGGATTCCGCGTGCCGGCGAGTCATCGGGCTCGACCATGAGCCGCTCTTCGACGCGGGCCAATAAATCTCGTGGTAATGACTCCTGAATCTGATCGCAGCCGTAAATGACTAATCGTTGATGGATATCGAGCCAGTGCTGCTCCAGGTAAGGGTCCGTGCCCGGAAACGGACTGTTCATGGATTGGCTCCTCTTGAAAGCAACCGCGGTGGCAATTAAGATCCCCGCCTGGGAATGAGTGGATCGGCGGCGCGCAGCCGATCACCCCCCATTTGGCAAGCGGGTCGAAATTCTGAAAGCTCCGGCCCGATCAACTGTATTCTACCTTTCCACCGCGCGAACCAGCGAGGGCGAGTCTGCTGACCCCACTTTCCAGCACGTCGTGGTAGGACAACGTCCTCAGCCTCGAGACGTAGCTTCGCCACACTCGCGCTCGGCCTGTGCCAGGGCGTCCGGCGTGACGAGGATGCCCTGGCGCTCATAGCGATTGCGCGCGCGGCTGAAGCGCACCACCACGGCACTCAGCGCACTGTACTTCCGAGCGCGGCGCGTCAGGGCCGTACCGCCGCTGGGCAGAAAGACAAGCTGGTCAAGATCGGCGCAAGCCAGGCAAAGTGGTTGGGTTTGCCGCAGGAATAACAACGATCCCTTCAAGATTTCGGCGTGGCACTCGCTGCACTGGCTGGCCGGGCTGGTCAGTTCGTAGACGACTACCTCCGGCGCCTTGTCGAGCTTGTCGAGCCGCTTCTTTGCCTTCTTGTCCGTCAGCTCCGCGGGCGCATAGCGCGTGCGAAAGAAGCGTTCACGCTCGACGTCGCCGTCGGCCGTAACGGGCAGTATCTCCGGCCCGTTCGGCGTCAAGCGGCGGTAAGGGACTTCCACCGGCGCCAATCCTTGCTGCCGGACCCAATCGTGGAAATGCTGGTAAGTCTTTTCCAACTTGGCCGGACCGCACTGAATGTGCGGTTCGAGCCCAGCATAATACGGATTGCCTTTCTGCCAGGCCTGAAAGTGAACCGGCTGCAGAAACAGCATCTGCTGAAGCAATTCGAGCGGGCCGACGGCGCCATCGCGCTCGAGGCATTGCTCGGCCGCCCGGCGAACCCGCTGTTGCAAATCGTTGGTTGCGCCTCGACCTCCCAAGCCTGTCTTTGCTCGCTCCATTCGGGGCGCTCCTGGATTGAACTAATCCGATTATGCCGTCGGCTCGACCTCGCCGCGCGCGGCGCCACTCGGAACTGGCAGAACGGATGATTGATGAATGCGGAGGTCCGCGCACGTCATCTGATAGCTGGCTTCCAGATCAAGAGGCACTGAAAAATCAGAGGCGATCCATAAGGGGAGGGTTGGCAATGGCTGGCCCAGAGCAAGCGGCGCCGGCCAAACCTCAAGTTGTTGCGATTCTTCGTCACGCCCCACCGCTCGGTAGGAAACTGCCGAAAGGCTCGCCGGCGCTAGCGATGCCGCGCCCCTATCGACTCCGAGCAGTGACAGAATGGTGCTTCTCAAGTCAGCTCGTCCCGTGGTGACCGTATCCACAACCACGACGCTGCTGCCCTGCTGCAGGTAGCCGACGCACTTGACCGCGAACGCCTGCCGGGCTGCCGGGCGGTCTTTGTTCCGCGGGCTGAGCAGTTCGACCGCGGCCGCGAGGCGCGGATCGCCGTCGTTGGCAAACACGTGAACCTGAACTCCATCGACCGTGGCCAGATCGACCGCGACCGCGACGGCGGGGGCGGGTGCAGTCCATGTCGTCGGCTCGAAACCACCGCTCTCGAAGCCAGATCCCTCCGAGTCTTGAAGTGTGGCAACGTCGATTTCAATAGGTCCGTCGCGGTCCACGAGGGGAACGGCGTAATAGCCTACGGGCAGGACGCCCTGGTTGAGCAACCGGGCCATGGCCGCGGCCCAGGCCCCGTGAAAGCTACGCCACGGGTGCGTTCGGCTCAAAGGCGGGTTGAAGTGGTCCAGTAGTGGCATAGGAGGCAGTGTCACTGGGCATCCCCGATCGTTATTAGTCTATCTGGAGATTGCGTCACGAGAAAGACCGCCAGTGGTCTTGATCGTCCGACATAACGATGCAGTAATCAAACTATCTCGTTGGCCCCGCCGCGAGCATCGCTGGCTTGCGGGCCATCACAATGCGGTTATTCTGGAAGGAGAAAGAATGAGCCGCCGGATCGAAGTCGCGAGTGGCTCGAAAGAGGAGATCGAGTGGCCGCAGGTCGGTTTTTGGATGTTGATCCTGCACTGCTGCGGTTGCCGCCTAGTCGTCATCAAGGGGCTGACCCGTTGAAGCTCACAGATTACGATGAGTCCAGTCGCGAAAAACTGTTGCGACTATTGGCCCAAATGAGTGAGCAGTATCCCGACTGGCGCTTAGGCCAGTTGGTGGCCAATACCGCAGGTTGGGCTCGGCAACTGAGCGAGCCGCAGGATACGGGCATCTGGGACGTTGAGGACGAAGAGATGCTGGCGGCCCTGGAAAGCCACCTGAAGCACTCTCAACAAAAGGTGACATCATAAGGCTGGGGTCACCGGCGACGCGTTGCAAATAATCTACCGTGCTCGCCTGGCGTGTGTCTTTCGGTGGGGCCGATAACCGCCCTTGCCGGAACGAATGTGGTCGCCCTCGCGCTGCTCGCGCACTTCGTCGTTGGCCTGCCGGCGGCGGCGGTCGAGCGCCTCTTTCGGCGGATTCGCCGCGATCAGGCAATCGCAATCGCTACCGATCAAATCTTGCCGCCCGGCCTGCTCCAGCGCCTTGCGGACCTCGAAATAATTCTCGGGCTTGAAGAATTGCAAGAGCGCCCGTTGAAGGCGCCGGTCGCGCAGGTGCTTGGCAATAAACACCGGCCGCTTGGTGAAGGGATCGAGCCCGGTGTGATACATGCACGCCGCGATGTCGAACGGGCTGGGAATAAAATCTTGCACCTGGTCGGGGCGATAGTGATTGCGCTTTAAGAACAACGCCAGCTCGATCATCGAATCGAGGTCGCTGCCCGGATGGCTGGCGATGAAATAGGGAATTAGGTACTGCTTCTTGCCAGCCGCACGCGAAGCTTTTTTGAACTCGCGGTCGAAGCCCAAAAAATCTTCCTGGTCGGGCTTCTTCATCAGCGAGAGCACCTGCGGATCGACATGCTCCGGGGCGACTTTCAGATGCCCGCCCACGTGATGGGTGACCAATTCGCGCATGTATTCCGGGCTGCGGCGGGCCAGGTCCATGCGAATGCCCGAGGCGACGAGCACCTTTTTCACGCCCGGCTCGTTGCGGGCCTGCTTCATCAGCTCGACCAGCGGGCCGTGATCGGTGCCCAGCAGCTTGCAGATGGTCGGATGCACGCAACTCAGCCGGCGGCAGCGGGCTTCGACCTCGGGCCGCGTGCAACGCATCTGATACATGTTCGCCGTGGGACCGCCGATGTCGCTGACCACCCCCGAAAATTTGGGGTCGGCCGTCATCTGCCGGATTTCGCCCAATACCGACTGCTGGCTGCGGCTTTGGATGATCCGTCCCTCGTGAGCCGTGATCGAGCAGAACGTGCAGCCGCCGAAGCAGCCGCGCATGATTTGCACCGAGTCTTTGACGACTTCATAAGCTGGAATCCGCTGGTTTCCGTAGCTGGGGTGCGGATGGCGTGTGTACGGCAGCCCGTACACGCGGTCCATCTCGGCCTCGCTCAGCGGGAAGGCGGGCGGATTGACCACCACGGTTTCGCGGTCGTGCCGCTGCGTCAATCGCCGGGCGTTGTAGGGATTCGTCTCGTGATGGGCGATCTTCGTCATTTCGGCGAAGGCCCATTTGTCGGCCAAGACCTTTTCGTAGCTGGGCAGGCTGATCGTGTCGTCGGTCGGCGGAGCTTCGCTGGCGCCGAGCCGATAGGCCACGCCCCGCAAGTCGCGCAGCTCGCGCACCGTTTCGCCCCCCGCCAGGCGATGGACAATCTCGACCAGCGGCCGCTCGCCCATGCCAAACACCACCAGGTCGGCCTTGCAATCGAGCAGGATCGAGCGGCGGACCGTGTCGCTCCAATAATCGTAGTGAGCCAGCCGCCGCAGGCTGGCTTCGACTCCGCCGGCGATGACGGGCACGCCCTTATACGCCTCGCGCGCGCGTTGGCAATAGGCCAGCGTGGCCCGGTCGGGCCGCAGGCCGATCTTGCCGCCGGGACTGTAGGCGTCGTCGTTGCGGACCTTGCGGTTGGCGGTGTAGTGGTTGATCATCGAGTCCATGTTGCCGGCGCTGATGGCGAAGCACAGCCGCGGCTTGCCAAAGGTGCGCCAAGCCTCGCACGAACGCCAGTCGGGCTGGCTCAGAATGGCCACGCGAAAGCCCTCGGTCTCGAGCAGCCGGCCCAGCAGGGCCATGGCGAAGCTGGGGTGATCGACATACGCGTCGCCCGTGACGAACACCACATCGACCTCGTCCCAGCCGCGCTCGTGCATTTCCGCCCGCGTCATCGGCAGCGGCCGCTGCGCAACGGCGGGCGCGCGGGCTGGTGGATCGACGATGGGCAAGGTGGAAGGAAGGTCGATAGACATTTGGTAATCGGGAGCAGCAACGCCAAAAACACTCGGTGGCCAGGGCAGAGGCTCGGCGATGCCCTAGCGGTTTGCGGCGCTGAACGAGTCCGCAATCGTGTATTGTAGACGGTTGAACCGTCGGCAGGCTATGGCCAGGCAGCCCCGGCCCTTGTGGCCGCCCGTCTCGAGAACCGTAGGGGGTCGAGCGAAGCGAGTCCCACCTTTGCGCAGTTCATCGAGTCATCCACGATAATCTTCGCTAATCGAAAGAAGCCGATCAATATTGAGATTAGTGCAGATCAGCGATAATCAGTGTTCCATACGGGTCTGCCGCGGCGTGTGTCTGCCGGCGCGACGTTCAATCGGTAGTTCGCGGAACGGCACGGAGTCCGTTCCCTACAGACGTCAAACGTAAGATCAGTCTTTACGGTGTTCCCGACAGAACGCCAAACCGCAATAATTCCCGCATGCGAGACTACCAGCTCGATGCCCTCAGCTACGACCCCCTTCACGGCTACATCGCCTTTGCCAGCCGGCCCTCGACGCTGGGCGAAATCTGCGAGCGCGACCTGATCGACCACGCCTGGGTGCAGCGGCTGCGGCAGATCCATCAACTTCAAACCGCCTGGTGGGTGTTTCCCGCCGCCGAACACACGCGGTTCCAGCACGTGCTGGGGGCCATGCACCTGGCCAGCCGCGCCGTGGCTGCCCTGTACGACAGCCTGGCCGAAGCCTGCCCCGCTGTGCCCAGCCGAGGATATGTCGAATCGCTCCTGCGGCTGGCCGCCCTGTTGCACGACGTTGGACATGGTCCGTTCGGACATTTCTTCGACGAGCATTTTCTCTCGCGCTTCGGGCTGAATCACGAGACGCTGGGCCGCGTGATCATCGCCGAGCAGCTTGGCGAGCTGATTCGCGGCGTGCGGCGAAATCCCCACAGCCGCCTGGCCGACAGCGAGCAGCTCGACCCCGCGCAAATCGGCTACCTCATCACGCGGCCCAAGCCCGGCGACCGCGCCGCGTCGCAGTGGCTGGCGCATTTGCGCAGCCTCTTTAGCGGGCTGTATACCGTCGACAACATGGACTTTGTGCTGCGCGACGCCTACATGTCGGGCTACAACACGCAGGCCTTCGATCTCGAGCGGCTGCTGCACTACAGCTTTTTCAGCCCGCGGGGACTGACGATTCACGCCCGTGGCCTGCCGGCCTTGGTGCGGTTCATCAGCGTGCGGGCGGAACTGTTTCGCTCGCTCTATTTTCATCGCACGGTGCGGGCGATCGATCTCGACCTGGCCGACCTGTTCGCCGACAGCGGCGAGTTGCTCTTCCCCGGCAATCCGCTGGAGCGACTCGACGAATACCAGCGGTTCACCGAATGGTCGCTGCTGCTCGACGCCGCCCGCTGGGCCGACTCGCCCGATGCCGGGCGGCGGGCGCTGGGGCTGCGTTGGCGGGCGTTGCTCGCGCGGCAGGTTCGCTGGAAGATGGCCTGCGAGCGGACGCTGTTTTTCTCGCCCACGGCCGGCGAATCGAGCAGTCTCTTCAGTCAGCCGTCGTTTGTCGAAGCTGCGCTGCGTGCCCAGCTTCCCGGCGAGCTGCGCGAGCTACCGCTGCGTATCGACTTGGCGCGGCACGTTCACCGGCCCGGCACGCGCGGCGCCGCCGCCGGGCAGAACTTTCTGTTTGACCCGGCCCTTGGCGGCATCCGCGAGCTGACGGCCAGCGAGCTTTTTCGACAGATACCCGTCAGTTACCGCATTTGCCGCGTCTACGCCCTGACCGACCAGCACAACGCCGCCCTGGCCGCCGCGCTCGACTCGTTGGTCGACGGGCAGGCGGCGGATGATGCCACGAACATGTGAAGATGCGCCACCGATGCGCATTACCGTCGGTGCTAAATCGACATGTGGCCCAGCCGCCCTCGGCTGGGTTGCGGTGGCCTTTGGCGGCCGGGAGACAGCCGGGGCGGCTGTCCCACATTGGAGAAACGCTCGCGAACGGTTGTGGCGTGAGGAAAGGTCAATTCACGATCGGCGCTATTCGCCGGAGAATCAACTTGACAACCCGCCCATTTGTGGGGATGCTCTGAGCGGTCCTTTTTTGGCGCGCCATGACGCCGCGCGTCTGCTTTTCTCTTTTTGGGCATCTTCTCCCATGGAAACGCAACACGCGGCGGGGCTTCAGCTCAAAACGGACGTTCAAGGGTGGATCGATGAGGGACGCGATGGCTCCGCCGACGCGCAAGGCCGATTGTTCGAGCGCTGCCGCAATTATTTGTTGCTGGTGGCCGACCGCGAAATCGATCGCGGCTTGCGCGGCAAGCTCGAGGCATCGGACCTCGTGCAAGAGACGTTTTTGCGTGCCGGGCGGGGGTTCGGCCAGTTCCGCGGAACCAGCGAAGAAGAAGTGTTCGCCTGGCTGCGGCGCATTTTGAACAACGAAGCCGGGCAGGCCGTGCGCCGCTTCCGCCGCGCGGCGAAGAGAAACGTTCGCCGCGAGCAGCCGCTTTCGTCTTGCGATGGGCAGACGGGCGGTTCCGAGTTTCGCGGCGATATCGAGACACCCAGCCGGGTGTTGGAGGCCGCCGAAGAACTCGACCGCCTGGCTGCGGCCTTGGCGCGTCTGCCCAAGCATTACCAGCAGGTGATTCAACTTCGAAACACCGAGCGGAAATCGTTTGATGAAATTGGCAAAGCCCTTGATCGCTCGCCCGAGGCCGCTCGCAAATTGTGGGTGCGGGCGATCGAGCAATTGCGCGGCGAGTTGCACATCGCAGACAGTCTGTAGGGAACGGACTCCGTGCCGTTCCGCGAGGAGCGGCGCGAGGGCCGAACCGTAGCGGGTAGGATGGGCCGAGCGAAGCGAGTCTGCCCTTTTTCCCACATCGGGCCTTGCCGCGTCGTGCTGCCCGAGATGGTGGGACTCGTTTCACTCGGCCCACCCTATGCGCGATCGCCCGTGCCACTGTTAGTCTGCAAAACCGATCATAACCCGCGTGACGTAAAACCGAGGCAATGGACCCTGAGCCGGAAACATCCGACGACGTTTTCGAATCGCTGCTGATCGCCTACGACGAGGCGTTGGCATCGGGCGAAGACCGCCTGCCCGACGAGAGCCAGGTGCCCGATCAACTGCGTCCGCGGTTTCGCGCGGCGTTGGCCTGCTTGTCGCTGTTGGCCAAGGCCCGCCAGACCGATCTGACGCTCACCTGTCCGCCGGCCGATGCCGCGCGCGAAGGCGAGCTCAGGCCAATCCCGCCATGAGTGTGGGACCTGGCCACCGACGCTTCGCCCGAATCGCGGACATCGTTGATGGGAAATCTTGCCCAGCCACCTGGCAGCCGCTCGAACCTGATGTCACCCAAGTGTTTTGTCTGTTTTTGACTTGAGCCCGGCTGAAACGTTGCAACTTGTCGAAGACCTTTGGGACGATCTTGCGGCGACCGCCGAGGCAGTGCCGATTCACGACTGGCAAAAAGCTGAGGTCGCGCGGCGCAAAACAAATCTGATGAACAATCCCGCCTCTGGACTGCAGTGCGAGGACGTGAAGGCCCAAATCCGGCAGCGTTATGGCCGCTGCATTCATCCTGACTCCTGAGACGCATCAAAATCTACCGCCTGGCGACTCGCGTCACCCGCGACCCCGGGCCGACGCCTACGCGTGGCACGAGGAGCGCCGAACGGGACTCGGCGAAGGTTTTCTAGGCGCCGTGGATGCTTGCTCCGCGCGAATTCAGCGCCAGCCAGAAATGTATCCGGTTGCCTATGAGACGTTTCGGAGAGCTCCGTCACCGCTCCGCGGTGGAAGACCGAAAAGCGCAACACCAAATTTACACTTCGGGTAAGTGTGGGGCGCTCCGTTCGGCAGTTCCGGGCCGAACGCCCAATGCGGGTTAGGCAGCGGACTCGATGCCGTTCCGCGGAGTGCCGCGCGACGTCGCCCTGCGATTCGGCAGTACCGACTGGATGCCGATCCGTGAGCGCGCATCGCCCCCGCATGACTAAATGCATCGACGCCCCAGCGCAAGCGACCTCGCTTGCGCCCCCGAACCGCGCTGATCCGCGCGGCCCCGGAGACTCGGAAGTCACGGGCACGACGTGTTTTACGCCGCTCTCCGTCACCATTACCAAAAAAATTCCAACTTGCCGCGTCCGGTCTTTGCCGCCATTGCATCTTTTCTAACAGGGGGCAGTTGACTGACCGCAACCGACCCGTCTCCCGTCTCAACGCCTTAATCAGGAGGAGTATCATGGCAACTGCAACCAAGTCGTACGTCAAGCATCAACGTCCGGGCACCGCCAAGCCCACGACCCAACCTGCCGCGAAGTCGTACATCAAATTCCCTTCGCCATTGGCGGCGCGTGCGGTATCGAGCTGGCGAGTCGCCGATCTGTGCGCCGCTTACCAAATTCCTAAAAAGGCTTGCCCTGGCGGCGGCGTCATCGGAATTCTGGAGCTGGGCGGAGGCTGGAAGCAAGCAGACCTCGATATGTTCTCGAGAAGCAACGGATTACCCGCGATTACTGTCGCCGACAGGCCGATCGGCGGCGCCAATCAGCCGGGCGGTGAGGCAGACGCCGAAGTCCTGCTCGACATCGAAGTGGCCGCGGCGGTGTATCACTATGCGACTGGTCAAATGCCCGAAATCAAGGTGTATTGGGCGCCCAATGACTTTCAGGCGTTCCGCGAGGCAGTCCAAGCGGCGGTCACCGAAGGATGCGACGTGCTTTCGATCAGTTGGGGCGCCGACGAAAAACGCTGGAACTCGGTCGCCCCACACGAGGCCAAGTTGCTCGAGGCGGCCGTCGCCGACGCGGCGCAAGCGGGCCTGGTGGTGTTCACCGCCGCCGGCGACAACTCCTCGGGCGATAGTGACCCGGGCGCCAATGTCGATCTACCTTCGTCGTGTCCGCATGTGATTGCCTGCGGCGGGACGACCAAGTCTCGTGGGCTGCCGGAAAAGGTCTGGGGGACCGCGAACCCGAACGGCGAGGGAACGGGCGGCGGCTTTTCGGCGGTGTTTTCGATGCCCGCCTGGCAAGCCAGCAACGGAGCCCCGAGCGGCCCGCCGCTGAATCCAAAGGGCGATCGAATGGTTCCCGACGTTGCCGCCAACGCCGACCCGCAAACCGGCTACCTGGTGGTCATCGACGGCGTGGAAACCACCATCGGCGGAACCAGCGCGGCGGCGCCCTTTTATGCGGGTTTGTTTGCCGCGTTCGGGCGTAAGCTCGGGGCGATTGGGTCCACCCTGTGGCAGAACGAGTCGGCGTTCACCGATATTGCCAGCGGCACGAACGGTGGTTTTATCGCCACACGCGGACCCGATCCCTGTACGGGGTTGGGCGTGCCCGATGGCCGCGCGTTGGCGGCCGTGTTTTCCGATCACGTCGTTGGAGATGACGGGCAGGCAGATTTGCTGTCTCGTGCCTTGGGCAGCAACTCGCCGGCCCACTGCGTGGTGGTGCAGGCCGAGGGCCGCAACGGCGCAGCGGCAAAGCCCAGCGTCAGCGCCGCCAGCTATACGAACTTCGCGCTCTGGCATGGCAGCGGCTTGGTGAGGCTTCAGATCAACGATCCGAACATCACGGCCGACTCGCGCGTGTTCGTCGCACTGAGCGAGTATTCCACCGACGCGCGGCTCAATCGTTTCATCGGTTCCGCGCAGATGTCGATTTTGAACGTCTCCCCAGCCAACCGCGCGGTGGTGGTGCTGGCCAACGTGAGCTGGCCCAACGCGCTTAACGTCCGGTTCGATTATTTTGTTGACCCGCAGCAGATCTGACTCATAGGATGTGCCGGCCGTAGCTGAACGAGGCGAAGTTAGTGGGCGCTGCGATTGGGCTGGCATTCACAGCGCCCTACTAGCCAGGCCAATCCGGCGATAATTTGGTTGTCGGTGTTCCACCGCATTCGCGCTGGTCTGCTGCCCGCACGGCATGGAAACACCAACAAGGAGCTTCGGCTGCGATGTTCGAGCGACCCGCGGAGCATGCCGTCAAGGAATTCTCCGACGTTCTTAACTCGGAAGCTGAAGAGCTTTGGAAACGGCGCCAGGTTGTCGAAGACGTCGATGGTGGCGTGCCGCGGCCAACCGGCATTCCCACGGACTTGGTTGGCCTGGCTCTCTCCGGCGGCGGAATCCGCTCGGCCTCGGTCGGGCTGGGCGTCCTGCAGGCGTTTCACAAACTTGGCCTGCTCAAATTCGTCGACTATCTCTCGACCGTCTCCGGCGGCGGATACATTGGCTGCGCCTACAGCTCCGCGGTGGCGACGGCCAGGGAGAAACCGTGCGAAGATCGTTTCCCGCTGGATCGCACGACACAGAAAGCGGGCGATCGAAAGCAGCCGTCCGAACCTCAGATCGGTCAGTCAGCCTCGGTGCTGCGGCTGATCTATGGCGGCAACTACCTGTTTCGGCCCTGGGAGGCAACGAACAAGTACCTGATCGGCTTGTGCTTGAACAACGTTCTCTTGTTTTCGGGCTTGGCCGCGGCCTGTTCCCTGCTGGTGTTGTTCTGGCGGATGCTCGACCGCCAGGCGGTGAGGGATGTTCTGGGGTTGATTTGGCTCGACCGCGACGTCTATGTCGCCTTCTTTCCTTTCCTTGGGTTTAGCGCGTGCTGGCTTTTCGCCTGGTTTCTCTCTTATTGGAAATATGCGGCGGAGGCGCCCGGCCGGTGGGCGCAGCGCTGGCTCTACCTGGCGTTGGCAGCCCTGCTCGTCGGGTGCGTGATGCTCTTGGTCAACGGCTATTCAACGGTCGGCTTCTTTCAGGCCTTCTTGGGCGGCGACCGCAAAACGAGCTCGGACGATCTTGGGAAGTGGCTGCTTAGTTTGCTCGGCGCCGGATTGGTGCCGCTCTTTAAGCCCGATCTGATCGAGCGCGGACTGAAGCCGCGCGGGTTGCTCGACAAGCTCCTTTTTTACACGGCCGGAACGGCCTTGCTGGTTGGCATTCCGCTGGCAGTCGTCGGGCTGCTCGGTCAGCAAAACCTGTCGGATACGGCGACGGCGCCGGGACACGTTATCCGCTCGGGCGACATCTATAGCTGGCCGGCCTTTTGCGGCCTGGTCGCGCGGCAGAGGGGGGACGATCTTGACGTTGCCGACGATGCTTCGATGACGCCGATGGAACCGCTCAGCGACGCCGACTTGAGCCGGCTCAAAAACTACCGTCAAGCCGCCGCGCGCGGTCCGTTGGCGAAGTCCAACCAAGAGGGCTTGATTGTCCTCGCCGCCAAGCAATTAGATTACCTCGGACAGAAGCTGGCCATTGATTTGCGCAAACGCGACCGGCTCGCGGCGGCGCTGGAGGCCGAATACCCGCATTTTTGGGACCGCCTTTTTCTTCTGGGCGGCTGGTTCTTGATGGACGGCAACCCGGCTGCCGAGCTTTGGCGTGCCAAGCGCGAAATCGCCGATGAAGGGAGAGAGTTTTGCGCCCTGTTCAGCGAAACGATTCTGACGCACCCTCGCCTGGCAAGCTATTTGGCATCCGAAACGGGCCCGCTGACCGCCCTTGCGCAGCCCCTCGGCGTGGCAAGCGAGCCCCGTTTTCCCAACATTGCGGAACTCGGTAAACGGCTGGAGGCTAGGAAGCTAGCGTTCACCAGGGATTTGAGCGAAACGCTTAGCGACGCCCGGCTCTCGAGCAGAGCCGACTGGTACGCCAACGACCGCGCATCGCTAAATCGTGCGATCTTGCTGGCCATGCATCCCGAGTGCTTTTGGGAGCCCGACACTATCTACCGATGGAACGTTGTCGATGGCGACCAGCACGTAAGGCGGTGGATTTTCGGGATTTCGGCGACCGTCTTCGCCCTGGCCCTGCTGGTGAACGTGAATGCGACGTCGCTGCACCGCTTCTATCGCAACCGCCTGGCATATGCCTATCTTTCCAGCGAGCACGGAGGCCGGCGGCGACTGAATCTGAGCGCGCTGCACACGACGGAATACGGGGCGCCTTACCATTTGATCAATGCGAGCATCAACCTGAATCGCCCCAGATTCCTGGATGAGGTCGATCGCGAGTGCGAAAAAGAGGGCGCGGAGCTCCGCGATGCAGAGTGTTTTTTGTTTTCGAAGCTGTTCTGCGGATGCGGCGCCACCGGCTGGGCCGGCACCGCATCGTTCGAGGCATTTCTGGACGACAACATATCGGTTGCCGACGCCATGGCAATATCCGGCGCGGCCGTCGACACTCTGGAGCTGAATTCGTTCCCGCTGGCGCTGTTGGGCCTCGCCCTAAATCTGAATCTGGGCCAATGGCTTCCGAACCCAAAATACCGCAAGCCCTTGTTCAAGCCCCGCGCGTGGCGGCTCCTCGCGGATTGCAGGAGATCCGTCGCGGACGCGGGGTATTGCTCGGTGGCCGATGGCGGATTTAGCGATAATCTCGGTTTCCTGTCACTGTTGAAGCGCCGCTGTCGCCTGATCGTGCTCGTAGACGCGGGGTGTGACGAGAAGCACGAGTTCACCGACCTGGCAAGGAGCGTTCGACACGCACGGATCCACGAGGGCATTCAGTTGCGCGATTTCGGACGGCGCCGCCGTCGCGATCTCGACACGCGCCCGCTGCGCCTGGACGGGCAAGGCTTCTGCCAACGGCATTACCTCGTAGGGCGGATCATTTACCCGCCGACGCCCAACCTCGCAGGGCCGAAAAGCGGGTTGCTGATTTACATCAAGCCCTGCCTGACCGGTGAGGAGGGCGTCGACTTGCTGGAGCAACGATGCAGGGACCGAAGCTTCCCCCATCACGCGACCGACGACCAATTCTACAGCGCTCAGGACGTTGAATGTTACCGTCAGCTCGGCTTCGAAATCGCGTCCGACGCGGGGCGGTTGTTCAACGGTTTGTATCAACCCGGCAAAAGCTTATGGAGTTTGCGCCGGCCGGACCTCGACAAACTCGAAAGGATCATCCGACGGAGGCGGCGCCGACAGGCGGACATGCTTGGTGAGCGCGTCTCGGCCAGTGAAACGGCAAGTAAAACGGCGATGGCTAGCGCCACGAAGGACGAGCTGACCTCTCGACCGTCAACAATGATCGCGGGCGCCGTTGCTGAACCCGAATCGCCGCCAAAAAACGCCCCCAGTAAGCCGCCAGGCAATGAGAAAAAACGTCCACGGGCTAAATAACCGTGCTTGCTCACCGGATCGGCGAAGGCGTTCCGCACCATCTCGAAAGAGGCAAACGACAGGCCGCGAACCAATGATGGGACCAGGAGATTCTTGTTTGCGGCCGACGAGATCCACAAAGCCGACTTGCGATATCATCGCGGCCAATTGCGATCGGCCGACCTTGGCGAATTGGCTCACGCAACAAACCGCGGTCTTGCTTCCATGAGGCCGCCGATTTCGTCGAACGCCTTGCGCTCGGAGTTTCGCAATTGGATTACTTGCCAATAGCGGCGCACTGCTTGCCCGGCATGGTTGAGTGGATCGAGCTCGCGCTCGGCCACCAGCAGCAGGTAGTTTCGGCAACGCTCAAAGAGCCTGCCTTGGGTGTCGGAATTCCCGTCGCGTCCCGCCGCAATCCACTGCCGCACTTCGTCGATGTCGGTTTCGACCACCATGTCGGCTGCATCTTGCGGACGGGCGGAAACGGGTGTAAGAAAGCCTTTGCCATTCGGCATTCACTGAAAAAAGGAGGCATTCACATGATCGCGCGGCGGAAATCGCGAGGCTTGTTTCTGCTTGTCGGTGTCGCGGTGGGCGGCGTTTCGTTGGCCTTGATCGTCGTTGGCTGGCAATGGCGGGCGCATGCGGTGGCCGCGGGGGCGCATGGGCCTCAGGCGCCCGGTTCGCTCGCCAATAACCATCAATCGCCTCAACCGCCGCGCAAGCCGCCGGAACTTGCCAGGCAGGTCGCCGGGCCGGCGGGACGCATCGTTGCTGTGCATCTGGCTTGGCCAGGTTCAACCGGCGGCGGCCTGGCGGATGGAATCGAAGGCCTCCTGCCCGCCGGTCAAGACGCTGATGTTGTTTGGGCCCGCAACCAACTGTTTCTGCTGAAGAAACAGGGGCATCTCGATCTGGCTTGGACGGCCGCGAACGTCAACGATTCGTTTCGGGCCCCGGAAAGCGGCGGCACCTGCGTCTGTTTCGATGGGAAATATGTTTGGGCGTCGCTCATGCGACATCGCCAAGCCCCGTTGCTGGTTGTTCTCGATCCACAGAACGGCAAGACTTGGACGTTCGGTCCCGAAGACGGACTGCCTGTCGATCACGCCAATGGCCAGCCGCCGAGTAGCGGCGATCCTTATTTGCTGGTAGGGCCGCTCGGTCCCGGCAAAGCCTGTCTGGCATATTGCACGGCAACGTCGCAGTCGCCCCCAGCCGTGCCCGGCGGGGCGGCCCAGGTTCGTCTTGGGGCGGCTCGCTTGGCCCGCGCCGAGTTCGATCCGGCGCAAGGGGCGTCGTTCCATGTCTTTCTGTCGCCCGGGCCATCGGCCGCCGGGATTGCCTCGCCGCCAGACGCGCCGCGACTTGAACGACCCGTGGCCCTCTATTCCTTGTCGGCGACCGATGGAGCGGGTGGCAAGCCCGTGCGGCGGATTGCGATCATGCGGAGCTTGCGTAGTTTTAAAGACACGCCGCTGCTGATCGATCCAGAAACTCTGGCTCATGAGTTCGCATCGAACAATGCGACCGCCATGCCCATCAATAACTCGCGCATCGCCAGCTTAAACGGCGCTCTGTACTGGCTTAGCCAGCCTTTTGAGCAGTCGCTCAAGTTTCTTTTAACGCGCGCCGCCCCGCCGAGGCTGGATGAGGAGCTTGTGCTCGATAACATGCCCGAAGGAAAACCAGTGGCCTATCGGGATGGCTTGGCTTTCCTGGGTGAGAAGTGTTGGTTCTGGAAGCCCGGCGGGCAGACGCTCGAGGTCATCGACGTGCAAGTGCCCTGGTCGTTCTCTTCCAGTCTGCGTCCGCAGCGGCCGTCAGAAATTCCGACCGGCGAGCAATGGGAGTTGCGCGGGGTGTTCGCCAGCCAGGTTTACGGCGTGCTCGCCACGGCAGTTAAAAAGACCGGCGGCAACAGGTACGCCGAAACCCTTCGGTTTTTCCAGTTCGCCATGGCCGACGATCCGCGCATCACGCCCGACTCGCCGCCGCCGGTGGAAAAGCCAACTTTGGCGGTGGATCTGCCGCCGGGCACGGCCGGCAGCGAACTGAGCGTGTATGCCGGCGATGCGAATGGGGCGGCGCCCACGGTCCGCTTGGGCAGCGTCGTCGAGACGGCGGCCGACCAGAACCTGCGCTATCCGATTTTAGCGCGAGAGATCGTTCGGCAGGCGCTGCTGATTGCCGCGCGCGATCAATTGCAATGGGGCACGCGCGACCAGATCTTGGGCGAGGATCCGCAGGACGAAGCTTCGCCAGCCTCAAAGCTCGTCGTTTCGATGCGGTTTCCGCACACCGGCGCCAGCGAATTTGATCTGCGGCGCATCGCTGGCGCAAAGGGCGCCGCGGCGATCTGGAAAGAGCAACTCGTCCTGAACCAGCAACATGACGAGCCGCTCGATTATGGCCGATTGGTCGAAGCGGCCGAGCGCTGGTCGCGCGAGGCGTTTCCGGCTCTGCTCACTCAGCAGCAATTGAGCGGCGAGCCGGTCGCTTTGTCCGACGATGCGCCGCTCTCGGCGGCGGCCGAGGGTTGGCTGAAGCAGATGGCCTTTACGGCCCAGTTCGTCGTCGTGCGTGACCTACACCGCGCCATCCGCCGACAAGGCGAATCGGACGAATTGCTGGCAGCGCTGGCTCGCGCCTACGCCAACCTGGGCGTGTTGAGCGAATTCCACTGGAACTCGGCCCACAAGGCGCTCAAAGCCCGCTCGCTCTTGTACGCCCAGCGATATGTAGCGCGAAAACCGCAATCGCCCGATGCGCTTTGGAATCGCGCCTATGCCAAAGGCCTGGCCGGGCTGCACGACGCGGCGCTTGCCGATCTGGAGTCGGCCGAGAAGCTGCGGGCCGCGCAGGCCGACGCGGGGCCGCGACCGCCCTGGGTCGACATCCTCGGCGCCTATTGCCGATTCGAGACCGACAAGCTGGCCGAGTTTGCCCAGCAGGGCGACTACGCGCCGCTGGCCGCGCTATTGCAGTTCTTCCACGTCGAAAGTCTGAAAGAATCGGTGGCGGTGCAGACGCTGGCCCGGCGCCTTTTGGAAGAAAACCCCGAAGACTTCCGGCTGTATGATGCGATGTGCGACAGTTGCGCGATCGACACGTTGCACGTGGTCACGCAATTGGCGCCCGCCGTGCTCAACGCGACGGCGGCCGCGCGGCTGGGGCAGCTTTCCGCGTTGCCCGCCGCCACCACCGAGTTGTTGCATCGCCCGGCGGACAACCCGGCCAGCCTGGCGGAATTGATCGAATCGCTCTTGGCGTCCCCCGTGGCGGACGACCAAGGCGAGCTTTCCTGGCGCCTGCTCGGCCGGCTGCTGCAAGAAACCGAGTTCATTCAGCTTTGGCGGCGCGTGTACTTCATGCGGTTTCAATGGGCGGTGCCGGCAGACGACTTCATTGCCGCGATCGAAGGCGTGGCGAGCACCCACCGCTACCGCCCGCTGATCGACGCCTGCTCGCTCAATTCCGCCCGGGCGCAGGCGGCCGCCGAAGCGCTGTCTGCCCGGCTGTCGCTGGAGGAACTTGAATACCCTCAGCTACGCGCCTTTCAGCACACGATGCGTCAAGTCTGGCAAACGCACTCGCCCGATCAGTATGCCCAGGCCGAGCAGCGGGCTGCCTTGCACACCGACGACGTGCACCGCGATCTGCTCGGGCGGCTGGAATATGAGCAATGGCGCGCCGTGGGAAACCTGGCGTCGCGGCTGAATCGGGTTAGTTCGCGCAGTCCCGATGCGGTGGCGGCGACCATCCGCCAGAACCATTCCATCGACGCCGGCATGCAGACCGCGCTGGAGGCGAAATTCGCCGGCAGCGCGCAGTTCTGGAAGGTCGTCGCCGAGAACTCGCACGCCGCCGATCAGCGCCAGAAGTCCCTGCGGCGGTACATCGACCTCTCGCCCGACGCCTGGGCCTACCGGCAGCTCGCCGAGCAGTTCCGGCAAGCGGGCAAGATTGACCAGTGGAAGGCCACGCTCGATGAATGCTTGCAGCAGCCGGAGTTCGGTCTGGAGCATGCGGGTTTGCGCGTGAACATCGCCAACTATTTCATGGATCAAGGCCAGTGGGAGCAAGCGCGTCCGTATGCCGCAGCGGCGGCCGAGACCTGGGCCGAGTGGGCCATGCTGTGCGCCATTCGGTGCTATCAAGGCTTGGGTGACGACGAGCAAGAAGGTGTCTGGCGAGCTCGGGTCGCCGAGCGCTATCCCAAAGTGCGGCACTCGCTTGACTATTATGTCTGGGCCCGCCGCACCGGTCAGGGCAACGCCGAGCAGTTGCTGCCGGCGCTCGATCCACAAATCGCCGCCGTCGCGGAGAAGACGGAGCCAAAATCGCAGTACATCATCGGTTTGTTTTATCAGCTCAGCAAACGACCGCAGCCGGCGCTGGCCGCGTATCAAAAAGGCGCCGGAGATCATCGCGATCTACGTGTGGCCTGCTTCGATGGCTTGTGGGCAGCCGCGTTGGCCCAGGAGTTGGGCAATCCCGCTGTGCGTGACGCCGCCCTGCAACAGATCACCAAGCTGGCAGGTCCCCAGGCGGCCAGCTATCGCGAGCTAGCGCAGTGGGTGCAGCGGCTCGTCGCCGAAGGCGGCAAATCGATCGACTTGGCCCAGGCCGAGCAGATGGCGAGCAACGCGCCGCGGAATGATCGGGCCGCGTTGTGCAGTGTCATCGCACGCTTTCTGGAACTGAGCGAACGGACCGACGACGCGCTGAAGTTTTACTGGAAGGCCGTCGCCGAGCCGGCGCCGCGTTTCGCGGCCAGTTATGCGCTGGCCTGCGCGGCGCTGCGCGATCGCGGGCTCGACCCGCGCCAAGGCCCCGCGACGACCAAAGCTGATGCGAAAGGCGATTGACCGATGATTCTATCGAACTCGCTCTTGCTTGCGATGCTGGTGGTGGTCTGCCTGCTGTTTGGGATCGTCGCCGCGGCGCTTGCCGCACGCAAGGGATATAGCTTCGCCGCGTGGTTCGGGGCGGGCGGGCTCGTGTTGCTGGCCGCGATCGCACTCGGGTTTCTTCCCAGCGTGCGAGATCCGTCGCTTCCGCCCGCGGAGCGTGAAAAGGCGCTCGCTCGGGGAAATCTGATCGGGCTGGCGCTCTCGCTGCTGACCCTCTCGATGGCGTTTTTCGGCATCCTTGCCCGGCTGTTGGCGTTTTCCGTCGTCAGCGGCGGCGAGGAATCGCAGTTTTTTGAATACTACTACGCGCCGGCCAATCAGTTTTTGACTTGGGTTCAGTTCCTGACGTTGGTCGTCGTGCTGTCTGCGTATGTGGCCAGCCCCCGCCATCCGAAATCGCTGGCAGTGGTGCTCTCCCTGGCTCTGCTCGCGCTGGTCGATCTGTATTTTTCGTTGGTCCCGCTTTTCGATCACCTGCCAATCGCCACCCGTCTGCCAGTGCAACTGAAATATTCGAGCGATTATTTCGCGCGCGTGCTCAGTTATTTCGGCATTGTTGGGCTATGCGTCGGCATCCTGTCGGCGCATAGGCCGAAGGCGTCAGTGGTTTGAGTGTCAAGGGCGTGCACCGCCCCGCGTCGAAGTGTATGCTGCCGCAGCAGATTCGAGGCAAGGCCTACGCATGGCAGGCGGCGGCGAGTATGCTGGTGACCATCCCGCCCGCACAATCCACCCGCCGGTGCCTTATGATCGCGTCTCCCTCACCCGTTCGCCGTCAACGCTGCGCCCTGCCACGCGCGGTCGCGGCTGCGTTGCTCAGCATGGTCATGTGCCTGGCGGCGCGGGGCGCCGAACCGGCAAAGCCCGCGGCAAAACAGCGGCCGGCGAATCGACTCGCCAAAGAGACCAGCCCCTATCTGCTGCTACACGCCCACAACCCGGTCGATTGGCGCCCTTGGGGCGACGAAGCGCTGGCCAAGGCCAAGGCCGAGAACAAACTGGTCTTTCTCTCGATCGGCTATTCAAGCTGCTATTGGTGCCACGTGATGGAACGCGAGTCGTTCCTGGACGACGAAGTGGCCGCGTTTCTCAACAAGCACTTCATCTGCATCAAGGTCGATCGGGAAGAACGGCCCGACATCGACGAGATCTATATGTCGGCCTTGCACGCGCTGGGCCGGCCCGGCGGCTGGCCGCTGACCATGTTTTTGACGCCCGACGCTCGGCCCTTCTTTGGCGGCACCTACTTTCCGCCCCGCGACAAGGAAGTGGCCGTTCCGCCCAAAGCGCCTGAGGACGCCGAGGCGCCAGGCGCCGAGGCGGGCGAGAAACAAACGATCACCGGGCTGCTGACACTGTTGGGGCTGGTCGAAAACGCCTGGCAAAACACGCCCGATGATCTGCTGAAGGCCAGCGAGGCCCTGGCGGCCCATGTCAAGCGGACCTTGTCGCGGCAGTCGTTGACGCCCGGCCAGGTGACTGCTGACCTGGGCGACCAAGTGTTGGCCGGGCTGGTCGAGCAATACGACGCCAAATACGGCGGGTTTGGCTACAGTGCCGCCGAAAACCGGCGCCCCAAGTTTCCCGAGCCATCGAACTTGTTGTTTCTGCTCGACCGCGTGAAGCGCGACGACGACCAACAAGCTCGCAAGATGCTGGTTCACACGCTCGACATGATGGCCACCGGCGGCATGCGCGACCACGTGGGCGGCGGCTTCCATCGTTACAGCACCGACCGCTTCTGGCGCATTCCACACTTCGAGAAGATGCTGTACGACAATGCCCAGTTGGCCACCGTGTATGCCGAAGCCGCGAAGCTGGCCGACCGCGATGACTTTCGCCAGGTGGCCCAAGAGATTTTGGAATTCATCGCCCGCGAAATGACCGACGCCAGCGGCGGGTTTTACGCGGCGCTCGATGCCGAGACCGACGGCGACGAAGGCGCCTATTATGTTTGGACGCGCGACCAGGTGCGCGCGGCGCTCGATGCCGATGAATACGAACTGCTGGCCGACGCCTATGGCGTGTCGGGCGAGCCAAACTTCGAGGGCCGATATGTGTTGTTGCTGGCCCACCCGCTCAAAGAAACCGCCGCCAGGCATGGTCTTTCGCTGGCCGAGCTGAACGAACGGCTCGCCGGCGGGCGGAAAAAACTATTGGAAGTTCGCAATCGCCGCAAACGCCCGCTGACCGACACCAAGATTCTGACTGGTTGGAACGGCTTGATGATTCGCGGGCTGGCCGACGCCGGGCGTGCACTCGATGAACCCCAATACCTTGACGCCGCCGCGCGGGCCGCCCGCGCGGTGCTCACTCACCTTCGCACCGACGACGGCCGACTGTTGCATACTTATACGGCCGGCGAGGCCAAGCTGAACGCTTATCTCGACGATTACGCGTTTCTGGTCGATGGCTTGTTGGCCTTGCACGGCGCGACGGAAGACGAGCGCTGGCTGAAGGCGGCCGATGAATTCACCGAGCGGCAGATCGAGCTGTTTTGGGACGAACGGTCCGGTGGGTTCTTCTTCACCTCCGGCGACCACGAAGAGCTCTTTGCGCGCAGCAAAGACCCGGTCGATTCGGCTACGCCGTCGGGCAATGCAGTGTCAGCCGGCAATCTGGCCCGGCTGGCGGCGCCATCTCAGCCCGATCAGCTCAAGCGCGCCGAACAAACCATTTCGGCCTTTGCGGGCTATCTGAACTCCAGCCCCGCCGCGATGCCGCGCATGGCCCTCTCCTGGCAGGCGGTGCTCGACGCCAAACGGGGCCAATAGCCGCGAGGTCGCTCGATCGTGACCTGGCGGCTGCGATTGAGCTCGTCAACATACGCGTCCAACTCGGTCCACGGCGTGAGCACGCTCTCTTGATAGGCGTTCGCCGCCGCCGTGTAGGCCGATTGCAGGTCGCTGGCGAAACTCATGCGGCGGACGCGCAACCGCCGATCGAGCAACTCGATCTGGTCGATCACGCGGAACGTTTCGGCGGCGCCGCCCGAAAACTCAAAGCGGCGCGTGAGCCTGATGGGACAAGTCTTGCGCGGGGCAATCAACCGCCGCTGCAAGATTTGGCGCACCAGGCCGCGGCCCCAGCGGCCCACCGAAATCATGCCGAGGTGAAACGCGGCTTGCTTCAGCGGCGTGGCGGTTTCATGCCGGGCCCATCGCAAGAGTCCGCTGACCGTGAGTTCGGCGGCCGCGCTCGGCCCATCGGGCGGCGCCGAAGTATCGCCGTGCCAAAGAATTTGCCGCGTCAAATCGTGGCCCTGCGAGACGGCCTGGCGGCCGTCAGTGGTTTCAATGATCAGGCCGGTATCGGTTTGCGGCCGATGGCCCCTGCGGCAATGTTTAAAGACGCCGCCTCGCGCCGCCGAAACAATGGTCGAGGCGTCGCTGGCCCGAAGCACCAGGACTCCGGCGTGCGGCAGATAGCGGAAGCCATTGGAAGAGCCGGCCACGAGGGCCGGGGCCACCGGGTCCGTTGAAGGGTTGCTCGGCGACGTGGCCGACCAGTCGAGATAGGCCTCGATCAGATTGCCCAAACGATGGGCGTACATGCGGTCGTCGTCAAAGGCGGCCAGCTTGCCGTTGCCCATGCTGTGCAAGAAGGCGTCGGCCAGTTCGGCGGCGTCGCGGCTCTGCCCGGCCAGCAGCTCGAAGCCGTGCGGGTAAAAGTGGTAGGTCCCCCGGCTGCCATACTCGCCGGCATAGCTGCCGTCGGCGTGTAAAAACAGCCGCGCGAAGCCGACGGCCCGCCGCAACGGCTCGTCGAGCGCGGCATCGCCGGTCAATTGCCGCAGCTTGGCCAGGGCGTCGATGGTGACCGTCTGATAGCCCGGATCGGCGCCGCCATACTCCTCGAACCACCCTTCCGAAGATTGCCAGGCGAGCACTCGCCGCACACGCTCGTCGGCGTCCCGCCGGAAGCGGTCGTCGCCAGTGATGCGTGCGACGCGCGTCAGCCCGAGCGCCGCCAGCGCGTGATGATTGGCCAGTCGGCCGCTCTCGTCGTGCCGGGCGATCCAAACTGCCCGGCGCACCAGCCAGGCACGCACTTCGGCGTTGTCGAGCCGCAGCAGCTCATACGCCCGCGCGGCCGCTTGCAGCGAGAAGACCGCCGCGCCCAAGGCCCGTTCATAGGGATAATAGTCGTCGCACGAGCCATCGCGGTGGCTATGGCGTGCCGCGAACCGCAACGCGGCGATCGCCAACTCGCGCACGCGCGGCTCGCCTTGCCAGCAGTTGGCCGGCAGCGGAGTGCAATACACCAGCGCCAGCGGCAGCACGGCCTCTTGATACATCTCGCTGGCGAAGCTGGCCGTGCGATAGTGCCAGAACTGCCGATCGAAGCAGCCGTAGGTCTTGTGATACGGATTGCGATCGACCGCGCCCAGCAACCGAGGGATTTGCGCCAGCGCGAGTGTCAGATAACGATCGCGCAGGGCAGGATCGCGGTGTGCCACCCGACATTCCGCACTCCGCAGCTCGCGGTTCGCAATTGATTCATTCCGCATTCCGCACTCCTCATAGCTCGCATCCGGCCCACCATAGGTTAGCGTCGAAGGGCGGGTCGATGTCGCGCCGCCTCCTGCGGAACGGCACGGAGTCCGTTCGCTACAGACCTCGGCCGAGACGTTACCCGTCTCGTTCTCAAAGAACCGCGCTCCTATCGCCGTTGATGCGCCACAATCACTTCGGCCAGCAGCCCGAGCATGCAGGTCATAAAGCCCGCCACCATGACGACAATGTCCGACTCTTGCATGCTGCCGGTCGCCAGGCGGCTGTAGACGCTCTTGGCCACGCCCGCGGCGATCATCGTCGCGGCCAGCGGCAAAAAAACTTTCAACGGGCGGAAATAGAGCACCATCCGCAAGACCGTGCTCAAATAGGCCAGCGTATCTTTCACCGGATGAAACTTGCTGCGGCCGATCCGCGGTCGGTAAGGCGTGGGCACATACTTCACCGCATAGCCGTTGGTCAAAAAAGCCAGCGTCATGGTGGTCACGCAACTAAAGCCATCGGGCACCACCCACAGCCACGGCAACATCGCCTCGCGCTTGAAGGCTTTCAGGCCGGTGTTCAGGTCGGGAATACGGCAGCCCGTCAGATAGCAGGCCAATTTGCGGATGGCCCATTTGGCGGGCCGCCGCAGCCAGCGGAGGGTTCCTTGTTCGCTGGTGCGCGCTCCGTTCACCTGGTCGTAGGCTGGAAACCAACGCAGCAGGTCAAGAATCGACGACGCCGGGTAGGAACCGTCGGCGTCGAGCATCACCACCACATTGCCGCGGGCCGCCCGAACGCCAATTTTGCGGGCCGCCCCTGCCCCGCGGTTTTCGGGCGAACGAATCACGCGCAGCGGACACTGCCAGCAATCGGCGGCGAAACGCTCGGCCAGCTCCGCCGTGCGGTCGGTCGAGGCATCGTCGACCACGATGATTTCATACGTCAAGCTGCTGGCGGCCAGCACATCGACAATCTCGGTCAACACGCGCCCGATGGCCCGCTCTTCGTTGTAAGCCGGCAAGAGTACGGAAACCTCCAGCGCCGGCTCGGCGGCCAGCCGGTCGGAGGTGTGATACACCGAGGTGGCCGCAGCGGGTGGCAGTCGCAGGCCGAGTCGGTGAACAACAGTTTCCGGCGGTAGATCTGTGTGCAAACTGTCCATGTCTGCGGTCCGCGGGCGGGATTCAGGCCATTCAAAGCCACCCTTCTAACACGCTGTTGGGCTAACGACCAAGACCAGTCCTTTCGTTGTCTTGGCCAGCCGCTCTATCGCCGCGGAAAACGAGACAGTAAACTTTGCCTGGAGGAACGGAATGTCGCAAGAAATCGCCGAAGAGGCAAGCAGCGGCGTCGCCCCCGCGCCGCGGCGCGCCGGGTGGCTGCGGCGGCTCTATTATTGGGTGCTCGGTTGGGCTGACACGCCCTATGGCACGCCGGCCTTGGCCGCCCTGGCCTTTGCCGAAAGCTCGTTCTTCCCCATTCCGCCCGACGTGCTGCAGATCGCCCTTTCGGTGGGCAGGCCGCGGCGTTCGTTCTACTTTGCGATGGTCAGCGCCGTGGCCTCCGTGCTGGGAGGCATCGCCGGCTGGTACATCGGCCGCGGACTGTGGTGGAGCGTCAGCGATTTCTTCTTCAACTTTGTGCCGGGCTTCAGCCACGAAAACTTCGATTACGTGCGGAAGGTTTACGACGACAACGCCTTCTGGGCCATTTTGGCGGCGGCCTTCACGCCGATTCCCTACAAGGTGTTTACCATCGGGGCGGGCGTATTCAACGTGTCGCTGCAAACGTTGATCGTGGCCTCGGTTTTAGGCCGTTCGGGGCGGTTTTTTCTCGTAGCAACCGCGATTTTCTTTTTCGGCGCCCGCGCCAAGGCGGTGCTCGAACGCCATTTCGAATGGTTGACGCTGCTGTTATTCGCCCTGGTGGCCGCCGGCTTTCTGGCCATTCGGCTGTTGCTGTAACGCTTGCCATTCGCTCCGCATCGTCGCCTTTCGCTGGAGCGAAAGTAGCGCAGGCGCGGCGGGTGGCACAGCCGCCCTCGGCGGTGCGTCGCCCGATGCCGTCGGCGTCGGCGAACCGGCAGAGGACGGCTGGCCCACATGCCATGTTCGACGGTCAGAGGTCAATCATGTCCCCCTGAACCCCGCCCCCCGAATCCCGCCCCCTCTACTGCCCGAATCACCCGGCACGGATTCCCCGCGGCGAACACGCCTTCGCCAACATCGCGGGTCACGACGCTGCCGGCGCCGATGATCGAACGATCGCCGATCGCCACGCCGGGGCAGATAATCGCCCCGCCGCCGACCCAGACATCGGCGCCGATCTGCACGGGCTTGCCCGACTCGCGCGTCCGCCGCTGCTGGTGATCGAACGGATGCGTGGCCGCGTAAATCTGCACGGCGGGACCAAACATCGTGTAATCGCCGATGGTCACCGGGCAGACATCGAGCACGACGCAGTTAAAGTTAAAAAACACCCGCTCGCCCAGCGAAATGTTCCACCCATAATCGCAATAAAACGGCGGCTGAATCCACGCGCTGTCGCCCCCACGCCCGAACAGCTCTTGCAGAAGACTGCGGCGCTGCTGCTGATCGGATTCGCCGGTGGCGTTGAGCGCCTGGCACAGATCGCGGGCACGCACGCGCAACCGCGTCAATTCGGGGCAGAGCGGGTCGTACAGCTCGCCCGCCAACATTTTTTCGCGTTCGCTGCTCATCGTATGCTCGCTGTTCGTTCAACCCTTCGCTCCCCCTCGCTCTCCGTATTGTCGCAGCCAAGTGGCTTGGTCGGTTCTCGCCGGAAAGCTGCCTCTCCCTGTGTTGTACATCAAAAGTGGCTTGGATAGTTTTCACCCCTGCGAACAAACCGCCGCAATATCGTAACCCATTAAACTCCAGGTACTTGTGGCGGAAGGCGAATGGGGGGCAGGTTACACGCGCGACTCGAACCGTTGGTCTGGTTAACGGCGGTAAACGGTCCTTTCGCTTCGCCGCCGCTGACGCTAGCCTAATGACCAGTCGGTACTCCCGCTCCCTGTTCTCCACGTCACCAACCGGCTGTTCGCGGTAACCTTTAGAGATTGAGGCAATGAGCAACGTGCCCAGCAAAGAACGTTTTGAGGAAGCCTATCAGGGCAAAGCGCCTTGGGACATCGGCCGGCCCCAGCGAGTATTTGTCGAGGCCGCCAACCAGATCACCGGCGACCTTCTTGACTCGGGCTGCGGCACCGGCGAGAACGCCTTGTTCTTTGCCGCGCGCGGCCAGCGCGTCACCGGCATCGACTTTCTGGAGCATCCGATCGCCGAGGCCAAGCGCAAGGCGCGCGAGCGAGGCCTGACGGCAAATTTCCTGGTGATGGACGCGTTGCACCTCGACGACCTGCCCGAGCAGTACGACTCGGCCATCGACTGCGGCCTGTTCCACGTTTTTTCCGACGCAGATCGGGCTCGGTATGTGGCGGGCCTGGCCAGCGTGCTCAAGCCGGGCGGCCGCCTGTTTCTGGCCTGTTTCAGCGACCGGGAACCGCCAGGCGACGGCCCGCGCCGCATCACGCAACAAGAGCTGCGCACGGCATTCTCGCCGAGCTGGGCGATCGAAACGATTCGTGAGATTCGCTTCGAGGTCCGGCCCGACCTGACCGACCTGCACTTCTCGCCCGGCGGCCCGCACGCCTGGTTTTGCGTGATTCGCAAGGCACAACAGTTTTGATTAGTGCGAGAGCCGGGACTCGAACCCGGATGCCTTGCGGCACTGGATCCTAAGTCCAGCGCGTCTGCCAATTCCGCCACTCTCGCAACGATTTACGTACTAAAAGTTTGGGCCGAATTCGCCGGGGTGTCAACCTGCCTTCTTCGACCCGCCAGGCAGCGTGATCTCGTGTTCCGCTTTAGCTCGCCGCGAGGGGATCTTCTTTGATAAAGTGGTGCTTAGCGATTCCGCTAGCGAGCGTGGCTAGATTCAACATTGGGAGCCGTGCAGGGCTTGCAGCATGACAAGACGAGTCGATGAAATCCTTGCCGAAGCTGACGACCAAACCCTATGCAGCGAAATCTACGACTGGATCGTCGAGCGGCACGGCGATTCTGTCGATCTTTCAACGGTCCCCGAACAAGAACGCGTCGTACCGTCAAGGCAGTGCTGCGCCGCGATATGAAAGTGACCGGCTGTTTTGGAAGGCCAGTGAGACGATCCACCTACCGTTGGCAACTTACGTGCGTGCGCATCGGGATGCGTTTCTCAACGCAGCGCCGGCCGGCCACACGATGGCATCCACGGTGCCGACCCAACGCGGCTCGTCAGGAAGGCGCACGCCCGGCCGACGCGACAAAACCACACTGCGGGATCGGATTGCGGCGTTGCCCCACTGGGCCCGGGTGACGCTCGCGGCGCGCTGTGCGCGATTGACCCTGCCGGAGTTTCGGCGGGCTTGGCCCGATGCGCTGCCAAAGCGGCTGACAACGGTGCAGCGTTGCCTCGCCGCGGCGGACCAATCGGCATCGCAGGGCCGTCGCTGCGCAGACCTTCAAGAATTGACGACGGATGCGGGCATGGTCGTCGGCGCTGCGATCATCGGCTTATCTGGCAGCCCGTTTGAGGACGATGACGAGCCCCGTCCTGTGGATGGCAATCTAGCCGTGATTGCTTCGAAGGCGGCGCGCGTGGCACTTATGGCGGCGGAAGCCGCGCACAACGGTGCTGAAAAATCGGCCAGCTACGCCGCCGAAGCCGTTTCGGGCACCATCGACCTCTCCGAAATGATCGAAAGCAAAAAAATCCAGCGACGCGTGGCACAAGCGGTCAACGACCTGGAGCGCGAAGCCGCGCAACAGCGATGGACGGACGAGAGCGCGGTTTCGCCGACCGTGTTCACGAAGCCATCGAAGCCCCGCCGGCCCTGGTGGAAATTCTGGTGAGCCAGAATGGCATCACCGTGGCGACTCGATCTCTTTCGCCTGCGTGTCGGGCGCGCGCTTCAGCAACTCGCTAAGCTGAAACTCGTAATACTTCTGCGTCGCCGCGGGTTGGCCATCGGAAGAGGCGTTGGCCACCCAAAGACGAGTGGCGAGCGGCTCGAAAAGTACGTTGTGCAAGTTCGACTTCATGGCCACCGGACAATCCATCAGGTGCAAGGCGCTGGCCGCGTCGAGCGAGCCGGCCTGCTCGCGCACCCGCCGGGCAAGCTCCTGATAACGCTTGCCCGCCGAGAGCAACACCGTGTCGGGCGTCGGCTCCGGCAATCGTGGATGCGATTCGCCCGGCTTCACCACCTCGAACGTGTTCCAATGCGCCGCCAGGCCCACCGCCTGCCGCTCGTCGCCATCGGCCACCACGTAGTAATACTCGCAGGTGCGCGGCGTGTCGCGGAAAATGCCCACCGCCTCGTCCAGCGTGTGAGCTTCTTCCAACACCCGCCGCACCAGAAAAGCCATGGGCATGCCGCTCCAGTGGCCGCGTCCGCCGCCGCCCATCTCGCCCACCGAAACGTGCTCGGCGTTCATGCCCGTCACCGAACCGATGAAGCCGGCATACGTCACGTTGACAAATGGCACGTGGCCCTCCGGCTCAGCCACGATCAGCACGGCGTGCTCTTGCAGCTTCCAATCGATCGAGTAGTCGAGCACGCGGCCGTGATACAGCGCGCCATCGCGGGTGGCGCCGTTCATCACGGCGAAGCCACTGCAATGAAACAATTCGGGAATGAAGTTGGCCGCCAGCGCGTCGTCGAGCGAACAGCCGGCGCCATCGGCCAGACCTTGCAGCTCTTCTAAGAATCGCTCGGGCATAAACGGACGCTGCACGGCGACGATCGCCGAAATCAACTGCTTGGGATTCAGCCGCACGCCCCAAAGCTCCAGCCGCGCATCTTTGGCCTTCACGTTGAACAGATAGTGCAGGTTTGCCTGAATGTGGTCTTTCAGCAACGCCCCGTGCTGATAGCCCATGTCATAGGGGCGCCCCTTCAGATGCAGCACGCGGTAGCCGTCGATTTCTTCTAAGAAGCCAGTGCCACAGCGGGCCACGGTCTGCGCCGCGGCTAGCCCAGTTGCCAACAGCAGAAAGGCTATCGCGGCAATGGTTCGCACAAATGCGGCGGGGAAATATTGCGATCGCATGAGACGGCTCCTGGGGCGTTGCTACCTAGCGACCGCAATTATAGCGAAGAAGCCGTGCACGCCCCTAGTGCATTGCCAGCGGCCCATGGACGCATTTCCCCCTTCGCCGCGATCCGCCGAAGGGCGGGGCAACGCTGCGCCGCCCCCCGCGGAACGGCACGGGGTCCGTTCCCTACAGACCCTCTGCCAAGGTGCTATCCATTTCAATTGCCGAAACCCATCAATTACCGCCGGGCGGTAGATTTCCAGCCGCTGCCTGCCACGGGGCCTGCGAGCGAATCGGTCGCGCGAAAAGCAGACGGCGACGTTACGGGGCTGCCGCGCCGCTCAGCGGCCAACCATTGATCCGAGCCGGCGCGGCGGGCTTGCTCGCCGCCGGGCGGAGCAAACAGCGGCCCGCTGGCTTGCTCGCCGCTGGGTTCGGGCGGCTCGGGCGCCGAAAGCTCCTCTTCCGTTCCGGCCCCGTCGCCCAAGCCGTCCTCACCCGCCTCCGCTTGCTCGCTCATGCCCGCCGACTCGTCATCCACGCCGCCGCCGAGGCCAGCCGCCGCCTCGTCGGCTGGCAAATCGCTGCCGCCCGACGGGTCCCACGATGCACCGCGAGGGCGGATCGCGTCGGCATCGGGCATCAGCTCGCCGCCATCGTCAAGTGTCGGCATGCGGAAGTCTTCGGGGAGGTCGCTTTCCGGGTTCGGCGGCGGAACCTCTTCCATCGCCGGGCCGCGGTCGGCGCCTTGTGACATGTTGGGATCGGGGATCGGCCGCAGACCCGCTCCGCCTTCTTCCGTGGTCGTTGCCTTGGTTTCAAACCGCTGCCCGGGCTGATCCATCTGCTGCGGCATCGCGCCGCGGCTGATGACGTTGGGCCGCGTAAAACCATAGTTGATGTAGTGGGCGGCGTCGCGCTCGCGGGCACGCTTGCGGGCGTCGAAATACGCCTTGGCCGGCCATGGTCCTTCGGCCAACATAATGCCGTTGTACTCCAGCAGCGAATTCTTGCGGTAATGGACCTGCAAGATGGCCACGTTGTAATCAACCAGCGCGCGGTAATAGGCGATTTCGGCGTCGGCCAAGCGCCGCTGAGCGTCGAGCAGCATATCGACGGTCGCGGTGCCGGCATTGTACGCCGCCTCGACGGCTTCGACCTGCGCCTGCGCCGCCACACGGCGGTTGAACGTGGTGCGGCTCACCTGGTAGTTTCGATCGAGATCGCGGATGGAGTTCGTGAGCACATGTGAAAGCTCCAGCTCCTGGTCCTGCAAAAACGCCCGCGACTGGGCCAAGATCAACTCTGCGTTGCGCACACCGGCCATCGCCAGGCGGAAACCGATGGGAATGGTCAGGTTCAAGCCCAACTGCCATTCCTGGTAAGTGCCGTTGAACAAGGTGTTTGTGGCGCCCGAGCCGTTCGACGCACCCCGGATGGCCGACGGTTGATATGCAATGCCGTTGTAATTGACCAGTTGATCGCCGAAGCCGCGCCAGCGATAGAGAGCCTGGGTATCGAGCCGCGGCAATAGGTAATTGCGCGAGGCAATCAGCTTTAGCTCGTTCTGCTTCACCACCCACCGCTGCCGCCGCAATTCGACGCTACGGGTCAGGCCTTCGGTGAGCACTTCATTCCAGTCGAAACGCACCAACGCAGTGGTCGGCTCATCCGACGGGCGAATCAGGCGGCCATCAGTAGGCGCCAGGCCCATCATGTAACGCAGTCGGCTCTCGGCGGTATACAGCAGCCCGAGAGTGTTCTCGACCTGTGCTCGGAACAAGAAGTACTGCTCGCGGGCCTGGGCCTCGCGTTCGGCTTCGCCGCCCTTCACGCCCTCGATATAGAGGGCGTAGACTTTTCGCCAGCTTTGCAGGGCACTGTCGCGACCCGCCTGCACGGCGTTCAGGTTGCGGTAATTATAGTAGAGGTCCCAGTAAGCACGTTCGACGTCGCTGACCATGGCCCGCACGCCGGCCTCGAAGTCGGCCAGGGCGATATCGACGTTGATGCGGGCCAGGATGACGCCGTTGTAAGTGCCGGGCAAGCTGTTGGGGTTCACCAGCGGGCCGTTGACGCCCTGACCGGCAAATACGCCGTTGGTGCTGTTCGGGCCGGCAATGCGGTTAAATTCGACGCCAGCCCCTTGCAACAATGGGTGCCGAAACTCAGCTTCGATGTCGGTATTGAACGCGCTGTGGAACTGGTTGTTCTGATTGTTGTTCTGATCGTAAATCACGTGCTCGCGCAAGAAGGTTCGCGTGCCGGTGGCCGTCACTTTGCCGATTTCCGATTGTTGCTGGGCAAACTCTTGCAAGAACACTTGCGGCGTAAATCCCTGCAAAAACAAGTTCTGCGGTCGGTCGTTCTTTTGCCAAAACATCTGGCTGTTGTACTGGGCGTCGAACTGGCTCAGAGCGGCCTCGACACCGTTGGCCGTGTTCGATTCCTGGATGGCCGGGTTGTAAATGGTTTGGCTGGTCTGAGCGGTGCCCAAGCTTTGGCCATTTTGGTTCTGCCCTTGCGTCTGCAAGAGCACGCCGGTCGGGGCGATCGTCTGGTTCGAGGCCGGCAAGCCAGGCGTGAAAAGCAAACCGCCCAAGTTGCGCAGCACCTTGCTGTTGGCCAGGGCGGTCTTCATGGCCTCTTCGAGCGAAACATCCCAGATCTCCTGGACCTCGGGGTTGCTCAGGGTCAGCGGGTCTTTGGCTTTGGCAACGTCGGCAATGCGGTCGCTTTCGGCATCGGGGTACTCCAACTCGGTGGCCATCGCGCGATAGTGCGATAAGTCCTTGTCTTCAAACAAGTAAATGGGCTGCGTGGGCCTGCAGCCGGTGACGAGCGTCGCCACGCAGGTCATCATCGCCACGATTGAGCGAAGTCGCCGGGTCATTCGATCGCGTCCTAGCTTCCGCAGATACTTGGCCTGGCGCGCGGCGGGCGCAACGCAGGCGGAATATTCAGCAAAGCTTGTATCGGCGCTACAATCGGTAAACTTCGGCGATTCTTCGCAACCGGCAACCATCCGCACGGCGCCCCAGATGCCGCAGCTTGCCGGGGCTGCGGCGAGTGTGGCAAAAGGTTGCGGCACCCGTAGGGCGACCTCCTTGATCGCCCACCCTGGAGATTTGACTCCGCCTGGATGACCTAGGAAGGTCATCCTACGCGCCGATCCCCATGTCGCCCCGCCTTTCCGCGGCGTTGGGCCGGAGCGACGTCGCGCCGCCCCTCGCGGAACGGCACGGAGTCCGTTCCCTACAGACCCCGGCCAGTGTGGCGGAGCCGGCGCCAGAACATTCCCGGTTTTGACTTTTGCATTTTGCATTTTGACTTTCTTCCTGATGAATGCTGCGGGATCGCGGGGCGTGCTGGCCGCCACGGGGAAGTCAAAATGCAAAATGCAAAAGTCAAAATGCAAAAGTGGTGTGAACCGACGGTCACAGGCCCGTAGACCACCCCTGGCCCCCGGCGGTAAACTGGCGGAACTATGGAAATGGAAAAACTGGTTTCGCTCTGCAAACGGCGGGGCTTTTTGTTTCAGTCGAGCGACATTTACGGCGGCCTGAATGGCTTCTGGGACTACGGGCCGCTGGGCGTCGAGCTGAAGCGCAACATCAAAGAAGCCTGGTGGCGCGACATGGTCACCGGTCACGACGAACTGGCGGCGCCCGCCGGCGCGCCGACCGCCTACCAAATGGTCGGCCTCGATTGCACCATCATCATGCACCCGCAGATCTGGAAATGCTCGGGCCACTACGACCTGTTTCACGATTTCATGGTCGATTGCCGCGAGTCGAAGAAACGCTACCGCCACGACCAGGTGCGCGGCCGCTGGCTGACCGCCAAGGGACAGCGGATTTTCGCCGCCACCGAGTCCGGCGGGGCCGACGGCAAAGGCGAACAGGAATACATCGAGGCTAAGGCGCTGAAGTTTTTCAACCTGAGAGCCAAAGACGCCGGGCAACTGGCTTGGGAAGGCGAACTGCTCAGCCTGACGCAAGTGCCCGACTTCGCCCAGGTGCTCGCTCCCGACGCCAAAGAGCTGGGCACGCTGACGCCGCCGCGCGAGTTCAACTTGATGTTCAAGACCTATGTGGGCGCGCTGAGCGGCGAAGAGGGCGCGGCGTTCTTGCGGCCCGAGACGGCGCAAGGCATTTTTGCGAATTTCAAGAACGTGGTCGATAGCTCGCGCGTCGCCATTCCGTTTGGCATCGCCCAGATGGGCAAGAGCTTTCGCAACGAGATCACGCCGCGGAATTTTACGTTCCGCTCGCGGGAGTTCGAGCAGATGGAGATCGAGTTTTTCTGCCATCCGCGGCAATCGCCCGAGTGGTATCAATATTGGCGCGACCGACGCTATCGTTGGTATCTCGAGCTGGGTTTGGCCGGCGACCGGCTGCGGCTGCGCGACCATCATTCGGAAGAGCTAAGCCATTATTCCTGCGGCACGGCGGACATTGAATATGCGTTTCCGTTTTTGGCGCCAGGCGATTTTGGCGAGTTGGAGGGCATCGCCCACCGCGGCGATTTTGACTTGCGCAGCCACATGGAAGGCAAGCTGGTGCGGCAAGGCAATGAGCTGGTGGTCGAGCTGGATGCCGAGGGCAAGCCGCGGCACCGTGGCAGCGGCAAAGACCTGTCGTACTTTGACGATGAGACGCGCGAGCGGTACGTGCCGCACGTGATCGAACCGTCGGCGGGGGCCGATCGGGCGGCGTTGGCGTTTTTGTGCGAAGCCTATCAAGAAGACGAAGTGCCCGACGAGCATGGCAAGCCGCGGGCGCGCACCTTTCTGCGGCTGCACCCGCGGTTGGCGCCGGTCAAGGCGGCGGTGTTTCCGCTGGTGAAAAAGGATGGCATGCCCGAAGCGGCCCAGAAGATTTATCGCGCTCTCAAGCCGCACTTCAACGTGTTCTATGACGAGAAGGGCGCGGTGGGGCGGCGTTATGCTCGGCAAGACGAGGTGGGCACGCCGTTTTGCATTACGGTGGACGGGCAGACGCTCACCGACGGCACCGTGACCATCCGCGACCGCGACACGCTGCGCCAGTGGCGCGTGAAGGCGGATGACTGCGTAGACGAGATCCGCAAGGGCCTGGCCGCGAGTGGCTAGTGGTTAGTGGCTGGTGGCTGGTGGTTAGTGGCTAGTGGCTAGTGGCTAGTGGCAGAGCCTTGGCGATGCCCCGGTGGATCTCTTCTGACTTGCCCGTATAGACCGATGACCGGCTTGGCGATCGGTATCGGCCTGCCGATCATCCGCGCGGTGATTGTCTGCTATAATATCTATTGCCATGTCGAAGCCCCGTAATTCAAGTCGACTTTGATCAAGCTAATGGCAACCGCGCACAGCCCGACTTCTATCCGAACGCTGGCCGACCTCATGACGCGGCTGGGCAATCCGCCGCTGGAGCGGGTGCGGTTTCATCCTGCTCCCGGCACGGCGACGTTGCGAGACGTAATTGAAGTTCGCCGGCGCGAAGGGCGAATCTGTGAATTGGTCGGAGGGGTGCTTTTGGAGAAGCCCATGGGCGACGAGGAGTCGCAGCTAGCGGTCTTTATCGGCGAAATGCTGAACGCCTTTGTCCGCAAGCGCAATTTGGGCGTCTGCTCGGGCGAAGCCGGCACCAAACAGATCAAGCCGAACATTGTCCGCATTCCCGATGTTTCCTTCACGAGTTGGGACCGCATTCCAGGTCGAAAGCGATCGAGAAAACCAGTTCCGCGCTTAGTGCCTAACCTGGCGATCGAAATCCTCAGCGCCGGAAACACGCCAGCCGAAATGAAGGCGAAGCGCCAAGACTACTTCGACGCAGGCGTTGAACTGGTGTGGGAGATCGACCCCAAGCAGCGGATCGCCACGGTGTATCGCTCGCTGACCGACGTGCGAGTATTGACGGAAAACGATCGACTCGAAGGGGAGCACGTTTTGCCGGGGTTCGAATTGTCGCTGGCGGAGCTGTTTGGCGAATGGGACCGACAGGGGTAGGAAGCATGGCAACAGCGCAAGGTTCGTCTTCCATTCGAACGCTGGCCGACCTGATGACGCGGCTTGGCAATCCGCCGCTCGATCGAGTTCGTTTTCATCCCGCCCCCGGTACAGCTACTCTTCGGGACGTGATCGAGGTTCACCGGCGTGAAGGGCGAATCTGCGAATTGGTCGGGGGCGTGTTGTTGGAGAAGGCGATGGGCGAAGAGGAATCGCAGCTTGCGGTCTTTGTGGCAGAAATGCTGAATGCCTTTGTGCGCAAGCACAATCTTGGAACGACCGCCGGCCCGGATGGCGCCAAAGAGATCAAGCTCAAGCTCGTGCGAATTCCTGATGTTTCCTTCACGAGTTGGGACCGCATGCCCGGACGCCGACGAACGAAACGGCGTGTCCCGCGCGTTGTGCCTAATTTGGCGATCGAAATCCTCAGCCACGGCAACACGCCAGGGGAAATGAAGGCCAAGCGAAAGGACTATTTTGAAGCTGGCGTCGACTTGGTCTGGGAAATCGATCCGAAAAGGCGCCGCGTTAAGGTGTATCGTTCGCTCACCGACGTACGCGTATTGACCGAAGACGACCGGCTGGATGGCGAACACGTTTTACCGGGATTTGAGTTTTCGCTCGCCGAGCTATTCGGCGAACTGGACCGACACGGGTAGGAAAATGGCAACCATCTCGACAATCTCTCCGCTGACCCTCGCCGAATTGGTAGAGCGGCTGGGCGGCGTGCCGCTCGACCGCATCCGCTGCCGGCCCGCGCTGGGGACGGCTACGGTCCAGGATGTCATCGACATTCAGGCCCGAGAAGAAAGATTGTGCGAGCTCATCGATGGGGTCCTCGTGGAGAAGGTGATGGGGCTGCCCGAATCGCGTATCGGCACATGGATTGGAACCATCATCAATCGTTTTGTCATGACGCACGACCTCGGCGCTGTCACCGGAGCCGATGGCACCATGCAGCTCTACCCCGATCGCGTGCGGATTCCTGACGTCGCCTTCACGAGCTGGGAGCGAATGCCGGATGAAGAATTTCCGTCGACGGCGGTTCCTTTGCTCTCGCCCGATCTGGCGGTCGAAGTGCTCAGCGAGGGCAACACCCCACGCGAGCTGGAGCTGAAGCGCCAGGACTATTTTGAGTCCGGCACCCGACTCGTCTGGCAAATCGATCCACGGCGGAAGACGGTGACCGTCTATCGGTCGCTGACGGATTCTCAGATATTCCGTGAGCAGGACCAATTAGGCGGCGGCGAGGTGCTGCCTGGTTTCTCGATCAAAGTCAGCGAACTTTTTCCGCCCCAGCGCCGCCGCCAGCCGTGAAGCCCGCCCTCAGCCAGGTCTGTTCGCTCGATTCGCCCTTCGAGAAAGACATCGAAGATTACGCCGCCGGCGCGTGCCACGCGGTCGAGATCTGGCTGGGCAAGCTCGAACGTTTTCTTGAGACGCACACGGTCGACGATGTTCGCCGGCTACTCGATGAGCATGAGATGGCCGCGCCGGTGGCCAGCTTTCAGGGCGGCCTGCTGGCCAGCCAGGGCGACGCCCGACGCGAGCACTGGGCGCATTTCGAGCGGCGGCTGAAGCTGCTGCGCTCGCTGGCTGTCGAAACGCTGGTAGTGGCCAGTGACGTCGCCGGGCCGCTGGCGCAGCAAGACCTCGACCGGGTGAGGGCGTCGTTGGTCCAAGCCGCCGGCTTGGCCCGCGAGCATGGACTGCGGCTGGCGTTGGAATTTCAATCGAACGCCACGCTGGGCAACAATCTGCAAACCGCCGCGGCCCTGGTGGCCGAAGCAGACTCGCCGCAGCTCGGATTGTGCGTCGATGCGTTTCATTACTACCTGGGGCCGAGCAAACCGGAAGACCTGGCGTATTTATCGCGAGAAAATTTGTTTCACGTGCAGTTGAGCGACCTCTCGGGCACGCCGCGCGAGTTGGCCGCCGACGGCGACCGCATCTTGCCCGGCGACGGCGACTTTCAGTTCATGCCCATTCTCAACGCACTGCGGGCGATCGACTACCAGGGCTATGTTTCGGTGGAACTGATGAACCCGCAAATCTGGCGCGTGCCGGCGCGGCAATTCGGCGAGGTGGCCATGACGGCGCTGCGCAAGTTGCTCGGCCAGGCAAGCATGGGTGGAGTATAATTGGTCAATGACCCATCCCAGCCGCAGCACTCGGCGCGAGTTTCTGCAAGGCAAATCGGCCGCCGATTCGATCGCCGATTTGCTCGACCGCGGCGGGCCGGAGGCTGCACAGCCCGCCGCTGCAAGCGAGAGTTATCTGCTGCAGTTCGGCCGCCGGGCCATGGCCTGCCAATTCGAGGCCTTTTTCAACGCCGGGCAATATGCCGCCGCCGCCGACGCCGCGATGGCGGCCTTCGATCTGATCGACTGTCTCGAAGCGCAAATGACGGTCTTCCGCGACGAGAGCGAGATCGCGCGCATGAACCGCTCCGCCGCCGAGCAGGCCGTCGAAGTCGAGCCGCGGCTGTTTGACTTGCTCCGGCGGGCCGTCGAGTTGCACTGGCAGACCGATGGCGCCCTGGACATCACCGCCGGGCCGTTGACCAAGGTCTGGGGGTTTTATCGGCGGCAAGGGGCGATTCCCGGCGCAGCGGAACTTGCCGAAGCCCGCGACCGCGTCGGCAGCCAATGGCTCGAGCTGGATGAGGCGGCTAGGACGATTCAATTTCGCAAGTCAGGCATGGAACTCAATCTCGGGGCGATCGGCAAGGGATACGCCCTCGATCGTGCCGCCGAGGAACTGTTGGCGGCCGGCATCGACAGTTTCCTCTTGCACGGCGGCAGCAGCAGCGTGCTGGCCCGCGGCTCGTGTGGGCTGGCCGGCGGCGACGGTTGGAAGGTTGACCTGCGGCACCCCTTGCATCCAGAGCGCTCGATTGCCGAAATCCGACTGCGCGACCGAGCCTTGGGCACCTCGGGAGCCGGCACACAATTCTTCCGGCATCAAGGTCGGCGGTATGGGCACATTCTCGACCCGCGAACCGGCTGGCCCGCCGAGGGCGTCTATTCCACCACCGTCATCACCAGCCGCGCCGCCGACGCCGACGCCCTCGCCACCGCGCTCTATGTGCTCGGGCCCGAGCGCGCGGCGACCTGGTGCCGGCGGCATCCAGAGGTCGGCCTTCTCATGGTGCTGCCGGGCGAAGGCGGCAAACGCGTCGAAGTGCTCGTCGAAGGCATTGCCGAGGGCGACTATCGGCTGACGGGCACGCAACCGCCTTTCTTTCGCGGAACGCAAAACGAGCTTGCGCGTGCGGATTCGCACAGCCTGAGACAAGATGTCACGCCCGGCAAAGATCCGGAGCCAAATCAACACAGCTAACGCCGCGGAAAAAAAGGGCTGCGCGGGGTCTGTCAGCGCGATCAACATCGCGGCACGCCGCTTGCTTTTATCAGGACCTAAACGTCCAGATATTCTGATTCGAGGCACCGCCGATGAGTACGGCCCTTCTGCCTGAGGCAGGCACTTTGATTCCCGACTTGTTGCGAGCACGGCCCCATGCGCGGGCCGTGCTCGATCGTTATGGCTTGCGTGGCTGCGGTGGACCGGAGGGACCCGCCGAGACGTTGGGCTTTTTTGCCCGAGCGCATGAGGTGCCGCTGGAGCGCTTGTGCCGCGAAATCGAAGAAGCGGCCCGCCGCCCTTCGCCGCCCACGCCGCCGGCGGTGCCCAAATCGGCGCTGGAAGACACGCTCTACCGCCCGTTCTTCAAGGCGGGCATCGCCGTGGTGCTCACGCTCGGCGCCGCCTGGGGCGCCTATCTGCTGGCACGCATCGCCGTGGCCGGCTCGTTCACCGCGGCCGGCGTGCAAGCGATCAACGCTCACGGACATGCCCAAATTTTTGGCTGGGTCGGGCTGTTTGTGATGGGCTTCGCTTACCAGGCGTTCCCAAGATTCAAACACACCACGCTGGCGCATCCGCGCTTGGCGCTGGCCACGCTGTGGCTGCTGCTGGTCGGGCTGGTCGGCCGATCGGTCGGGCAGATGCTGGCGGGCAGCTATTCGTGGATCTGGTGGATGACAGTGGCGGCGTCAGCTTGCGAAGTGGCCGCGGTCGCCATGTTCGCCTGGCTGATTGTCGTCACCTGGCGCCGCAGCGGTAAACCGCTGGCGTTCTATGAATACTACATTCTTTCGGCCCTGGGTTGGTTTCTGGCGCAGACCGTCTATGAAGGCGTGTACCTGACCATCACGTCGTCGGCGCGCGGCGATGAGTTGGTGGCGCTGGTCTCCACCTGGCAAGCGCCGCTGCGCGATATGCAGATTCATGGCTTCGCGCTGCTGATCATTCTAGGCGTGAGCCAGCGCCTCTTTCATCACTTCTATGGCTTACCGATCGCCAACAGCCGGCTCAGCCTGACTCTGCTGGCGGTGCTCAATGCGGCGGTCGTGGGCGAAGCGACGGGCCTGGTGTTGATGAAAACCGTGGGCCATGCCTGGGCCGCGCTCTGGTATGGTTCGGTGTTGGCCCTGGCGGCCGCGACCGCCGTGCTCGTCAAAAGCTGGCACATCTTTTCGCCCGCCGAAGACGGCGACCGCAGTCTGAAGTTTTTGCGTGCGGCGTATGTCTGGCTGTTTGTTTCGCTGACGATGCTCGTGGCGCTGCCGGCGTATCAGTATGGCTTGTTGGGCGCCCTGGCGCCCGAAAGCGCCGCCGCGCGGTTGGGTTTTTCGCACGCTTACTATGGCGCCGCCCGGCACGCCATTACCGTCGGGTTTGTGAGCCTGATGATCGTGGGCGTCGCGGCAAAGGTCGTGCCCACGCTCAATGGCATCGCGCCGGCCAGCCTCACCGCGCTCTGGCCGACCTTTGTGCTGATCAACTGCGGATGCGCGTTGCGGGTTTTCGGACAAACGCTCACCGATTTTTCGAGCCACGCCTACGCCCTGGCGGGAGTCAGCGGAACGTTGGAAGTGACGGGACTGGCAATCTGGGGCTGGCACCTGTGGCGCGTGATGTCGGGCAAGGCAACCGAGCGTGCGGGGGCTACGCTGGACACGACCGCGCCGGTGAACGGCCCGATCGAACCGCGCCACACCGTGGCGGCGGTGCTCGACCGCTTTCCAGACCTCTTGCCCACCTTTGTGTCGTTTGGCTTCAAGATGCTTGCCGATCCGCATTTCCGACGCGGCATCGCCCGGGTCGTCACGATCGAACGCGCTTGCCGCCGGATGGGCGTCGATTGCCAGCGGTTTGTGGCGGCACTGAACGAAGCTCGCATCGCGCGCCTGCAAATGATTGCCGCCGACGAGGTACATGTTTTGCCCGCGGTGAGAAGGGCGGGTGATGAGGAACCAAGGTCCGCCTCGCTGCAACACAGCCATGCGTCTCTGTAGGGAACGGACTCCGTGCCGTTCCCTACAAACGTCGAACGTAAAACCTGCCGCTCTGGACTCAAACCTAACTGCGAACATCTAGGTCGCCTGGTCTTTCAATAACCTTTGACGGAGCAAACGATGCACTATCGTAAATTATGGCTAGGACTAACGACCGTGGTGATCGCGTCGTTCGCCGTGCTCGGCTATTACGGCGCTGAAATTTATCGCCTGGCGCCGCCCATACCGCAGCGTGTGGTGACCACCGACGGCAAGGTGCTCTTCACCGGCGACGACATCCGCGACGGGCAAAATGTCTGGCAGTCGCTGGGCGGGCAAGAGGTCGGCTCGATCTGGGGCCACGGCGCCTATGTGGCCCCCGATTGGTCGGCCGATTGGCTGCATCGCGAGGCGCGCTGGATGCTCGATCGTTGGGCGCGGCAAGAGCATCAGCAGACCTATGACAACCTGCCGGTCGAAGCTCAGGCGGCCTTGCAAGCGCGGCTTCAAAAGGAGCTGCGCACCAATACCTATGATGCCGCCAGCGGCGATCTGACGGTTTCGCCCGATCGCGCCGAGGCCATTCAGACGGTGGGCGAGCATTACGCCGCGGTGTTTGGCGACGCGCGTGAGGCGGCTTCGCAGCGCGACGCCTACGCCATTCCGGCCAATGCCATCAAGTCGCCCGAACGCCAGCGATTGCTGAATTCGTTTTTCTTTTGGACGTCTTGGGCGTGCGTCACCCAGCGGCCCGGCAGCGACGTCAGCTATACGCAAAACTGGCCTTCTGAGCCGCTGGTGGGCAACGCGCCCACCGGGTCGATTGTGATTTGGTCGGTGCTCAGTTTTGTCTGGCTGTTGGCGGGCATCGGGGCGCTCGGCTGGTACTTCGCCGTTCAAAATCGCAAAAAGAGCGACGAAGACGACCACCTGCCCGCCAAAGATCCGCTGCTCGCCCTGAACCCGACGCCCTCGATGCGGGCCACGCTCAAATATTTCTGGGTGTGCGCCGCGCTAATGGTGTTGCAAGTGGGCCTGGGGGCGGTCACAGCTCACTATGGAGTCGAAGGGTCGGGCTTCTATGGCATCCCGCTGGCCAAATACCTTCCCTACGCCGTCACGCGCACCTGGCACACGCAGCTTGGCGTCTTCTGGATTGCCACTGCCTGGCTGGCCACCGGGCTGTTCATGGCCCCGGCGGTGTCGGGCTACGAGCCCAAGTTTCAACGCCTCGGCGTGAATGTGCTGTTCGGCTGCTTGCTGGTCATCGTGCTTGGCTCGATGTTCGGGCAGTGGCTCGGCGTGCAACAGCGTCTGGGCTTCGACGCCAACTTCTGGTTTGGCCATCAAGGATACGAATACGTCGATCTGGGCCGCTTCTGGCAGCTCTTTCTGTTTGCTGGCTTGTTTATCTGGCTGGCGTTGATGGCCCGCGCCATGTGGCCGGCCTTCCGCCAGCCAGGCGAAGGGCGGCACCTGCTCGCGTTGTTTCTCATCTCGTCGTTGGCCATCGCCGGCTTTTATGGGGCGGGGCTGATGTGGGGGCGGCAGACCAACCTGGCCATCGCCGAATACTGGCGGTGGTGGGTCGTGCATCTCTGGGTCGAAGGCTTTTTTGAGGTCTTCGCCACGGTGGTCATCGCCTTCCTGTTTACGCGCATGGGGCTGCTGAAGGCCGCCACGGCTTCGGCCGCCGTGATCTTCTCGACCACCATCTTTCTGTCGGGCGGAATTCTGGGCACGTTTCACCACCTGTATTTCTCGGGCACGCCCACGGCCATTCTGGCGCTGGGCGCCATGTTCAGCGCCCTGGAAGTCGTGCCGCTGGTGCTGATTGGTTTCGAGGCGTATGAAAACCTGACGCTCACGCGGGCGCGCCCCTGGGTGGCCGGCTATAAGTGGCCGATCTATTTCTTCGTGGCCGTGGCCTTCTGGAACCTGGTGGGCGCGGGATTGTTCGGCTTTTTAATCAATCCGCCGATCGCGCTGTACTACATGCAAGGGCTGAACACCACGCCGGTGCACGGTCACACCGCGCTGTTCGGCGTGTATGGCATGCTTGGCATTGGTCTCATGTTGTTCTGTCTGAAGGGGCTGGCCACGCGCAGCGTGTGGCGTACACGGCTCTTGGGCTTCTCCTTCTGGGCGATCAATATCGGCCTGGGCCTGATGGTGCTGATCAGCATCCTGCCAGTGGGTCTGTTGCAGACCTGGGCCAGCGTGCAATACGGCATGTGGTACGCCCGATCGGCGGAGTTCATGCAAACCGATCTCATGGACACGCTGCGTTGGCTGCGTGTGGTCGGCGACACGATCTTTGCCGTGGGCATTGTGGGGCTGGGTTGGTTTGTGTTGGGTTTGAAGACGGGCTGGTCGGTGGTTCCGGTGGAAAGCCGCGAGCGGGCGCCAAGCCCTCCGTTGTCTGGACATGCACGCCCATCTGTGTAAAAGTGGAGGTAAAGGTCCAGATATGAGTAGGGTGGGCCGAGCGGCAGTGAGCCCCACCATTGGGCCGAAAACAGATTGAGGCAGTGCGAGCCTTCACGGAACGGCACGGAGTCCGTTCCCTACAGAACGTCTAAACGAGTTTCCATCCGAAGCGGTCACGCAATGTATTCCCACTCGCCACTTCGCTCCTGTTGGGCGGCCTGCGTCCTGGTGCTGTTGTCGGCCGCGACCGCCCACGGCGAGTTGCCCTATGAGTCGGAGCCGATCAATTACCTCACCGCGCCGCTGACCGATCCGGTGGCGCGGTTGCAGAGCAAGCTCGAGCGCGGCGAGGCCGAATTGAAATACGACGACCAATACGGCTACTTGCCCGACCTGTTGCGGCAATTAGAGATTAGCCCCGCTTCGCAAATGCTGGTGTTTTCGAAAACCAGTTTCCAGCGCAGCCGCATCTCGCGCCGCAGCCCGCGGGCGGTCTACTTCAACGACGACACCTATATCGGCTTCGTGCAGCAGGGCGAAGTGATCGAAATCTCAGCGGCCGATCCGCGGCAAGGCGCCGTCTTCTACACGCTAGCGCAAGCCAAAGCCGAGCGGCCCATGTTGCGGCGCGAGACGCACGATTGCCTGCAATGCCATTCGTCGTCAAAAACCCAGGACGTGCCCGGCCATTTGGTACGGTCGGTGTTTCCCGACGGCTCGGGCATGCCGGTGTTCAACGCCGGCACCTTCAACACCAGCCACGAAAGCCCGCTCAAAGAGCGGTGGGGCGGCTGGTATGTAACCGGCACGCACGGCCAGCAGCGGCACATGGGCAATGTGACCGTCACCGATCGGCAGCGGCCCGAGCGGCTCGATATCGAAGCGGGGGCCAATGTCACCGAGCTGACAAAGCTGATTGACACCAAGCCCTATCTGACCGGGCATAGCGACATCGTGGCCCTGATGGTGCTCGAACATCAGGTGAAGATGCACAACCTGATTACCGCCGCGGGCTATCACGCGCGGCTGGCGCTGCACTATGAAGCCTCGATCAACAAGGCCCTCGGCCGGCCCGCCGACCATCTTTCCGAGAGCACGCAGAGCCGCTACAAAACGCCCGCCGACAAGCTCTTGAAGTATCTGCTGTTCACCGAAGAGACGCCGCTGGCGGGCCGCGTCACAGGCACATCTCCGTTTGCCCACGAGTTTGCCGCGCGCGGGCCGCGCGACCGGCAGGGCCGCTCGCTGCGCGATTTCGATCTGGAGCACTGGCTGTTCAAGTATCCGTGCAGCTACGAGATCTATTCGGCCGCCTTTGACGGCTTGCCCGATGTCGTGAAACAGCACGTCTATCGCCGGCTATACGACGTCCTGATTGGCCAGGACCAATCGAGTGATTTTGCGCGATTGAGCGCCGCCGATCGTCAGGCGATCCGCGAGATTCTGCTCGACACCAAGCCCGGCTTGCCAGACTACTGGAAATAGCTGCATTGGTCAGGCTTTCCCGCGTGGCGGCTGGCAATTAAACTGCACGTTATATGTCGACAACGGATTTCAGCCTTGGTTTTGCCGGCACGCCGCCCTGGAAAGACGTGTTGGAAGAGCTCCTTCCCGGGCAAGGGAACTGGAACGACGAGCAGTACCTGACGCTTACCGATGGCGCTCGTCGCCTGGTCGAGTTTACCGATGGCGTGCTGGAGATTCTGCCGATGCCGACGGATCGCCACCAATCGATCGTCAAGTTCTTGCTCTTCGCGTTGGATCGCTTCATCACTCCCCTCGGTGGGACAGTTCTGTTCTCACCATTGCGGTTGCAGATCAGGCCGGGCAAGTACTGCGAACCCGATCTGATCGTGTTGCGATCGGCCTGCGATCCGCGCCGGCAAGACCGCTATTGGACGGGCGCCGATCTGGTCGTTGAGGTCGTCAGCTCCGGACGTGTCGAACGCGACACGGTCGAAAAGCGCGCCGACTACGCGGAGGCCCGTGTCTCGGAATACTGGATCGTGAATCCCGAGGAAGAGACGATCACCGTCTTGAAGCTGGCTGGCAGCGCCTACGCCGAGGCAGGAGTTTTTCGTAGGAGCGACACGGCGACCTCCCCGTTGCTTGCGGGGTTCTCGGTCGCGGTCGCCGCGGTCTTCGCGGCGATTTAGCACACGCGGATCAAGGGGATTTTGCACCATGTCGATGGCCAACACAATCACGGTCGAAGACGCCCAGGCTTCGCTGAAAAGCTTGATCCATCAACTGGCGGCGGGAGATGAAGTGATCATCACCGAAAACCAGCGGCCCGTCGCCAGACTGATTGGCGAGTCGACGCGGGTTCGGCGCCCGCGCACTCCTGGAAACTGCAAGGGCATGATCGCCCTGCTCATCGAAGATGATGAGCACTTGGAAGGTTTTGCCGACTACATGCCATGAGGCTGTTGCTTGGTACCCATGCGTTCTTGTGGTTCGTGGAACGATCGAATTTCAACCTATTCCGCGATCAATCCACTTGACAGGTCGGGAGTCGGCCGCTTCAACTCGACATCGGTACGCATTAGGGGAGCGATCGCCGAATCCGATGGGCATTGACCTTCTTGACATCAACTTTCGTATCGAGCGAGCTTTTCATATCAATTTCTCCGCGGAAGAAATGGCCAGTCTCTTCCAGGACCAGGACATCATCGTTGGCGACCTGTATGAGTTCATCCTGCAGAAGCTGCATTTGCACGACTTCGGGCGATACGATGTGCGGCTGAATGAGGGCCTTTGGTTGGAGATGCAATCCATGCTTCAGGCGGCGAGCGGAGCGCCTTTGGAGCAAATAGAACTCGGTCTCGCTCTGGAAGTTCTCTTTCCGCGCGAAACTCGCCGCGCCCAATGGAACGCGCTGCGCGAGATATGCCCGCATAAGATTCGCGAGCTCGACTATTCGAGATTCATCCGCGTCTGCGGCTTTTTGCTGGCCGCGGGCGTGGTGGTGGTCGAGCACGGTCAAATCTGGCAAATTCCCGGCGCCAAATGGTTCTGGCCGTTCTTAGGCTTGTTTGGCGTCTGGATGGTCAGCGAAACGTATCTGAAGGTGCTGAGCGTTTTCGCCCCGATGCGGAACTGTTTTCCCAAACGCATGAGGACGGTCAAAGACCTGTGCCGAAATGTGCTGTCGGCCAACTATGCCGAGATTTGCAAAACTTCCGCGAGCGCATTGGACGAACGCTGCTCGGCGGTTTGGGAACACTTGGTCGAGATCCTGGTTGACTCGCTTGGCGTCGAGCCCGGCGAAGTGACGTTTCGCAGCCGCCTGATAGCCGATCTCAATGCGTCATGATGCGGCCGAGGGCAAATTCTTGCCGCGGTTGAAAGTTTTTAGTAAAGTCATTTGCTGCTTTATCCCATACCATTCCTCGCGGGACCACCAACCATGAAAGCCGCTCGTCATTGCATGCCGCTGGCCGGTTCGTTGTTCATCGTCGTGTTCTCGGGCCTTTGGGCGCTGGCCGCCGAGGCCGCCCCGCGCACCTGGACCGACAGCACGGGCAAACACAAGATGAAAGCCACCTTTGTCTCGCTCGACGACAGCAAGGTGACGCTCGAAAAGGACGATGGCGAGACGATCGAAATCGATCTCAAAAAGCTCTCGAAGGCCGACCAGAAATATGTGGCCGACGCCGTCGCCGCAGCCGACGACAGCCCCTTTAAGAGCAAGACCGACAGCCCCTTCAAAGCCGCGCCGCCCAAAACCACACGGCCCAAAACCACACGGCCCAAAGCGACTCCGCCGCGCAAGAAGCCCGGCAGCCGCCAAGCCGCCAGCGCCGAACCGGCAAGCACCAGCGAGCCGCGCATCATCGAAGTCGATTACTCCAGCACCGCGCTGATTACGTTGGCCAACACCGAGACCTGGCAGGTCGAGGCGCCGGAATTCAGCGACACATTCGCCAGCAAGCCAAAAACCGCGCCGCTGCCGACGAAAACCAATTTCTTCGAAGGACTCAAGGGCATCGCCGTCAATCCGGTGGCTGGCAAGGCCGCCGTCGCTTTCAATTTCGACCAGCCCAAGCCAACCGGATCGACCCGCGTGGTGCTGTGCGATCTGGCGACCGGGAAAACCACCCCGCCGGCCAGCGCGGCCGTGCAGATGGTTCCGTTGGCCGTGCATGACGACGGCAAACAGATTGTTATGCGGCGCGACGAGTTTGGGTTTGGCAACCTCGACCGGTTGGAGCTTTGGACGTTGAAAGGCTCACGGCCCGAACGCGCAGTCTCGTGGATTCCTTATGCCGACGCCCAGCACGGCGGACGCGACGTGATGTGGGCCGAGTTTCTCGACGAAAATCGCCTGGCCACCTCCAGCCGCGGCGGCAAAGTGGTCGTTTGGTCATTCCCCGACCTTGAGCCGCTCAGCTCGTTTACGCTGGCCGACGGCGCTGTGCCCGCACTCAGTCCCGATCGCACGCAAATCGCCTATTGCAACGGGAAGGAGGTCGGCATCTTCGACGTCACCAGCGGCGAAGTCATTGCGCAGCAGGCCACGCCCGAGAATCTCGTTTTTCCCAAAATGTTGTTCAGCCCGTCGGGAAAGAAGCTGGCCGCCGTGGGGCGCGACAAGCTGGTGGTTTGGGACGCCGCCAACGGAGGCATGGAACGCTCGATTTCGCTGGCCGGAATCATTGTGACCGAGGGCAGCGAGTTTCCCGACGACAACTTCGTGCTGGTCAACGGGCACATCTTAATCGACCTGGAGAATCAACTGAAGCTCTGGACTTATGAGGGGCAGCAAAAAGTGGCTTGCCGCGGCGGTTGGGCGTTTCTCGGCGTCAGCGATGGCGAGCAGAAACCGGGCGCCTTGGTGGCCGCGCAGCTTCCCCACGCTGCCGCCAAGACCATGCTGAAGCAGGCGCTCACCCAGCCCGATCTGTTTGTGCTGCACTCGGGCAGCACGGTCAAGGTGAACGTGGACGGCGTGCCCGACTTTGCCGAGCGTGAGCGCGTTCGCAAAGCCCTGACCGACCGCCTGCAGACCATCGACTGCCAGGCCGGCGACAATGGCGCCATCGAGCTGGTCGCCACGATGGAAGGACCGAAAGACCGGCAGGTGCGCTACATGTTTGGCGGCGGAGATTACCAGGTGAAGGAATACATTGCGCGGCTGAAATTCGTCTATCAGGGCCAGACCGCTTGGGAGCGTTCGGGCTCGAACGTGCCGGGCGTGATGACTCTCAAAAAGGGCGAAAACGTGGCCGACAAGCTGCGCGCCAGCGAAAAGCCCGACTATGGCTTCTTCGACCACGTGCTGCTGCCGAAGTTCTTGCAAAAGCCCGCCGCAGGCAAAGGCCCCGGCGGATCATTGACACTCGGTCAATCGTCGGTCACCACCGCCGGGCTGCGTTAAGCGCACGCCGACCCTGCTCGGTCTCCACATTAAAACTGGGAATTTGCGCGGGCTGTTTTTGCGCCGCCTTAACCGTCGGTGGCTGGGTCAGAGGCTTGCCGATGCCCCGGCTCGGTCCCGATCGGGCGTCGCTTCGGCCCTCGGTATCGCTTGGTCCCTGCCCCAGCCACCGGGCAGTGCCCAACTCGTTGTGCCCAACTCGTTGTGCCCAACTCGTTGTTAAAACCGATCGGACGCACCTGCGCTACTTCAGCAAAATCGTGACCAGCACCGAGGCGTCTTCGATGCCGCGCAAAGCGTGCGTGGCGCCGCCGCCCAGGTAGAGCATCTGCCCTTGGGCCAGGTGATGCTCGGTGCCGTCGGCGTCGAAAGCAATGCGGCCCTCGAGGCATTGCACGGTGATTTCGCCTTCGACGCGATGCGGCGGCAACAGCTTGCCGCCGGGCAGCACGATGCGAATCACTTCCAGCGAATCGGTCTTGACGAGAGTCTGCGTGCGGGTGTCCTTGAGTCGCTCTCCGAGCGGCCGCACGTCAATCACTTCGGCGGATAAGGCATGATGGATCGCCATGTTCTCGTTCCTCCTGGATCATGGGTCAGTTCATCGGCAAACCGGTGGTTTCCCACTTGGCCGGGCGGCCGGGCGGCGGCAACTCGACCCACACGGGACCACCACAGGAGCCGCAGTAGCGCAGTTCTTGGGCGCTTTGGCCGGGAAAAAACCCGCCATAGGCCGCCGCACGGGTCACGTCGCGATGTCCGTGAACCAGGCAATCCAACCGCCGCCGCGAGCGATCCCAATAGCGTGTCATCGTTTCCCTCCGTTTGCTGCCCGCACTGCGGAACCGTTGCCACCGGGAGCATTTTGTGTGCCTCTGCCGGCTTCGGCCCGAATTATTTATCCGTCACCTGGCGATGGGGCGGATGTAGAATAAAGCGGACGGCGCCGTTGCGCTCGTTGTAGGCCACTTTGACCTGGCCGAGATCGTCGGTCGGAAGGTTCCCACATGCTTGGCTTCAGGGTTCAGAATTCAAGGTTCATGCCGTCGCGACCCAGATGGTTGGCGATCGTCTTGCTTTTGCTCGCGGCCCGCACCGGCGCCGCTGAGACCGCGCAGTCAAAAGCGCGTTTGGCTGCGTTTCAACCGCCGCCGGCCGCGAAGACGCCCGATGGCCTGAGCGGCCTGCATTGGACCTTCCGCGACATCGAGATCAACTCGCTGCTGGCCCGGCTCAAACGGTTTGGTGTCGAAGTGCCGGTGCCCGTTTCGGGGCAAGTGACGGTGCGGCTTTCGGCGGGCGTCACCTCTTGGCGATCCATCCTCCGCACCAGCGCCTATCAGGTTGAAGGGCAAATCGAATCCGACAAGCTCACGGTCGCCGGATTCGATCTGCACCAATTCGCGGCGCAGATGGTTTACAACGATGGTGCGTTGCAGCTCACTAGCGTGCGGTTTGCGGTGCCCCGGCCCGGCGGCGGGCAAGGCACGGTTTCCGGCAGCGCACGTGTGCAAGTCCGCCCCCGCGGCGATCTGACCGCCAATGTTTCGATCGAGCGGATTCCGCTGTCCGAGTTGGCCGAGCTAGCGCCGCAGTTCGCCGGCATGATCGCGGGCGACGCCGGCGGGCATGTCTCGGCCCAAGTCCCCATCGAAAAACTTCGCGACCTTTCGGCCTGGCAGGGTCAAGCGCATCTGACGCTCGAACAGGTCGCTCTGCCGCGTTTGCCGCCGGCTGAGCTAGTTGCCGACGTGCGCCTCGCCGCCGGACAAGCCACGCTGAGCAATCTGACGGTCGAGCTCGAGCGACTGCGGCTGACGGGCAGCGGCGCGCTGGCACTGGCCGCGCCGTTTGAATTCTCATCGCAATTGCGGCTGAACGCACCCGATCTTGCTTGGCTGGCTAACTTCGATCCGCAGCTTCAACTTCCCTTGACGGTAGGCGGGCAACTGAGCGCCACCGCCGCGGTGACCGGCAAGATTCAATCGCGCGAGTTCCGTGCCCAAGGCACGCTCGCCGGACGCGGGCTCACGGCCGGCCCGCTGGGCATCGAGCGACTTCATGTGCCCTATGACCTGAGCGCGCAGTTGTTACAGTTGAATCCAATCCAAGTGTCGCTCTATGGCGGGCACGTGGCGGCAAGCTTGAAGGTGCCGTTCGATTCCCACGGTGTGGCGGAGTTCGGTCTTCAATGGCGCGGACTTGACGTCGGGGCGTTGGCCGCGGATGTGATTTCTGGGCCGGCCACAAGGGCCGGGGCTACCGCGCAAGCCGAACGCATCGCCGACGCGGGCTGGCAAGGACAAAGCTCGGGCAGCTTGCAATTGCGGGCGCCGCTCGATCGTTTGCGCGATCTCGATGTCTGGACGGGCCAGGGGCAATTCCGATTGCAAAACGGCGCGGCCTATGGAATGACGCTGCCGCGGGCGTCGCTCGCCTTGCAAGTGGCCGACGGCGCCCTGCGGCTCGCTTCGATTTCGCTCAACTCATCGCTGGGGCAAGTGACCGGCTCGGCCCGCTTGAAACTGCAAACGCCGTTCGCGTTCGGGGCATCGCTCAGCATTGCCAACATCGATCTGGCGCAGGCCAACCGGCTGCCCGAGCGAATTCGCCCGCCGCTGCGCGTGGCGGGTCGGGCCGGAGTTTCGGCCGATCTGCGCGGCACACTGCAACCAGTCACGTTCGCGGCGCGCGGCGCGGTGGCTGCCCGCCGTGTGCAAGCCGCGCAGGCCGTGCTCGACCGAGTCGATTTTAATTACGACTTGGGCGACCAAAAGGCGTCGCTCTCACAAATCGTCGTGATGGGCTATCAAGGCCGCCTGACCGGCTCGGTAGCCGTGGCAACATCCGCCGCGGCAGCCGCCACGCGCGAGGTTGTCCAAACGTCGTTTCAAGCTGCCGACGCCAATGCTGCCGGCGTCGGTGCTGGCGACGCGACGGTCGCGCTCGCCTGGCAGCGAATGAACGTGGCCCGGCTGCTGGCCGATCTCAACGTGCTCGAATCTCTGCGCGGCGTGCGCGTCGAGGGTTGGTCGAAAGGCAATGTTAACGCGCAGGCGAGCGGCCCGCTTACCGACATCAAATCCTGGCAAGTGCAAAGCGATTTGCTGCTTTGGGCGGTGCGGCTCGATCAGTTGACGCTCCGCCGGGCGGCGCTGACGGCCCGAATGGCCGACGGAAACCTGACGCTCTCCAAGATCGAAGCCGACGAAGGCCCAATGCGGCTGAACGCTTCGGCACACCTGGCACTTTCCGACGCGTCCGCTTTTGCCGCCAAAGTCAGTCTCCGCCGCGCCGATCTTGCGCTGTTGAATCGCCTGCCGCCGCGGCTGCGCCCGCCGATTGCCATCGTGGGAACGGCCAGCGTCGCCGCCGACGTGCAGGGCACACTCGACCCGCCCCAGCTCACACAGGGAGACGTCGATGCGTCGCTAGCCGGACTCAGCGCGTTTGGCTGGACCGGAGCGAGCGCGCGGTTCCAATCGCGCGTCCGCAATGGGACGCTCGAAGTCACGCACTTCCGCGCTCGGCAAAGCCAAACCACTCTCGATGGCGCCGGCCGCGTTGGGCTGGCCGCTCCCTTCGATTATCAAGCCAGGCTGACCGTCAACGACGTCGATCTGGCGCGGGCCAACACGCTGCCCGAAGCAGTTCGCCCGCCCGTGCGGTTGGCCGGCGCCTTTGGCTTGGCCGCTTCGGTCGGCGGCACGCTCGAACCGTTGATCGCGACCGGCAAAGCGACCTTCACGGCCCGCGATTTGGAAGCGGACGGCGCGAAGATCGACCGCGTGACGATCGAGCTGGCGGCCGACAAACACCGGCTCTCCGTATCGCGGCTTGCAATTCAACTTTACGGCGGCCAGATTAACGGCTCGGCCACCGTGCCGCTCGACCCCCAAGTCGCCGGGCAGATCGCAGTTTCTTGGAGCGAGATCGATCTCGGGCGGCTGGCCACTGACATCGCCCGCCCGCCGGTGCGCTTGAGCGGACCAGTCGGCGGAAAAATGGACGCCGAGATTCCCGCGGGCAAGTTGGCACAAATTGGGGCCTGGAACATCGACGCCCATTTCGATGCGCCGCAACTGACGGCCGACACCGTGGCGATCGGCCAATTGCAAGGGAGATTGACGTATCACGACGGCGTGGCGCGGTACGACGCGGCGGGAGAAGCATTGCGGGGCAAGCTACAACTTGCCGGCGTTTGGCAGCCGGTGACGACCGGCGACCGCCCCGATCTGAACGAAGGCCGACTGCAACTTACCAACGCGCGATTGGCTGCCTTGGGGCCGCTGCTGCGCGAGCGCGGCGCCGACGACACCCTGTCGGGCACGCTCAGCTTGAACGTCGATTACCGCCACGATCCCAACACCGGCCAGCCGCTCGGCTCGGGCGATCTGGCACTCAACAACGTGCAATATGAAGGCATCGACCTGCTCGACGAGGTGCGCGGCCAGATCCGCATGCTGCCCGGCCAGATGGATGTGGCGAATGTCTCGGGCATGGTAGCCGGGGGCCAACTGTTGGGCTCGGCCACCGTCTTTTTGCGACCAGGACGTCGCAGCAGTTTTTTGCTGGCCATCGACGGCGCCCAGGCGGCCGACGTCCTCAGCCTCTGGCCGCGGCTGGCCGCGCAAACGCAGGGAACGATCGACGCCCAACTGCGCGGCTTTTTCGGCATGAGGCGAGCGGTTTTCATCAATGGCGCCGCCGCCGTTCGCCAAGGCAGACTCGATGGCATCGAGTTCAGCGGCGCCCGGCTACCGATTGCGGGAATGCTCGACCCGGCCAGCGGCACCGGGCAAATTCATCTACACGGCGCTACCGCCCAGGTGGCGATGGGGCGAGTTGTCGGCGACTTCGACATCACGCTTACCAGCCTGGGCATCGACCTGAATGGCAAAGGCAAGCTTACCCGTGTTGATTTGCGAACGTTGCTGCGCCGAATGGGCGCCGCACGCCGGCTCGGCAGCGGCAAAATCAGCGGCAAATACACGCTTGGCGGACGCAACGTGCGTTCGCTCCGCGATCTGACCGGCACGCTCGACGCCGACCTGACCAACGCTCAGGCCATGTCGTTCCCCGTATTTCAAAGCGTCTTGCCTTACCTGACGGGCGGTGTCTCCGGCTCGACCACGTTTAATTCCGGCGATGTGCGCGCGCGGCTGGCCGGCGGACTGATTCGGGTCGACGAATTTTCGCTGTCCAGCAACGCCACGCAGATCTATGCGCGTGGCACCGTTTCGCTGGCGGGACGGCTGAATCTGAACGTGACGGTCAACACCGGGCAATTCAGTCCCAGCACGCGGGCCGTCTCGCTGTTGGCTGCGCGGATCGCGCTCTTCACGGCGCCGCCGGTGGCCCTGTTGCTGGAGGCCAGTCAGTTCTTGTCGAATCAGGTGATCAATGTCGAAGTGACCGGCAACGTTCGCTCGCCGACGATCCGCATTCGCCCCCTGCCGCTGTTGGAGCAAGAGGTCATTCAGTTCTTCCTGCTGCAAACGCCGGGCGTGTGAGCGCAGCCAGCCGCACCTGCGGCACGAAGGCCAGGCTGGCGATCACCATCAGCAGGGCGAAGTCCAACATGCCAGTCACCGGCGCAAGCGACGCCCACATGATGGCGTTTATCACGAGCAGCAGCGGGCGGGCCAGGCGATGCCAGACGAGAATCGGAAACGCTCCCTGCCAGAGAACCACCAGGTAAGTCCACAGAGAAATGAGATAAGGATAGGCGTGCAGCCAGGTCAGGTCGATCAGCCGCGACTCGCTGCGCGCGATCAACAGCCACACGGCGAGGCCCTCCCACCATACCGGACTCGAAAGCTTGCCGATGGCCATCAAGGCGTACACGACGGCCAGGTGTACCTGAATGAGGCGCAGCGAAACGTTCGCGGCGGCGCTCGTTTCGCCACCCGTCCTGCCGGCAACTGCCGAGCGCCGTCGCTGGGCGAGCCAGCGATCGAGCGACCACGCTCTGCCCGCCGGACCGAGACACAGATAGAACACGACGAATGCCAGAATCGGTTCGACTTGCGCTGTAACAACCGGACCGCGATGAAGGTAGGAGAGCAGCACCACGAGCGCCAGCACCGACGTAACGCGCGTGAAGAGACCGACGGCGAACAGCAACGCGATCGCCAGCGCCGCCGCATGGCCCGCCCGCAGTTCGTTGGGCGTGTGCAGCAGGTTAAGGAACGACCAGCGGTGGGGGCGCGGCAGCGATTCGCGCACCTGCTGGGCGATCACCTGAGGCAGACTGCCATTGCGGGCGGGCGTTTCCAGGTTTCCGAGCGTTGCTTGCGGCGCCAGGCCATTGGGACCGAAGTAAGGAACCAGATCGGGCGTGAACGTCGCCAACCAATAGGCAAGCACCATTCCCGTGCCCAGGCGCACGGCGCCTAGCGTCGAGACATCGGCGGGCGTGAACCAGAAGCGGTTCCAGCCGGCGCCGAACGCATGAATGAGCGTGCGCAGGTAATCGCCGACAGCCGTCATTCGGTCAGCCTTCTCTTCGGCGCCGGCGCCACTTCTGCGGCGGCTTCGGTCTTGAGCAGTTGTACCTCGCCGGCGACGCGCAGAATCTCCGCTTGATAGAGGTCGAACGTCTCAGGCGTTGCCGATTTGCCCGACGCCGCAGCCTCCATGGTGGGCACGGCCTGGCGTCGGCAACGAATCGTGCCGCCAATCACCGTAGCGCCGCTGGCCTCGGTCTCGGCCACGAAATGCGCGGCAATCGCCTGCGGCAAGAAACTCTCGAGGCTTTTGGTATCGTCGCCCACCAGATCGGCGGCGACTTCGGCCAGCCGCTGTTCGCGCCGATAGCGTTGATGCGGCCAGAGGTCGCGGCGCGGTAGCATGAATTGTCGCTGAGTGCCGTCGGCCAAGTTCAAATCGACTTCGACCCGTTGATCGGTGTCTTGGTCCATGCCATAGGTCAGGCCGTAGAGCGGCACATACGCCTGATCCAGATCGAGAGATTCCAGATAGGGCGCTAACAGCGGCACGCGGGTTCGCAACTGGGCGGCCAAGGGCGAGGGATACCAGTTGGCGAGCACCGCCACCAGCACAGCGAACAGATGCACAAACAGCAGGAAGCTCACCGCCGTACGGACCCACTCGGGCGGAAGCTCGGCAGCATTTTCAGCCGCTCGCAGATCGTTGCTGGCACGTCGAAGAGAACTCATTCCGCTTATTAGCTTAACTCGTTTACTCGGCAAAAAAAGCCGGGTCTCCACGCGGAGACCCGGCTCGATGCCTGACAAGGCCGCCATCAGGGCTTGGCGTCCTAGTGGAGAACTCAATCCAGGGCGGTGAAGCCCTCGCCCGAACTAGCCGCGGAAACGGACCAGACGGACGCGGCTGCGCTCAATGCCAGCCGAGGGGGCGTTGCCCGGCGCCGGGGGCGCTTCGGGGGCAGCCGGGGGAGCAGCTTCAGGACCAGTGGGTCCCTGGCCACCGGGGCCCATGCCGCCCGCCGGGGCACCGTAACCGCCGCCGTAGCCACAGCAAGCCGGGGCGACGGGGCCACAGCAGGGATTGCCGCAGCAGTTGTTGCGGCGCTGATGGTGACGGCGGTGTCCGTGATGACGGCGACCGCCACACGGCGCGCAGCAATCAGCGGGACCGCAGCAGGCCGGAGCGCCGCCACAGGCGTAGCCGTCGCAGCCCATGCAACCGCCGCCGCCGCCGCCGTGGCCATGACCGGCCAAAACCTTGTTGTCGCCTCCCATCAAGGCGATTCCGACCACCGCGAAGAAGATCGCGACGCCGAAGACCAATGCACGATTCATTCGTAATTCCTCCAACAAACAGGTACGTACCTAGAAAACGAAATCGGGCCGTCACATCGTCCGTCCCCCTCCTGACGGCCGCTCAAGGGGAGGGAGCCTTATCGTTTTCGTGTTGCACACGCCGCAACGTAGTTCGCCCCTCAACCCCAGGCCGCCACCAGAACCAGCCCGCCCCTGGCTCAGGTCGCTACGCAGGCCAATCTTTCCCTGTGAGTTAGCCTGTAGCGATTACGCTGCCTGCATGTGATGCACACGCTAGGTTGACCAGACTAGCATTGCACGAATAGTTGTCAAGCGGCAAACAGCACAATCTGTATGTATTGCGCCGAGTCGGGTGTTTGGGGGTTATTTAGCGACGCGCTTGACTGCGAAAACCAGGCCACCGCGCATAAAAAAAGGCCCCAGGTGGGGCCTTAAGAGATCGCGTGCGAAACGCTTTATCGAGAAAAGACTTATCGCGTCTTGCTCGCCGCTCACCGCAGGGGGTGCTGGCGAGCTTCTCGAACTTGCGGTGCGCTAAGAGTGGGTTCTTGACGATCGGGCTGGTCGCTTTTGGACCCCGTGGCACCCAACTCGGCGCGCGCTCGGAGCTCCATCTCGTGCTCCACCATGAGCTGTTTGCGCTGCATGTCTTCGGGGTTTTCAAAGTCGAGCACCACGGGCGGCTGGTCGTCGAACACTTGGGTAGCCATGCCGCCAATTCGCCAGCCCTCTTTCTCGCGTCGCAGGGCCCACAGGATTTCGTCGGTAATCGGCTGCCCGTCTTCGCCGATATCGGTCCATTTGCTGGCCACGTGGGCCAGCTTGCCGTCGCCCTCGGGCGGAAGCTCAATTTCGCCGATTTCGAACGTGGCCGTATCGCTTTCGGTGGGGGCCAAACCCATGTCTTGTTCCGCCGTTTTTTCGCGCGCCAGGCTGGTCAGCATGGCGTTGGCCGTGTCCTGGTCCCCCGATTTGATGGCGTTCAAGAACGCGGAAACTGTGGCTTCCGGCCCAGGCAGCGAGTCCTCTTGCGAGTCGTCGTTTTCACCGCCGATATCAGCCCGATCTGGGGACTCCGCCGTGGGCGAGGTGTCGGCCACGGGCTGCTCGCCTGCGGAGCCGCCGCAACCCACCGAAACGCCAAGTATGCACGCCAAGGCCAACAACCAACTGCCGCGTTCCATCGCGTACGCTCCTCTTAAGTCCAAAGAAATTCCTTGCCGGGCAAGGTGGCCGCGGAGTCTCCCAAGAACCCAGCTTTGGGTCAAGACGAACGGCTGAGAAAAAGATTCGCCGCCAGGCGGGCCGGCGATTTACTTGAATGCTGCGAAGTCTTTGCCAAGCAGAGAGGAGGCAATCTTGAGCTTGAGGATTTCGTCGGTGCCCTCGTAGATGCGGCAAACGCGCACGTCTTGCAGGTGCCGGCCAACGCGGTACAGCTCTGAAAAACCCCGGCCCCCAAAGATCTGCACCGCGCGATCGGCCGCGTCCCAGGCCGCGCCGGCGGCAAACAGCTTGGCCTGGGCCACTTGCAGGTCTGCCGCCGCGGCTAGCGAAGCATCTTCGGGATCGTCGTCGCTGGCTTGCTTGGCCGTGGCGGCCCGCTCGACCATGGCCTCGCTGGCGGCCCGGTGCAGCTCGATCGCCGCGATGTGCTCTTGCACAAGTTGATGCCGCCCGATCGGCTTGCCGTGCTGATGCCGTGTTTGGCTATATGCCAGGGCTTCGGCCAGGCAATCTTCGATGACGCCCACACACCCCGCCGCCACGCTCAGGCGGCCCGAGACCAGCGTGCCCATCGCCACGCGGAAACCATTGCCCTCTTCGCCCAGCAAATTCTCGCCCGGCACCGGGTGGTCGGTCATCTGAAACATGCCGGTATTGGCGGTGAACATGCCAAGTTTGGCGGGCAGGTCTTCACGCTCGAAGGTGTCGCCGTCGGTATCGACAATGAAGGCGCTCATGCGTTTTTTCGCGCCTGTGGCGCCTTCGGGATACGCAAAGACAATCACCGCGCCGGCGATCGAGCCGTTAGAGATCAGATATTTGACGCCGTTGAGGAGGAACCGATCGCCCTGGCGGCGATAGGTGCTCGTCAACTCCAAGGGGTTCGAGCCTGCCTCCGGCTCGGTCAGTCCAAAGGCCATGATGCACTCGCCTCGGGCCGCGCGGGGCAGATATTTCTGCTTTTGGGCGGCGTTGCCGAATCGCAGGATCGGGTATTCGCCGATCGACGTATGGCCGGAAAAGAAGGTGCGCACGCCGGTGCCCTCGCGACCGATGCGGGCCAATGCCCGAGCATAGGTGACCGCATCGGCGCCGCGTCCGCCCAGTTCGCCTGGCAAAGGCATGGCCAACAGGTTGTGCTTCTTGGCCAACTCGATGGTTCGCTCGTTCTGCCGGTGCTCGACGTAGCAAAGCTCTTCAATGGGCCGAAGCTCTTCGCAAAACGCATTCACGTCGGCGAGCAAGCGGTCGCGGTCCGCGGGAGTCATGAGTCTGTTCCTTACCGAATCTGGTTATCACGACCGATCAGCCATCGAATGCCGGCCATCGTAGGGTGGGCCGAGCTTGCGAGTCCCACCATCTCGGGGCAACACCACGGGAGAAGAATCATTGGGCCAAGAGTGGGACTTGCTGCGCTCGGCCCATCCTACCGGCTTCATTTCTTACCGCGTCTTAGCAACTCGTCCAGATGAACTTCCACCGACTCGGCCAGCGCCTGCGGATTGTAGCCGCCTTCGAGCACGCTGACGAGCTTGCCGCCGGCGTAAGCGTCGGCCACGTCGAGCACCGCCTGCGTCAGTGGTGCGAAATCTTCCGTCTCCAAACCCAGCGAGCCGACCGGATCGGTGCGATGACTGTCGAAGCCGGCACTGAGCAGGACGAGCTGCGGCTTGATGCGCGCGGCCAAAGCTTCCAGGCCATCGCGAAAGCATGCCAGGTAGGTGTCGCGCGCAGCGCCGAATTCGATTGGCAGATTGAGCGTCGTGCCCAGCCCCGGCCCGCCGCCGGTTTCGCTCGCGCGTCCGGTGCCGGGATAAAACGGCCAGCGATGAATCGAGAGAAAGCCGACCTGCTCGTCGCGCCAGAAGGCGTCTTGCGTGCCGTTGCCGTGATGCACGTCCCAATCGACCACCAGCACCCGGTCGAGGCCCAACTCGGCGATTGCCGTCCGCGCAGCAATGGCAATGTTGTTGAACAAACAGAACCCCATGACGCTGGCTTGCAAGGCATGATGTCCGGGCGGACGCACCAGGCAGAGCGCCGTGTTCGCTTCGCCGCGCACGACGCGATCCACCGCGTCGCACGCCGCGCCGGCCGCGCAGAGCGCCACGTCATACGAAGCCGGGTTGACCACGGTATCGCTCTCGATCTGCCCTCCGCCCGCCTGGGCGAATCGTTGCACTTCCGCGGCATAGTCAAGATCGTGTACGCGGGCCAGACGTTCGGGCGAAACAGCCTGCCACTGGGGCCGCGTGCACTGGGTCACCAACCCGGCTCGCTCTAAATGCTCGATGGTCATTGCCAGCCGCAGCGGTCGCTCGGGATGGCTCTGCGAGCCATGTTGCAGAAAGACCGGATCGTAGTAAAGAAGCGTCATGCGCGCGATGGCGGAGCGGTGTGTGCGGGAAACGGAGGAACGTTTTTATTTCTCTCGAATCTCGAGCGTGTAGTCCCAACCTCCCGAGCGATCGCGTTCACGCAACAATCGAAATTCACGCTCAAAAACCATTGAACGAAGCCAGCCGCGGCGGGGCCGCACGGAGACGTAGCCGCTGCGCCGATACGAGAGAATCTGAAACGAAACCACACTGCCGCGGGCGTCGATCAGCCAATACTCGGGCACGCCCGCGCGATGATACGCTTGGCGCAGCTTCTTGGTGTCTTTCGCAACGGAGGTCTCGCTCACGATTTCGACGACCCAATCGGGCGTGCCGACAAGCGTCATGAAGCGGTCGTCTGACTTGCGGCTCGCGACTCGCCGCACCCGCTTGTTCTCGAAACTTTCCCAGCGGACGAAGGTGCCGTCGGGCTCGGTCGATAGTCCAGCGTCTTGGTTGGCGATCAGAGTCCGATCGGCATAGAATATCCCGAGATCAACTGCCTTGGTGAGGTTATGGATCTGGCGGCTCACCTCGGCTTTCAGCCGCACGTGTGTTTCAAGCTCCTCAGGGCTCATGTCAAGATAAATCTCATCTCCGATGAACGAAGCCGACCACTGCTTCGGAAAGCGGTCGGAACATGCCCATGCGATAAAACCCTCCAGAGTGGCTGCCGTTACCGGGACCGAAAGAACGGGCGCGCAATCCCTATCGGGGCCGGTGTCCGGCAGTGCGGCGGTGCGGCGCTTCAAGCTTTTGATGGCTGGCGGCATCAAATCATTCTACGATCTTGGTGCAACGCGTCGAGGCTGGAGTAGGCGGGCAGTGCGAACGAGTCCCACCTTTGGCCGCTTCGTCGCATCACACTTCGCGCCGCCTGAAGGTGGGACTCGCAAGCTCGTCCCACCCCTACGCAGGCTACAGGGCATTCTCGGCCAACTCAAACAGCTCTTTCTGCATCTTATCCAGCCGAGTGGCAAGCTGGGCCTTGGTTTCTTCCAGATCGGCCAGCAGCTCGGGCGGCTCATAGGCGAAAAGATAGAACTTCACTTTCGGCTCGGTGCCCGAGGGGCGAACGGCCACATAGTTGCCCTCGGCCGCCAGGTCGAAAATGATCATGTCGCCCTTGGGACCATCGAGCGGCGCGGCGCCGTGCGAGGTAATCGTCTTCAGGTTCAAGTAGTCGCGCGTCTGCCGCACTTTGCTGCCGGCCAGTGTCGTGGGCGGCGACGTGCGAAAACCGGCCATCAGCTTTTGCATGCGGGCCATGCCTTCGCTGCCGGGCATGGTCTTGCTCACCGTCCGTTCGGCGTGACAGCCGTGCTGCCAGAACAGCGCGTCGAGCTTTTGGTGCAGTGTCTGACCGGCCGCCTTCACCCGCGCGGCCAGCTCAGCCAGCAGCAGGGCCGCCACCGCCGCGTCTTTGTCGCGGACATAGGTGCCCGCCAAAAATCCGTGCGACTCTTCGACGCCAATCACAAAATGTTTCGGCCCTTGCTCGTCGATCAGCCCGCCGATCCACTTAAAGCCCACCTGTAAATTGCCGAAGGTTTGCGCTCGATACGAATCGGCGATCCGCCGCACCATCTCGCTGGTGACGAGCGTCTTGACCACGTAACACTGCGGCGAGAGATTGCCGGAGTATTTGCGGCCTTGCAACAAATGGTCGGTGAGTAAGGCGCCGATCTGGTTGCCCGTGAAGGTTTGCCAGCGGCCGCCGGGCGCCAGCGGGGCCGCACAGCCCAGCCGGTCGGCGTCGGGATCGGTCGAAATTACCACGTCGGCGCCGGTCTGCTGGGCACGGGCAATCATGCTGTCGAAGGTGCGCGGGTTTTCGGGGTTCGCCACATGGTCGGGCACATTGGGAAAATCGCCATCGGGCTGGGCGTGAGGGGCGAACAATTCGACCTCGTGAAAGCCGGCCGCCGCCAGCACCGGCAGCACGCTCGACGCGCCCACGCCGTGCATCGGCGAATAAATGATCTTGAGCTGTCGCGGGCCGGGCAGTCCCTGCTCGCCCACGCAGCGCTGGTATTCCTTGTCGCACTCGTCCTGGCAGAAGACAACCCGCCCTTCGGCCACCGCTTGCTCGAACGGCGCCCGGGCGATCTCGCCGGCCGACATCACGCGCTCGATAACGCCGCGGTCGTGCGGCGGCAGCAGTTGCCCGCCGGTCGACCAGTAGGCCTTCACCGCATTGTCGCTGGGCGGGTTGTGGCTGGCCGTGACCATAATGCCGCATGAGCACTGCTTGTGTCGCACGGTGAACGACAGTTCCGGCGTGCTGCGAAAGCCGTCGAGAAAAAAAACCTGAAAGCCATTGGCCACCATCACTTCGGCGCACAGTTCGGCAAAATGCCGCGAGCGGTGCCGCGTGTCGTAGGCGAGGGCGCATGAGAGCGGGCCTTCGGCGTGGTCGCGCACGTAATCGGCCAGGCCCTGGGCGCTTTCGCCGATCGTGCGGTCGTTGATGGCGTTGCTGCCGATGGGGTACATCTTCCCACGCCGGCCGCCCGTGCCGAAGGGGATGACCGTCCAAAACACATCGTCCAGCTCGCGCCATTTCTGGGCAGTGATATGCTCGGCAACTTGCCCGGCGTATTCGGCATAGCGAGGCTCCGTGAGCCAGGCTTTGATGTTCTCGGCGGCGGAAGGCGAAAGCTGTTTTCGCTCGACCGCGCCGGCCACCTCGCGCAAGGCGCTGTTGGTGTTTGGCGTAGCAGGATTTGGCATGGTACCCACCGTGGTAAAGGCCGAGATCGGATTCTGTAGGGAACGCTCTCCGTGGCGTTCCGTGAACTCCGGCTGGGCTCGCGCCGCCTTTGCGGCGGAACGCCACACTGGGCTTTCCCTACAGATCGTTGCCGATCGTTATCTCGCCTGATTCTACCATCTGAATCTTGGCCGCCGAGTCCCCCACGGGATTCGGTCGCGCTAGCTTAGACTGCCAGTCAGTTGCGGATTTGAGTAAACAAGTCATGATAGATGTTTTCAATACCTGCTCCGCGGTACGTGTCGAACGTGAAACTGCAAGGTGCGCAAGCGATGACGCTTACGCTACGATCGTGAAACCTGACCACCGACCTCTGACCTCCGACCCCTGCTCCCCGACCCCCGACCCCTGCTCCCTCATTATCAGCGTCTCGGGCCTGCGCGGCATCGTCGGCCAAAGCCTGACGCCCGAAATCGCTTTGCGCTATGTGTGCGCCTTCGCCCAGCCACTGCCGCCGGGACCGATCGTGGTCACGCGCGACGGGCGAGCGACCGGGCCTTGGCTGGCCGAGGTGATTCGCGGCGGGCTGGCTGCGGCGGGACGCGATGTGCTCGATGCCGGCGTCGCCGCCACGCCCACCACCGGCGTGCTGGTGCGGCAGCATGGAGCGGCCGGCGGGGTGCAGATTTCGGCCAGTCACAACCCGCCGGAATACAACGGGCTGAAACTGTTCGCCGGTTCGGGCCAGATCATCTCGGCCGCCGAGGGCGCCGAGGTCATCCGCCGCTATCGTGCCGCCGAAATCCGCTGGGCTGCGCATGACCGCGTCGGGCGCGTTGAACGGTGCGCCGATACTACCTCAATACACCTGGAACTGGTGTTGGGCGTGATCGACCGCGAGGCAATTCGCCGGCGCCGGTTCCACGTGGTCCTCGACGCCAACCACGGTTCCGGCAGCGTGCTCGGACGGCGGCTGCTCGAATCGCTCGATTGCCAATTGACGATTTCGGGCGAGCAGCCCGATGGTCTGTTTGAGCACCCTCCGGAACCCACCGCCGAGAACCTGTCGGGCGTGGCTCGGCAAGCCGCCGCGGCCGGCGCCGACGTGGTTTTTTGCCAAGACCCCGACGCCGACCGGCTGGCGATCATCGACGAACGGGGCCGCTACCTCGGCGAGGAATATACGCTGGCGATCTGCGTCGATCATCTGCTGCGGCGAACCCCTGGGCCGATCGTGACGAATTGTTCGAGCAGCCGCATGAGCGAGGACCTGGCCGGCCGCTACTGCGTGCCGTTCTATCGTTCTGCGGTGGGCGAAGCCAACGTGGTGGAAGTCATGCAGCGGCACAAGGCGGCGCTGGGCGGCGAAGGCAACGGCGGTGTGATTCATCCGCGCGTGGGTTTGGTGCGCGACAGTTTTGTAGGCATGGCGATGGTGCTCGACGCGATGGCCGCACGCGGCCTGACCGTTGGGCAATTGGCCGATGAGCTGCCCCGCTATGAAATTGTAAAAACCAAAATCTCGTTGCCGCCCGATCGCGTGGCCGCGGGGCTGGAGGCGCTCGCCCGGCATTTTCACGACGCAGTGACCGACCGGCTCGACGGCTTACGGCTCGACTGGCCCGGTCGTTGGCTGCTGGTGCGGGCCAGCAACACTGAACCGATCGTGCGGGCGATCGCCGAAGCTCCCACCGCCGCGGAAGCTCAACGCCTTTGCGACGAAGCCAGCGCCGTCTTGTCGGGCATTTAAGCCCTTTAGCTTGGTGGCTGGGGCAGAGCCTTGGCGATGCCCCGGCTTGGGGGAGATGCAAGGCAGCAGGGGAGACGCGGAGCAGGGGAGCAGCCAATGAACGCGTCTGGCCCTGCTTGTATATTGTATCTTTGCGTTTCGGCGTCATGTCCAACGAGCCGATGGAAAGCATGGCTGTCTTCGCCGAATCTCAACGCTCCGCCGCGCAGCCTTCGCCGCCAAACACACTGCGCGCGAAGATGCTGATCGCCGCCGCGCTGGCGCTAGTGTTGTGCCGCCTGATCGGCGCCTGGCAGAGCATTGCGGGCATGGCCGCGGCCGGCCTGGTGATGGCCGCGCTCGATCGTCGAATTAGAATCGCTTGGCTTCAGGTGGATGCCCGGCAACGTCTCGCGCTATGGCTATCGGAAAGACGTGTATGCCCTGTGGATGCCAGCGACGGCGAGCGTCGATGCCGCCGAGGCAAAGCGGATCGAACAGCTTTTGACGCGGTTGCCGGAGTTGTCATCGCTCTCGATCAAGGGCGTTCGTCCTGGCGCCGGCCGCCTACTACAGCCACTGGCGGGTCGTTGGCTGAGGCAACTTGAACTTGCCGGACCGGGCATCACTGACGAAACGTTGGTCGACATCGCCGCGTTGCCGGGTTTAGCCTATCTGAATGTTTCGCACTCAAGCGTCACCGATGATGGGCTGGCGGAACTCGCGAAACTGCGTGGACTGGAAACGATTGATTTGTCGCACACAAGAATCTCGGGAGAGGGGCTGTCGAAGCTGGCCTCGTTGCCAAGGCTTTGGGGGATTGATCTGTCGGGCGTACCAATGGACGATAGCGACCTTTCCACTCTCGAACAGTATCCAGCGCTCACGATGGTGAATCTGCGTGGGACTCGCACCACAGACGAAGGAATTGAGCAGTTCCGGGCAGCGTTGCCGCGGCCTATCGTACTGAACCAAGCGTTCGACTTTGGCCCGTTGATGCTCGGTGTCGGGCCTGCCGTACCGGCCCAGCCCGCGGCGGCGCCGACAGCAGTTGCGCCACAAACGTCAGCGCCGGACTCCGTAGAATCGCCGGTTGAGCCGCTCTCCAACGAGGACGCAGCCCGGCCACAGTCGAAACACTAGCTTGCATCCGGCGAAATCTCGCGGCGAATCTCGTCGAGCAGCGCGCGGGTTCCGTGCCGATCGGCCCAAGCATAGATGTAATCCCAATCCAGACGATCAGTTTGAATTGCGATCACATCGCGTGCATCGTCGCGGTCTTTGAGGCCCGCACGCGCGATTGCCCAACGGAGTTTCGTGATAATCATGTCCTCGGCGGTCGGCAGCGACACTTGACGTGCGAATAGCGCCACCTGCCTGCGGCGGCGAAAGCGCTCCTGATCGTGCTCGTCATCGCTGAGGTAGAACAATTCGATCGTGAACGAACAGGAAGCGACGCGCACCACGTGACGCCGCGTCATGGTGATCGTTTCAAACGATCCTTGTCGGTCGACTTGTAAATTGGGACCGAGCCGAGCGATGACTTCGGAGAACGAGGTCGGACCAAGCTGGATCACAAAATCGGCGTCTTCGGTGGCTCGTGGCACGCCATAGAAATTGGTAGCCATTGATCCGACGAGCATGTACCCGACGCCGGCCGATTCCAACGCCTCGATCATGGCCACTACCGCTCCATCGCCCGTCATTGCCTGCCTCGCAGCCGGCGGAGCAGCGCGAGCCGCTCTTGTAAGATCTCTTGCACGCGGTCTTCGTCGGCGTCGGGACATTCCGAGCGGATGCCGTCGGCCATGATCCGCAACGAACGCTCGAACAGCCGCGGGCCGGCCAGCAGCTTGTCTTCGGGCGACATGGCCCGCGCGGCTTTGACCTTTTGCCGATAGATGTCGTTGATGAGCTTTTGATCGGGTTGCATTTCAGCCTAGCGAGCAAGCGATTTCAAACAATTCTTCGGCGTCGAAAATCTGATCGTTCGCTTCAAACAGACGCTGGATGGCCGCCTTGTGCGCCTTCATTTTCACGCCGCCCACCCCAATGGCTCCGTAGGCGATGATTCCCTCGCGATCGACGGCGCGATCGGTGGGCTCAATGCCGGCCAGGCCCACCGGAGGAACCGCATTGAGATCGATCGCCACGCGCACGCCGGCCTTGGCCAGCGCGTCGTGGGCGGCCAGTTGCACGCCCGCCGCGCCGGCGGCGATCACCATGTTCGCCCCGGCCAGCACGGCGGCGGTTTCCTCGGGTGAGGCCGCGGCGCACGCGGTAAGCCGCGCATCAGGGAACTTTGCGCGCACCGCATCGCACACCGCCGCGGCTTTTGATTGGCTGCGCGACGCCACGCGCACCTTGGCGCCGGCGCGGGCCAACAAGCGCACCACGCGCTGGCCCACCGGCCCGGTGGCCGCCAGCACCGCCGCCGTGCTCGACTGCAGCGGCAGATGCTGCCGAGCGGCCCAGACCGCGGCGGCCGCGGTGGTGTTAGCCCCCGAAGGATCAAGCATCACCGACACGCGCAGTGGGCCAAAGAACGAGCGGCGAACCTCGGCTAGCACCTCTTCGGCCGCCGCCACGTCGGAGCCGCCGATAAAAATCGCGGTGTAACGCAAGTCGGCCGGCCCGCGCGTAAAAATCGCCCCATGCACGCGGTCGCGCACGTTTGCCGGCGTGATGCCTTGATGGCGCAGCAAGTGGTCGACACCGGCATCAATCGCCACCACGCTATCGAACACGCTGGGCTGCGCGTCGGTGTCGAGCTGCACAAGGATTTTTGGTTTCACAGTTCGAGAAGCGGAACGGAATCCGCTCCGCCCCATTAAAACCCGCGGAAGGGATGCTTGGCCGAGTCCTTGCCGGCGATCATTTCGTCAGCCGAGGGCTTGCCCTTCATGGCGTTGACGATGGCCTGCTTGGTGGCTTCGTAGTTGTAGTCGTGAATTTTTTTGTCGTCTTGGGCGGCGGGATGAATGAACACGCCGCAGACAATCACCAGGTCTTCGGCCTGTTTCTTGTCGAGCACGCCGGCAGCCACCGAGTCGGCCACGGCCTTGGCCACGGCCGCCTGAGCCGGGCCGAACATCTGCACCGCCTGCTTCATGCCCTTGATGGTGACTTTGGTGATCAGCACGGTGGCGGGCTTGACCGCCAGATTGGGCGTGAGCACCGCCAGCAGATTCGAGTGGCCTTCGCTCTGGCGGGCCAGGGCGTTGGCAAAGGCATGTCCCACTGGGCCGTCCTTGCTGCCAATCAGCAGGTCGATGTGGGCGATTTCGTTGCCTTCGCCGACGAGGGCTTCACCAATAAACATGGACATAGGTCGTGGCTCCTGGGTTGCTTGGTTTTCAGTCTGGGGAAATGGCAACCATATCACACGTGCGGCCAAATGCAATCGCCCCAGGCAGCTCCATCGCGCGAAACATATGACGGGTTTTGACAATCAAAACTGGTAATGCTCCTTGCAATCCGTTCCCTACCGACGCCATTCTTGAACGCGAACACCGACCGAACGGCGTTGGCCCCTTGAAAGCCGCTAGAACGTGGTTAAGCTGGTAATCTTTGCTGGAAAAGTCAACGCAGATTATCCAGTTTAAGCCAAGGTCGGTACCCGGTCGGGGTTTGAAGGGACGCCCTTCAGCCAGCCCACCAAGTCCTCTCCGCACGGGAGAGGCAGTCGGGACGACGAATCCGTTTCCCCCTTTGAAGGAGCAACCATGATGGAGTCGCTCGTAGCTGTTGCCGCGCTGTTGTTTCCCGCTGAAGTCGCCGAACAACCCGCGGCCAAGACGCCCGCCAAGCCGGCGGCTTTTGCGCTTTACCAGGTCGAACGCGAGATTATTCAGCACACCAACCGCGAACGCGCGCGGCGCGGCCTGCCGGCGCTGGCCGCCGACGAGTCGTTGATCAAATCGGCCCGGCGCCATGCCATCTGGATGAGCTCGCGCCGGCGGCTGCAACATGCCACGACGGCCAGCGCCGAGAACATCGCCCAGGGGCAATCGACCGCCCGAGAGGCCGTGTCGAGTTGGATGCACTCAGCCGGGCATCGGGCGAACATTCTCAGTTATCGCTGGAGCCGGATCGGCGTGGCGGCGTACGTGGCCGCCAACGGCCAGATCTATTGGTGCCAGCAGTTTGAGTAGCGGCCGGCGCGGTGCCGTAGGACAGCGCCCCCCCACACCAGTGCCCCCCCACAACGGTTACGATGCGCACTGCCGTGCGCATGCAAATCAGCGCGCCGTTGCGAACGCCCGCGCGCAAGCAAGTGATGGAGGTGGCCGGGGCAGAAGCTTATGGATCAAACAGGCTTGAGCCGATGCGGACCAGCGTCGCCCCTTCGGCGATGGCGGCTTCAAAATCGCCGCTCATGCCCATCGACAATTCGTTGAGCTTCAGCCGGTCGGGCCAGAGGGTTTGCAGTCGATCGCGTAGCTTCCGTAACTGCTCGAACTCGCGCCGGGCCTGATCGGCGGCAGAATCGCGTCCGGCCATGCACATCAGGCCGCGGACTTCGACGTGGGCCAGTTGCTCCAGTCGCTGGCCGAGCGGCGCCAGCTCGTCGGGGGAGAAGCCGTGCTTGGCGGCCTCGCCCGACACGTTCACTTCCAGCAAAACCGGCGCGCTTTGCGTTAGCCCGGCGGCTTCGGTTTCGATTGCCTCAATCAATCGCAGGCTGTCGACGGAATGGACGAGCGACACCAGCGGCAACGTTCGAGCAATCTTGTTCCGCTGCAAGTGGCCGATCAGGTGCCAGCGGACCGGGCAGCCGGCCAACGCTTCGGCCTTGCGCCACAGCTCTTGCGGACGGCTTTCTCCCAGATCGAGGCAGCCGGCATCGGCCAACGCTCGGGCCATCGCCGCATCGACATATTTGGTCACGGCCACCAACGTGATAGCATCGGCGGTTCTGCCGCTGGCCCGCGCGGCGTCGGCGATGCGGTGGCGAATTGGTTCGAGATTGTGGACCAGCGGCGGAAGTTCATTCATCGGCCGAGTCTTCGATTTCCATCAACGGTTCGGCGATTCCACTCCGCCCGAACCGCGCTGCCAGAAACTCGCTCACCAGGTTTTGTCCCAGCAGGGTGCGGTTGCCGCACGGTCCCAGCGAGCGATAAAACAGCCATTGTTCGCGGCCGACTTGCGCGCGATAACCGACCGCCACATCGGCGGGCTCGATGGCGCGGTTTTCGGCCACGGTCAATTGCCGCCAGGTGACCGGGCGGGAAAAGCGCCGCGGCGATAGATCGATGAACAACGGCGCATAGAGCGCGCGTGCCGCGGGCGCCGTAAGCCGCAACTGCAAGCCGCGCTCGCCCGCGGCCAGTTCGCCGGCGCGCGCGTCGCCGCGCCATTCGTCGAGCCCCAGCGGCAGCACATGCGCGAAGCGGCGGCCTTGCGGTCCGGTCAGAAAACATTCGCGGGTTTCGCTGGCGGCAGAAACGGCGATGCCCTCCCGCAAAGGCAGCGACAGACGGTATTCGATCGTGGCAGGCCGCTCGAGCAGCACGGCGTCGGCGGCGAACAGAAACAGGTCTTGGCGGGCCAGCAGCCACTGCCGCTGCACGCGCAGACCGCCCGAAAACTCAAGCTGCAGCTCCAAATAATCGGCGTCGTCGTCGCTCACCCAGCAGAGTTGCTCCCAGTCGGCTGCGGGCGACAGCTCTTGCCCGTCGAGCGATATCTGCGGATTACAGGGGCCGGACCAGAGCGTTTGACCGCCGCAGGTCAGTTCGCTGCGCATCTGGCAGCCTCGATAGTCGATGGCCAGCATTTCGCGCGGCGACCAGGTGGGCCGCATGATGGCCAGCGCCGCCGCCTCGGAATGAGCCGCGGGATCAGCGATGTCGGCAATTCTTTTTCGAGCGGAAGCGGCGGCCCGCGCGCTCTTGGCGGTTTCGGGAAAAATTGCCGCCAGCGCCCGGCGTTGCTCGGCATCGGCGTAGTTCGCAGCCGCTTTCCAAAGCTCGACGGCCGCGGACCGCCGGGCGCGGGCCGAGGTCGATCGCGGTTGAGATTGCCCAGCGACGTCGAAGACGAGCGAGCCATCGGCACGCGTCAGCCGCAGCAGGTTGCCCAGGAGCTTTTGATAGCGATCGGCGGCTTTCAGGCTGCGCGCAGGTGTTGCCGCCGACGCCCGCCGCTGCGTCCACAAGGCGAACAACGTCGGCCAACGAGCTAGCTCGACGCCCGCGAGCATGCCGTCGTCGTCGACCAACTCCTCCATCGCTTGCGGAGCGTCGTATTGCTCGCTGGTGTGCTTCGAGTGGTGCAGCGCTGAGCTCGGGGGGTGATCTAGGGTGAGAGGCATTTGATGCGATTGCGTCGATAAACTAGGTATTGCGCCGCCGAAGGTGCGACTCGTTGCGGCGTCTACGCCTAAAGGCTTGCCTTCTGATGGCAAAGGGAACCACGCCGGAATCACGCCTCCGGTGAGCGATGGCCAAGCCTAACGGCCGCTCGACCACATCGCAAGATCGCCGCGGGTTTGATATGCTAAATGACATGAGATGTTGCTGCTTCACTCGCAATCATGTCGCTTGTCTGCTGGCCTTCGGGTGGCTGGCGTTTTCGCCTCACTTTGCCGGACATCCATCGTCCGGCCAAGAACCCGCGAGCGATCGGGCGGGCGAACCGGTCGACCAGGCCGAAGATGCCGGCAAAGGCGAGCTGATTCGGCTCGACCCGAAAGCGCCCGTTTGGTTAGAAAAAAAAGGCGGCCGCAAACGCGTCGTGCTGGTGGGCAAAATTTGTTTGCGCGAAGGCCAGCTCGAGATGTTCGCCTGCACGCGGGGTACGAAGGAGCACGAGTCGGTGGTCTCGGTGCCCGTCGAAGCGAATGTGGTTCATAGCGCCCTGCTGGCTGCCGGCGCCGAGCCGGGCAAAACCGCCCAGTTTGAGCCCGAGTATCAGCCGGCCAGCGGCACCGAAGTCGATGTGCTTCTCTATTGGACCGACGCCACGGGCAAGCGCCGTCGCGCCCGTGGCCAAGAGTGGATCAAAGACCTGCAAACCGGTCAAGCGCTGGCCGAGCCGTGGGTGTTTGCCGGCAGCGGCTTTTGGGTCGACCAGCAGACCGGCCAGCGGCACTACATGGCCGATATGGGCGACCTGGTCTGTGTCTCGAATTTCAGCACCGCCATGCTCGACTTGCCCATCGAGAGTTCCGACAAGGCCGGGCAATTGCTCTTTCAAGCCTACACCGAGCACATTCCGCCGGTAGGCACCAAAGTGACAATGGTGCTGGCGCCGAAGGTCGAGAAGCGGAAATCGGAAGACTGAACACACGAGTTTTTCACCGCTCGTGCGCGGCAGTTCCACGATGCTGGTCACTCTACTCCGCCAGCAGCTTCGCCACCGTCGGCTCGATGGCCTCGGCCCAGATCTCGTAACCTTTGGCGTTCAGGTGGAGCAGGTCGGGCATGATCTCGCGCGACAGCGTGCCATCGTCCGCTAGAAAATCATCGGAAATGTCGAGAAAGTAAACCGCCTGGCCGTCGTCCAGAGACTTGATGATCTGGTTCGTGGCAAGATTGCTCTGCTGCTTGGCGTCGTCGGCGTCCGGGCCGCGCGGAAAAATCCCCAATAGCAATACCTTCGTCTCGGGCAGCTTCTCGCGCAACTTGTGGACGATGGCGGTGATGCCCGCGGCAATATCGACGGGCGAGTCGTCGCCCGCGTTGTTGGTGCCGATCATCACGATGGCCAGCTTGGGCGTGATGCCGTCGATGTTCCCGTTCTCCAGCCGCCAAAGCACGTGTTGCGTGCGGTCTCCGCTGATGCCGGCGTTCATGGCTTTGCGCTTGCCATAGAACTTTTCCCAAATCGGCTGGGCCTGGTCGCCCTCCCAGCCCTGGGTGATCGAGTCGCCGATCAAGATCAGATCGACTTCGCCCTGTTTTGCCCGAGCGTTGATTTTTTCGTGCCGCCGCTGCCACCAATCGCCTTTGCGGTCGACGGGCGTCGTGGTCGTCAGCTCGTCGGTGGCCGATGCTGCCAAACCGCCGAAGATGATGAGAGCGAGAGCAAGAAGTGAGGAATGGCGATCGATCATAGCGGTTTACTCCCCTTGGGGCACAATGCGGGCTGGCGGACGATGCGGGCTGGCGGACGATGCGGATTCGTGCACGACAGCATACTTCGATCGCGCTTCGGTTGCAAAAGGCCGCCGAAAAAAAAGCTCCTAAAAGGACAGGCACTCGCTTCGCCCGGCCCACCCGTACCGCGAAGCGGTTTCCTTGCCGTTCCGCCTGCCGGCCCGCTTCATTTCCCGGTTTTGACTTTTGCATTTTGACGTTCCTCGTCGAGGAACAACCGCATAACCGGCACATGCGGCGCAAAACCATGACCTACATTTCAGCATCGCTTGAACCTCTTGCGACACGAGCCGGGGCATTGCCCAGGCTCCGCCCCAGCCACCGATCCGAAAGTTATACCTACCCCGACAGACGGTTGTCATGAAACGACTAGGCATCCTCACCAGCGGCGGCGATTGCCCCGGATTGAACGCCGTCATTCGCGGCGTGGTCAAATCGGCGGAACAACTTCATTACGACTGCGTCGGCTTTTTGCGCGGCTACGAGGGACTGATCGAGCCGGTCAGCTACCTGCCGCTCAACCACAAAAACACGTCGGGCATTTTGAACCAGGGCGGCACCATTCTGGGCTCGACCAACCAGGGCCGCTTTGCCGCCACTCGCGGCGTCGATGAGCGCGTCGAGCTCGATGTCGAACTGCTGGCCGGCGTGCAAGTGACCGTCGAGCAACTCGGTCTGTCGGGCCTGATCTGCGTGGGTGGCGACGGCTCGCTGGCCATCGCTCAACAGTTTCACGAGTTCGGCATTCCGGTGATCGGCGTGCCCAAGACCATCGATAACGATTTGTCGGCCACGGCCTACACGTTTGGATTCGACAGCGCCGTGGCCTGCGCCACCGACGCCCTCGACCGCCTGCACACCACTGCCGCCGCCCACGACCGCATCATGGTGCTCGAGGTGATGGGACGGCACACCGGCTGGATCGCTCTGCACGCCGGCATCGCCGGTGGCGGAGACGTGATTTTGATTCCCGAAATCCCCTGGCAGTTCGATCACGTTTGTCACAAGATTCTCGACCGCGAGACGGCGGGCAAGCGGTTCACGCTGATTGTGGTGGCCGAAGGGGCGCACCTGCCCGACGGCGACCTGGTGACGCAAGAGCGACGGCACGAGGCACTGCAGGTGCGGCTAGGGGGCATCGGCAACGTGGTGGCCGCCGAGATTCAACAGCGGCTGCACCGCGACACGCGCTGCGTGGTGCTCGGGCATTTGCAGCGGGGCGGCCCGCCGACGACGTTCGACCGCGTGCTGGCCACGCAGTTTGGCGCACATGCGGTGCGGCTGGTTCATCACGGCCATTTTGGCCAGATGATTTGCTTCCGCCCGCCGCAGATCGACAGCGTGCCGATCGCCGAGGCCGTCAGCCGGCTCCGCCGCGTCGATCCGACCAGCGCCGCCGTGCAAGCGGCGCGAGCGCTGGGCATCAGTTTTGGCGATTGCCCGAAGACGGCCAGTCCCTTCGCTGCGCCCGCTCCGGTGCAGGTCGAGGCTCCGTCCGAAATCCTGGCGGCGGCAACGGTCTGATTGAGCGGGCTGGCTAGCTGCTAGCCTTTTGCCGAAGCCACGACCAATACGCCGGCCAACTCGGCGGCGGGAATGGTGGGCGGCGCGACGGCAAACACATACTCGGCAAACTGCACATTGTATTCGGTCTGGTCGGCCAGCAAGCTGAGGGCTTCTTCGGCGGTCCGGGCCGTGATGGCGATGGCCGGGTCGAGCAGGGCCTCGCCCGCCTCGCAGCGCGAGCTGATCTCGGCCCGGGCGGTTTCGGCAAAGACCACGGCTTCAGCCCGCCGCAGCAACGCTTCATAGAGCGTGGGAATGTCGCGCACCAGCCGGCGCACCGGCGGCGACTGCACCACCGCGGCGGGCTGTGTGTCGAGCTTCAGGCGGAAGTGTCCCGCGTGAGGCGGCGTCGTGGGCAGCGGCCACTGGCCCGTCAATGGCCGCCGCATGGCCACGGCCAGTTCGAATTGCGACGTCAGAATGGCCACTTGCGTTTCCACCGCCCCGGCTTCGGCTGCCAGCCGCGCGGTTTGCAAGCGGAGCATGGCTTCAGCGCCGCCGGGCTGACTGCTCTGGTGCAGCGCGGCGGCCTGTAAGGCGTTCAACTGATCGTGCTGCTGCTGACGGATCTGATAGGCGGCAATCCGCTGTCGCGCCCGCCAATAGGCCGCGATCACCGACCGGCGGTCGCCTGGCGCTGCCAACGCATCGGTCAGACTGGTCGCGACGCCGGTCAATTCCGTCGTGCGGTCCCACTGAAGCGTATCGGCAAGTTGCAGCAGCCGCTGAGGCGGCTCAAGCGTGGCGAGCGCCGAATATAAGCCGGCATCTGCCGCGGCCGGCTGCGTCGGCGGTTTTTCGCCCGCGTCGTCCAACGGGAATTTGGCGACGACATGTCGGTCGGGCCTGCCAGCCTGGCGAGAATGCCCGCCCTCACGCAAGTACGCACTGAGCAGCGCCCCGCGAGCAAGACCTGCATTCGTTTTTGCCGATGGCAGCGTGCGCGGTGAACCCGGTCCATGACTTTTGACGCGCTTCGGTTGCCGCCGCAAGCCGCCGGGCTGCGCTGAGCCACTGCCGCCTGGTTCCGGCGGGCGTGAGGCTTCGATGGGCGCTGCCGGTCCTTGCTTCAACAAGCCCGGCGCCGCGGAGTGCCCCGCGGTTGGCTCGACGGGTTGGTCGTATCCGGCGCGTTTGACGGGCGGCGGATCCTGAGCCACGGCTTTTTCGCCCGACTCGTCGCCCGCCGGTTTGGCGGGACCAATCAACACACTGACCAACTGCGCGGTGGAAAGGCCCGGCGGCACGACGCTGAAAGCATATTCGGCAATGTCGACATTATAGTCGCGCACCGCGGCGGCAAAGGCGCGTCGCTGCCGCGTCAATTCGGCCAGGCTCTCCATGACCGCCAGCGCGTCGAGCTTGCCGGCGTGATAAGCCTCTTGGTCGGCATCGGCCGCATCGGCAGCGGCCACGGCCGCCATCGCCCGCAATTCGAGTGAGCGGTGCAGCAATGGCAGCGAGCGATCAATCAGATAGCCGCGCGGCGGCGAGACCCGCGCGTAGCGCTCTTGGAAATAGGTGCGATATGCTCCCACGTGCGGCAGATCGGCCGGCAGCACGGGCGGATCGGTGGCGGCCAGCCGTGCCAATTCGCCCAGCGTGTATTGCAGTCCGACCACGGCGAGTTCCGCTTCGCGCAGCCGAGCCTCGGCCGAAGCCAGGCGGCTTTCAAGCAAGGGGTCGGTGGGGTGTTTGCCCGTCGCGTCGGCCGGCGGAAGAAGCTGCCCCAGCCGCGATGATTCATCCGCCGCGATCCGATACTCGGCTAGGGCGGCAGACAGCTTCCAATAGGTCTGCACCAGGGCGGTCTGCTGGCCACGATCGGCGAGCCGAGCCAGCAGATCGGCCAGTGGGGTTGGCTTGCCCTCCAGAGCCACTTGGTCTGCGGAGCTGAGCCAATCGAGCAGTGTCTCAGCGGCGCCGGGCCGCGGCTGGGCGGTTTGCACGGGCGCCAGCGTATCGTCAGGAGCCTGAGCCTTTGGTTGAGCGAGGGCCTGTGGCGGCGCCTGCGCGGCGGTGGCAGCCGGCGCGTTCTTTTGTCCCTGGTCTGCGCCCGCATCGTCATGGATGCCGCCAAGCTGCGCGGGCGCGCCCCCAGAGGGCTGGGCGAGTGCGGCGGCCGCCGGTTGAGATGGCTGAGATGTTTTCGCTGGCTGCGCCGGCTGAATTGCGCCGGTCGGGACTTTCGCTTTATCCGATCGAGCCGCGGTCGGCGAGCCGGCGGCTGCCGCGGTCTTGGGTTTCGAGGCCGGCGAGGCCCCGCCGACCGAGGCGGGCGGAGCGGGGGTCTGGCCCAACAAGGCGGCAAGCAGCAGCGAAGCGATGTCCATCCTAGACGTCCTTGGGGTTTGCCGGGCAGTCAGCGTTGGCGTCGTGCACTATAATGCACCGCCAACTTGACGAACAGCCGCCCCCAAGTCAATCCAGATTTGCCGCGGCCTGTGGTACCGCCGCCGTCGGACCGCTGAGGAGCACGGTTTTTGCGAAGACTACGAGACCTAATCTCCTTCATCGTATTGCTGGCGTTGACGGGCGTGTGCGCGGCGTCGCTCTACCAGGCGTTTGCCTCGCGGGCAGCATCAGCCCGACAGCTCGACCGCCCGCAGCTTACCACCTGGCTGTTGACGCGCGACGTCAGGCGCGAGCTATTCGCCACGCGATTGCGGCTGGCCCGCCGCCTGATGGAAGACCTGCGCGAGGGGCACGATTGGCAGAGCGAATGGTCCGGGGCGCCGCCGGAAGATCGCGACCGGCTGCGAAAAAACGTCCGCGAGTTGGCGGGCGTGTGGATCGTCAGTCAGGCCGCTCGGTTTGCACGGCTGCCCGAAGCCGAACGTGCGGATTTTCTCGATCAGCAATTGGGCGACCTGATGAGCTGGCCGGTGTTTGGCAACGACCCTGCGTCAGGCGATGGTCTAAATCTGGCGTCGAACACGGGCATGGCGATCCGCGAGTTCGAGATCTGGTCGAGCCATTTGCCCCCTGAGGAAAACCAATGCGTGCGACAGTTGCTCAGCGCGTTGTACGTCCGTTGGCTGCAGCAGGGCTTTCAGCGGTTTCTGCCTGGAGAGGCTAACCGGTGACGCCTCCTCATGGTGACGCAGCCGCGCTCACCGGCTAGAATGGTTCACGAGCGCTCATGAACAATAAAAATGGATCTTTTGCACAGCTAGGCGTTGGGTTGTATGGCATCGGCGATGCTGCGCGCTTATTGCGCATGCGGCCCGGGGCCATTCGCCGCTGGATCGATCCCGAGCAAGGATTGGTTCCGCGGCGCCTCCCGGTCGCCGATCAGGCAATTACCTTCATCGAGCTGATGGAGCTTTATTTCATCAGCATTTTTCGAGCGCAAGGTGTTTCGCCCAGGACTATCCGCCGCGCATCGGCGGCCGCGGCTTCGAAGTTCGGCGCCAAGTATCCATTTGCCGTCAAGCGATTTGATACCGATGGACGCACGATCTTTGCAACCCTCGTCGACTCAGCGACTGATCGGCAACTGGTCGAAGACCTGAGGCGCGGTCAATATGTCTTTGAGCAAATCATGAAGCCCTTTTTTCAGAAGCTCGATTTTCGCGGCGGGCAAGAGGTCACGCGATTTTGGCCCCTGGAACGTAAGGGAGGGGTTGTGTTAGACCCCGAGCGGAAATTTGGCAAGCCCATCGACGCCGAATCGGGCGTGCCCACACGCGCCCTTTACGACGCGGCTCAGGCGGGAGGCGGACAAGACCAAAAACTTGTCGCGCGGTGGTTCGGCGTCTCTCCCCATGCGGTCCGCGCGGCCGTCGCCTTTGAAAAATCGCTGCTGGCGTGAACTATTTTTTCGACAACTGCATTTCCTACAAACTCGCGAATATGCTCGCGGCGATCGACGTCGAGGCCACTGCCTTGCGAGAGCATTTTGCTGAGAGCATCACGGATGTCGCCCTCTTTGAAAAACTCACGGGCAGCGACGCGGTTTTCGTAAGCTGCGATCTGTCTCAGACGACGCAGGCGCTGGAAGCGAAAGCCCTCAGGCAATGCGGCGTCACCGCGATTTACTTCGGCCCGTTCTGGAGCAAACTTCTCTTCTGGCAGCAGGCGGTGTGGCTGGTCAGTAAATGGCAGCGGATCGACGGTTTCGCGAGCGGAGTTGCGCCCGGAACCTTCGCCGAGATTAAACAGAATGGCAAGGCGGTCCCGTTTACGCTCTAGCCGTCTTGTAGTTGGCACTGCATGTGAACCGCAATTACAATCGCACCTACCGACGCTCACCTTTTGATGATAAGGACCTCATGCCATGACTTTGCGAATCAGCCACGGCGCGCCGTTGATCTGCGCGATCCTGACACTCGCCGCCTCTTCGTCGTGGGCCGCAGATCAGCCCGCTGCCGCGAAATCGCCCTCCAAATCAACTCACCAGGTCAAGAAGGGACCGTTCAAGATCGAAGTCAAGCTCGACGGCGTGTTCGAGGCTCGTGAGATGACGCCGTTGAGCGTCGATGCCGAAGCCTGGACCAAGCTCACCGTGCTCGAGGCCGTGGCGCACGGCACACGCGTCGAGGCCGGGCAAACGCTCGTTTCGCTCGATCACGAAGACATCGATACCACGATCGCCGACCTGGAGGCGATGCAAAAACTCTCGGAGTTGGCCATTCAGCTTGCTCGCGCGGAGTTGAAGTCTGCCGAGGCCGAGTTGCCCGTCGATCTGGCCGCCGCCGAGCGGGCCAAGCGCGTCGCCGAAGAAGACCTGAAGCGTTTTTTGGAAAAGACCCGCCCGCTTTCGCAGCGCAGCGCCGAATTTGCCCTGAAGTCGGCCCAGCAACGCCTGGAATATCAGCTCGAAGAACTCAAGCAGTTGGAAAAGATGTACCAGGCCGACGATCTGACGGAAGAGACCGAAGAGATCATCCTGAAGCGGGCCCGCAACGACGTGGAGCAAGCCAACTTTTTCCTCGAGACGGCACGCTCGCGCACGCAAGAGACGCTCGAAGTGACGTTGCCGCGCGAGGAAACGCAACTCAAAGACGCCGCCCGGCGGCAAGAGCTGGCGCTGGAGCACATCAAGGCCTCGATGCCGCTCTCGCCAGACCGCCTGCGCCTGACGCTCGAAAAATCGGTGCTCGACCATCAGCAGGCGGCCGAGCGGCTGAAGAAGCTCAAGAAAGACCGCGAGGCCATGGCGGTCAAAGCCCCGACGGCGGGCATTGTGTATTACGGCCATTGCGAGCACGGCAGGTGGAGCGATTCCTCGGGCGGTAAGCTGACTCGTGGCAGCTCGATCTCGCCGCACGCGGTGTTCATGACCATCGTCAAAGAGCGGCCCATTTTTGTGCGGGCCTCGGCGGCGGAAAAAGATTTGCGCCGCCTGAAGAAAGACACCGCCGGATACGCGGTCAGTGTCGCCTTTCCTGATTTAAAGCTGCCCGCCAAGGTCGAAAGCGTGGCGGCGGTGCCCACGGCCGACCGGCACTTCGATGCGCGGTTTTCGATCGAGGCGGGCGACGACGCCCAGGCGCTGCTGCCCGGCATGACGTGCCACGTGACGCTGGTGGCCTATCGCAAGTCCGACGCCGTGACGATTCCCGCCTCGGCGCTGTTCACCGACGACGCCGATGAACGAAAGCATTATGTGTATCGCGTGGGCGCTGATGGAACGCACCAGAGGGCCGACGTCACCACCGGCGAACGCACGGACGACAAAGTCGAGATCACACAGGGCCTGCTCGAAGGCGATACGATCCTCACCGAGAAACCGTGACCGGCTTCCATTCGACTTGCCGCTGGATTCGCGCACCCAGTCGGGCTTCGACATTCCACTCGATCGGCTCATAGCCGCGGCGCAACAACACGACCCGGTGGCTTCCCACCCTGAGCCGAATATAAGCGGGGTTCTTCCGCGGCGGCGTGATGGTGCGGCCGTCGATCTTCAAAGCGCTGGCCCCGCGCTGGTCAAGCGGCCAATCGAGCACCAGCGCCGCGGGCCGCAGGAACCAATACAGCGCCGCGACCACCGGCGTCGCCGCCGCCAGTCCCACCGCAACGCCCACCAGCCAGGTGCGGCGATCGTAGCGTGGCAGGATTTGGGCCGTGAAAGTGCCCATCAGTGAGACCAAGTGTCTGACTCAGAACGTCTGCCGCTTACTCGGGCGTCGTCATGCGGGAGGCGGCTCGCAACAGCGAGGCGCCCACTCTTTTGGGAATCTCGATCTGCACAAAGCGCCGCGCGGGGATACAAGTAGTCTTCGCCGCTCTCGTCAACGACTCGCAAGTCACCGCTTTCGAGTGCATCGTCGTCCGCGATGAGGCGGTAGATCTTATGCAGCTCCAGCGACGCGGGATAGCCGGAATTATCAACACATACCGCGAATTCAGGATCGCGTCGACGACGCGACTTCCCCGCCGCGCGGCGTTTAGTCGAGATACCGTTTGCGTTTGTTTCTTTTTTGCCGATGCCGTGCGCTTCATACCAATGGAGTTCAGCCTTTCGAATTATGCGATTCGGCAGCCGGACGAACGCAATGCCTCTCGAAATCCATTCGACATCATTCCACTGGCATTGCCTGAATGGATACTGTCATTTTCCGCGATTCGCACCGTAGGGTCCATGCCAAGACACGATGTCTTTGGGTCTCATACAGGACGCGCGACCGAAATCGACGGAGGGCCTCATCCGCGATCACCGTGCACGCCGTCGTTTTCGCGCCGCCTTGGCGGCTGGAGGATTACGGGGAAGTTCATCCTGGTTGACCTTGGGCAGCCACTGGGCCAGCTCCGCTTTGACCGAGGAATGCGATGCCTCACCGGCGACGTTGGTCCACTCATACTCGTCGGCTTCGTGGTCGTAAAGCTCTTCGCCGCCGTCGGCATAGCGGATGTAACGCCAACGCTCGCTTCGCAGACTGTGATTGCCGCGGTGAAACGTGGTCAGGGCGGGGCGGTCCCAGGCGGCTTGAGGGTTGGACAGCAGCGGGCGAAGGCTTACTCCTTCCACGTGCCCAGGCGCCGCGACGCCGGCCAGGTCGCAGAGCGTGGGATAGATCGACATGAAATCGACGGGCCGCCGGCACACACCGCCCGGCGTGGTCACTCGCGGCGCCACCCAGATCATCGGCGCGCGAGCCGATTCTTCCCACAGCGCGAACTTGCGCCAGTGGTGCTTTTCGCCCAAATGCCAACCGTGATCTCCCCAGAGCACGACGATGGTGTTGTCGCGATGCGGCGACTTGTCGAGGCCGTCGAGCAGCCGCCCCACCATCGCGTCGCAGAAGGCGATGGTCGCCAGGTATGCCCGCACGGCTTCTTTCCACCGCCCCGAGGCCATCATTTTCGCATGATCGCCCTGGGGCTTGGCCATGCTCACTCCCGCAGCGGGGATGTCGTCAAGATCGTCCTCGCGATAGGGCGGCAAGTCGATCGACTCGAGGGGGAACTGGTCGAAGTATTTCTTGGGCACGCTGAACGGCATATGCGGCTTGACCAGGCCGATGGCCAAAAAGAACGGCTTGCCGGGCGGCGCCTTGAGCTTCTCCAGGCCATAGCTGACCACCTTATAGTCGGGCATGTCTTCATCGTCGTTGGCCAGCGGATAGAACTTGATGCCGCCCACGCCCTCGTCGGCCGCCGAGGGATCTCGTCGCAGGCCGCCCCCGCCCGGCGTGAAGTAGTCGGTCCATTCGCCCGGGCGGTGCGCGCTGGCGTGATAGATCTTGCCGGCGCCGAACACGTCGTAGCCGGCCTCTAAAAATTGGGTGGTTAGCGTCAGCTCTTTGCCGATCACGGGCTTCCAGTCCTGGCCGTTGTCATACACGCCGCTGGTGCTCGGTCGCAGGCCCGACATCAAAGCGGCCCGTGAAGGATTGCAAACCGGCGCCGCGCAATTGGCGCGTGTGAAGGCGACTCCCCGGGCGGCCAGCCGGTCGATGTTGGGGGTGCGGGTTTGGGGATTGCGCTTCAGGTGGCCGACCCAGTGGTTCAAGTCGTCGATGGCAATGAAGAGCACGTTCGGCTTTGGCGGCGGGTCGTCCGTTGCGGCCAACAACGGCCGCAACGACGAGATGGTCACCAGCGCGATCGCCGTCAGACAAGCGCGTGTGATCACGCACTTCGGCAGCGAGATGGCGGAGTAATTCATCGCTGGATCTCCCGTGAATGTTGTTTCCAGGATCTGCGAACTTAGCTTAAGCGGCGGCAGAACGGTAAGCAACGGTGGGAGGCCATGCAGAAACCCCTCTTTCGCACATGCCGGGGCATCGCCCAGGTTCCGCCCCCAGCCACCGGGGCCAAATCGAAAATCCAAAATCGAGAATCCAAAATGGTCCAGCGGCGTTGCCGGGCGGCATTGCGTTTGCTATACTGCCCGATTCTTCATGGGCCGACGGTTGTCTCTCGCGCGGGAGGCCGGCTCGACGAAGGTGGTTCTCTCTGCACACACATCGAATAAACCGCGGCGCGTATGGGGGCTTTGGTCGGTCTGACGCCTGCCGCCGGTTGCAACAACGGCACTTCATGGTTAATCGCAATCTGATCCGAGGCCTCGATCTTAACGAACAAGACTGGGAACAAGAACTCAACGCGGCGCTCGACGGCGCCGATCCCGCTCAGATCGAATGGGGCGGCGAGGGCATCGGCCTTAACGAAATTGTCGAAGGCAAGATACTCCGCATCGAAGGCGACCACGTGCTGGTCGACGTCGGCTACAAGAGCGAGGGAATGATCCCGCTCAACGAGTGGGACGAAGAAGAAGAACGCCCGCTGCCCGGACAGATGGTGAAGGTCCTCATCGAGGACATCGAAGACATTCAGGCTGGCATGGACGACGCCAGCATGGTGGCCCTGAGCAAGCGCAAGGCCGAAAAGATCGAAGCCTGGCGCGACGTCATCTCGAAGGTGCACGAGGGCGACGTGGTGACCGGCGTGGCCACCCGAAAAATCAAAGGCGGGCTGCTGGTCGATATCGGCGTGAATGTCTTTTTGCCGGCCAGCCAGGTCGATATTCGCCGCCCGCCCGACATTGGCGACTACATCGGCCGCACCATCCAGTGCATGGTGCTGAAGATCGACGAGGCGCGGCGCAATATCGTGGTCAGCCGCCGGGCGTTGATCGAAAGCGAGCGCGCCGAGAAACGCGAAAAGCTGCTCCGCGAACTGGAAGTTGGCCAGCTTCGCAAAGGCGTGGTCAAAAATATTGCCGAGTTTGGGGCGTTTGTCGACCTGGGCGGCATCGATGGCCTGTTGCACATCACCGACATGGCCTGGCACCGCGTCGGGCATCCCTCGGAGGTCGTGGCGATCGATGAGGAAATCGAAGTCAAGATCCTGCACATCGACCGCGAGAAAGAAAAAATCGCCCTCGGCCTCAAGCAAAAATCGGCCAGCCCCTGGGACGACGTCGAAAGCAAGTATCCCGTCGGCAGCCGCATCAAGGGCACCGTGGTCAACGTGATGAGCTACGGCGCCTTCGTCAAGCTCGAAGAGGGCATCGAGGGTCTGGTGCACATCAGCGAGATGTCGTGGACCAAGCGCATCAGCCATCCGAACGAATTGGTACACAGCGACGACGAAATCGAAGTGGTCGTGCTGGGCATCAACAAAGAGAAACAAGAAATTTCGCTGGGCATGAAGCAGACCCAGGACAACCCCTGGGACAAGGTGGCCGAGCGCTATCCCACCGGCACCCACGTGACCGGCGTGGTCCGCAACCTGACCAATTACGGCGCCTTCATCGAAATCGAAGAGGGCATCGACGGTCTGCTGCACGTGAGCGACATGAGCTGGACCCGCAAAATCAGCCATCCCAGCGAGATGGTCGAAAAGGGCCAGAAGATCGAGTGCAGCGTGATTTCGGTCGATCAGCAGCGGCGCCGCATCGCCCTGGGCTTGAAGCAAATGAACGAAGACCCCTGGGCCACCGACATTCCCAGCAAATATCAGCCCGGCCAGGTGGTGATCGGCGAAGTGACCAAGCTCACGAATTTCGGCGTGTTCGTGGGGCTGGAAAACGGGCTGGAAGGACTGCTGCATATTTCGGAACTGGCCGATCACAAGGTCGACAACCCGGAAGACGTGGTCAAAGTGGGCGATAAGATCGAGGTCAAGGTGTTGCGGGTCGATCAGGACGAGCGCAAGATCGGCCTCAGCCGCAAGCGGGTGGAGTGGAGCGAGGACGATCTCGGCGAAGAAGAAGGCGGCGCCACGGTGGCCAGTGGATCGCCAGGCCAAAACGTTTCTACCGGCGAACTCCGCGGCGGCACGGGCAGTGCCAAGGGACCGCTCTTCAAGGCCCCCGGGGCGGAAGAATAGGCACGTCTGTAGCGGATGTGCAGCCTGCGCCCTAAGCCGCTTACGCCCTTCACTTTCGACCCGCCTTTCCGCTACCGGCCGAAGCCCGGCTACATTCGGCCCAGCTTGTCGCCCGGTGGCGGCATTGCAGAAGCGCGGCGCGGGCCGTCGATAGTCTGGTAGTTCGCTACCGAAGTTCGGCGCGCCCCCGTTTCGTGCCACAGTTTTCCCCCCACGGTCCTCCCTCGAGCCCCCATGACGAAGACACGACGCCGGACTAACGCCGCGGTGCAATCGCCGCTGGAAACCTATCTGCGAGAGATCAACGAAACCTCGTTGCTCTCGGCCCGCGACGAGCAAGACCTGGCGGTGGCCATCGGCCAGGGAGATCTGCAAGCGCGCGACCGCATGGTCCGGGCAAACCTTCGCCTGGTGGTGAACATCGCTCGCGGCTACACCGGCAAAGGCCTGGGCCTGCAAGACCTGATTGAAGAGGGTAATCTCGGCCTGCTGCGGGCCGTCGAGGGTTTTGATCCGGCGATGGGCACGCGCTTCAGCACCTACGCCAGCTATTGGATCAAGCAGTCGATCAAGCGAGCCTTGATCAACACCGCCAAGACCATCCGCATTCCGGCCTACATGGTCGAGCTGCTCAGCAAATGGCGGCGGGCCACGGTCCGCCTGACCGAAGAACTGGGCCGCACGCCCACGCCCGAGGAAGTGGCCCGCGTGCTCGGGCTGCCGCGCAAAAAGCTGCCGATCATCAAAAAGGCAATCCGCATCTACAACTCGACCCCGCAAACCGATCAGGCCGAGGCCGGCTGGTCGCTGGGCGAGATGGTGATGGACGAGCGCACCAAGAGCCCCGAAGACGAAATGGTCGAGGGCGACGACCTGACCCACGTCATGAAGCTCTTGGAGACGATGGACCAGCGCGAGGCCACCATCTTGCGGATGCGTTTCGGACTGGACGACAACGAGCCGCGCACGCTGAAGGAGATTGGCGAGGAGCTGGGCCTGACCCGCGAGCGCGTGCGGCAGATCGAGACCGAGGCGCTGGGCAAGCTGGCCGCGGGCCTGGAGGGGGGAAGTGACGGATGAGTGAAAAGTCAAAAGAGAAAAGTGAAAAGGAACGCCTGTCCTCGTCACTTTCCACTTTCTACTTTCCACTTTCCTCCATCACCCCGAAGGCGTGCTTAGCCCGATACGGGCGTGATGCATTAGGCCAGGGGGGGTCCCGCGAACCTGGCGGTTGATGGTCGCAACAGCGGGCGTGCGCCCCAACGGGCGTGCCGATTGGCCGAGATTCGACGAGCCAAACGCGCGGCGGAAGCCGCCTCGGTAGCTCCGACACTCCGTGGCGGAGGTTGCCTGTCGCCCGTGGCGACCGCCTGTCCGGTCACGGAGCGCTGCGACAACGTTGGCCCCGGCCGCAGACAGGCGCGTTCATCTCGGCGATCGCTCCCGTCACGCCGCGCGGTGTGCGCGTAGCCCGGGACGGGCGTGACTCGATAGCCCAGGGTGCAGCGCAGCGGAACCCTGGGATACCGATCGCGAAAAAACCAGTCGTCAGCCCCAACGGGGCGCGATTCGACGTAGTCGCTTGGCACCGGCGGCCATGCCACGCCTCGATCTTGCGCGATCCGGACGACTTTGGGCGTCTGTCGCACCGGCACCGAATCGCCTTCCGCCACGACCCGAGCTTGTCTCGGTCGGGCGACTGCTGGCCGCCGCGAAACGGCGGCCAGCAGACCAACGATCAAACA
>JAICLL010000141.1 GCA_025927475.1 Pirellulales bacterium
CGACGGTTACAGCTATACGCTGGAAGAAGTGGGCCACATCTTCAAGGTGACCCGCGAGCGTATCCGGCAGATCGAGGCCTAGGCCGTCCGCAAGCTGCAGCAACCCAGCCGCAGTCAAGAGTTGGCGGGATTTCTCGATTGATAACCGGGCGGTGACGTATCGTGGGATGACCTTCCGCAGGTCGTCCACGATCGTCTTAACAAGTTGACTTCAATCAGCCGGGCGGCCACCTGTCGCCCGGCTTTTTTTTTGAACGCTCAGGCTTTTTTTTGAACGCTCAGGCTTTTTTTGAACGCTCAGGCTTTGACGCTCAGGCAATGAGATCGCTCACCACGCGTCCGGCCACGTCGGTCAGGCGGAAGTTGCGCCCGGCATAGCGAAACGTGAGCGCTTCGTGGTTCAGCCCCAGCAGGTGTAGCAAGGTGGCGTGCAGGTCGCGCAAATGGACTTTGTCGCGCACCGCCTCGTGGCCGAAGTCGTCGGTCGCTCCGAAGGTCATTCCTGGCTTCACGCCGCCGCCGGCCAACCACATGGTGAAGCCGCCGGGGTTGTGGTCGCGGCCGGTGCCATTTTTCTCGGCGTAGGGCGTGCGGCCAAACTCGCCGCCCCACCACACCAGCGTGTCGTCGAGCAGCCCGCGCGCTTTCAGATCGGCCAGTAGCCCGGCAATGGGACGATCGACCGCTCGGGCGTGGTCGGCATGTTTCGGTAAATTCGAGTGCTGGTCCCAGGCGGGGTTGGCGGTGTTGTCTCCGTAGGTGACTTGCACGAAACGCACGCCCGACTCGCACAGCCGGCGGGCCAGCAGGCACTTGCGGCCGAAATCGTCGGTGGGCTGCCGCCCGATGCCATATAAATCGAGCGTGGCGGCGGTCTCGTGCGACAGATCGAGCACGCCCGGCGCATGGCGTTGCATTCGCCAAGCCAGTTCGTACGACTGGATGACCGCCTCGAATTCGCTTTCGCCGGGCCGGGCCGCCAACTGCTCGGCATTGAGTTGCCGCAGCAGGTCGAGCTGCCGCCGCTGCGCGTCGAGCGGCAGCGAGCCGTTGGTCAGGTTTTGAAAGGTGGCTTCGCGCGCGCCCGCGGCGGCATTGCCCAGCGGCACGCCTTGAAAGACTGCTGTCAAAAACGCGCTGCCATAGTTGCGCGGGCCGCCGTTGCCCGACGACGGCGCAATCGAAACAAACGCCGGCAGGTTGTCGCACTCGCTGCCCAGCCCATAAACCACCCACGAGCCGAGCGACGGGCGAATCAGGTTGGTAGTGCCGCAGTGCAAAAACAGCGTGGCCGGACCATGCGCCACGCCTTCGGTGTGCAGCGAGTGGATGAAGCACAGGTCATCGACGTGCCGCGCGGTCTCGGCAAACAGTTCCGAAGCCCAGCGGCCGCTTTCTCCGTATTGGTTGAACCTCCAGGGCGACTTCAGCACCCGGTGCGACGACTCGCGCTGCCCGGTGTTGGCAATCAGTCGGGCGTCGGCGAAGGAGAGCTGCCGGCCGTCGTATTCGGCCAGCGAGGGCTTGTAGTCAAAGGTATCGACCTGGCTGGGGCCGCCTTGCATGAAGAGGAAGATGATGCGTTTGGCCCGCGGCGTAAAGTGTGGCGGCCTGGCGGCCAGTGGGTTTACGGCGGCATCGCTGCGCTGAGCCATCAAGCCGGCCAGGGCGAGGGCCCCGAAGCCGCACGCCCCGCGAGCCAGTGCTTCGCGCCGCGTCAGGCGCGGGCCGTCGGTCAGGCAATTGCGCGACAGTTTGGGCGGCTGGGTCAATGGTTGATCGGCGACAGGGTGGTAAACCACCAGGATACCATGATTACTAAATGACTACCGGAGGAGGGACTTGAACCCTCACGACCTTGCGGTCACTGGATTTTGAATCCAGCGCGTCTGCCATTCCGCCACTCCGGCCCGTGAGTCGCAAAGTGACAGTTTGCAGCGTTTTTGGCAGGTTGTCAACGTGAGGCGTCGCTGGTTGAAGCGCGCGCGATGCCCTACAATCGGTTGCTTCGGCCACGGGGCAGTTGAACAGTGCCGAGGAATTCTGGCGATTGAACGCGGGCATATCAGGCCGGGAGGCCGCTTTGATGATGGGAATCATAGTTTGCTGCGCTTTTGCCCCGGTGGGCGTCGATTTCGGCTGGCAGCCGGTGGCCGGCGGCGGCGTGGAATACATCATTCAGATCGAACCGCAGATGCTCGAACGGCTGAGAGCGGGCGAAGATGTGTTCAGCGATTTGCCGCCGCGGGCCGGTAATATCCGCGGCTATCGAATCACGGTGGGCACGTCGGTGTTGCCGCATCATGGCCAGCCGCCTCCTGCCGGGGCGCCCGCACCGCGGTCTCCGCAGGCCGATCGTCCGACCAACGATCCGCTTGCGGCCGAAGGGCCGCTGCCTGGGCCTGTGCTCGGCCCGGTGCTCACCATGGATCAAACCACGCCCGGCGCTGCCCAACACGCGGCGCCCGCGCCCTTGCACCGGGCAGAAGCGGCGAAACCGCTAGAAAACCAGCCAACGGGCTTTGAGCGAGCCGAATCCAACGCCACCGAATCGCATGCGTCTTCATCGTCCAGTCATCAGCGGCCGGCCACGAAGCGAGCCGCCGAAAACCGTGGGCGCGTCAAGCAATCGCACGAGGTCCGGCGGCCTGCTTCTTCAGGGAGGCCGCCCGTCACCAGTGCCCCTCCATCACCGAATGCTGATGTGCCGCAGGCGGCCGGCGCCAAAACGCCTGCGCGGAAGTCGGGCTTGCCCAGCGCCGAAACCGCTTCGCCCGCGCGGCCAAGTCCGGCCTTGTTCGGGCTGTTCGCATCGCTGGGCGTCAATGCGTTTTTGTTGTGGGTGGCGGTCAGTCAACGCACGCGCTACCGCGCGTTGGTGAAGGTGGGCAGGGCGGCCTAGCGCGCACCAGGCTTGTCTGCCGCTACCGCCCATCTGCTTACCACCGCTAACCATGACATTGCCGCCATCGGGTGACGAGCTGCTCGGGCGAGGCGGTGCCGGTCGTGCCGAGTTGTTGCACGGTGATCGAAGCTACCAGATTCCCCAGAGCCGCCGCCTCGGCCGGGCCCGCGCCGGCCAACAGCGCCGAGATGATGCCCGCCGTCGCACTGTCGCCCGCGCCCACTACGTCGACGGGTCCAGTCACAGGATAGCCGGGCACATGGATCATGGACGATTCGCTGGCGAAGCCCACGGCCAACATTCCGCACGCGCCCACCGTGCAGAACACGGGCCGGCCGGTGTGTCGAACCAGTGCCGCCGCCGCCTCGTGTGCGGCCGCCATGTCGCCGCCAGGCTGTGACGAATCGCTGGCGTTGCCGCCCATTGCTGACTCAATGGCTCGCCGGCATTCGGCGACATTCGGCTTTAAGATGCCGAAGCGAAATCGCCCGATTCGCTGCCGGCTATCGACGAGCACCACTTTTTCCGGTTGCCGCCGGCAGACCTCCGCCAGATGCTCTCGGATCTCCGTGGTGACCACGCCCCAGCCGTCTTCGTTCACCTGATCGAGCACCACCAAGCCATCGGCGGTCTGGAACGCCGCGGTGAGGTGGTCGATCAGCCGCTGGAGTGTCGGGCGGCTCATGGGCGAGTTGTTGCGCAGATCGAGCCGGTTCAGCTCGCGCCAAGCGCCCGAGGCATCGCGTCGCAGCGGCTTGGTATAGGTGGGCGTCAATCTCCCCGCGTCGCGTAAAATGTGCTGCGATTCGACCGGCAGCCTCGACAGCGCTTGTTGCAGGTCGTACGCCTGACCATCATCGCCGATCACTGTGACTGGCAGCAGTCGCCCCACGCCGAGCGCCGCCAAGTTGTTCATGATCGTACCCAGCGCGCCGGGGCTGTTTCGCACACGGGTGATCTGGTACGCCTCGAGGCCGGTTTCGATCGAGATTTCTTGCAGATCCGGATCGAGTTCGAGATAGCGGTCCAAGAACAGATCGCCGACCAGGGCGATCGTCAGCCGTGGCAGCGCCGTCAGAATCGTTTCGAGCCGGTCGAGGGTGAGCATTGGGTTCATCGTCCAAAGTCGCCTTTCGCTCTGCGAAAGTAGCGCTCATTTCGCGGAGCGAAAGCCGACTTTACCGTTCGGCCGCTAGCGCCGCCAGCCGCAGATGCGGCACGGTCTGTCGATGGTCGCCGCAAACATAAAAGCTTTCACCGCCGTCGGCCACCGTCCGCACGAGGATGGTTTTCCAGGGGCGATAATAATACTGTGGGTTCGATTTCGGCGCTTCGCGCGTCAGGTCGCCCGCAATCGGAATCAAATCGAAGGCAGCCGTGGTGAAGTGGCAAATCTGCCGCGCTTGCTGGTGAGCGACGTTGCGGGCCATGGCCAGCGCCTTGAGATAAACCTCCGGCCCCATCACGGCGGTGCCAAAGCAGAGGAACACGCCGCCTTCGAGCCGCGTGACCGTGTCGCAAATCGTCAGAAAGTCGCGATAGCTGGCCGCGCCCCAGGCGGCCGGGTCGAAGTTGGGGTGCTCGTGCAAAATGTCATAACCGACGCCAATGTGAGCGGTAATCGGCACGCGCCGCCGATAGCCCGCCGCCAGCACACTGGTCGCTTTGTGCGGAAAATCGCTTTCCTCAATGGCCTTGCCGATGGCCTCGCCGGCTCCCAGGCCATCGGCGGCGCCGCGGGCCACGATGTCGTTGATTTCGCCGGTCTCGCGCCATAGTCCGAACTCGCCTGAGCGGATATATCGCGCGACGCTTTCGCAGGTGGCGCCAATGCGGGCAAACTCGTAATCGTGAATCGGCCCCGCGCCGTTCATGCCGATGTGCGAAATCAACCCGCGTTCGATCAGGTCGATAAGCTGCCGGGCAACGCCCGCTCGAATGACGTGGGCGCCCATCAACATCAGCCGCGCGGCGCCCGCCTCGCGGGCCGCCGCGAGCCGCTGGCCGATCTGCTGGATGGCCTGCATCTCTCCGGCCGCCAGCGGCGGGGGCTGGTGATCGAGCGGCAGCAGGCTGTCGATGGTAAGATCATGCTGCCGCTCGGCCAGCGGTTTTATTTTGAGGCGATGGCGGTCGAATTGAGGATACATGGCCGTCGAGTATAATCATTTTGCCCGTGAGGTTCTTGCCCATGTCCGAATCGAGCGTCGTGATCTATACCGCCGCCACGCCGCAAGAGGCGTTCTTGCTGCGCGACGCGTTGGCCGAGGCGGGCATTCGCGCTTTGGTGTCGAACGAAGCGCTGCAAGCGGCGGCGGGCGATGTGCCGTTGGGCTGGACCATCGCTCCGCGGTTGCTCGTCGCGCCGGAAGACGCCGCCGACGCCCGGCGGCTGGCAGAAGCATATGAACAGCGCCGCAAGACCGGCAGCACTTTGCTGGAAACCGAACCAGAGCTTGAGCAGCCGCCGATGCCGGCACGCTGCCCCAAGTGTCACCGCCCGCGGACGGCCATTTGCCCCGTGTGCGGAACCGGCGGAAGCCGCTTTCGACCGGGCGAGATGGCCGGCGAGGCCGAGACCACCGACGGGCCAGCACTGCTCATCTGCCCGATGTGCGATGAGCCCTTCGAGCCGGGCTATTTGCGGCGTTGCGAGTGGTGCGGACACGAATTCGCCGACGGCGTGGCGCCGCCGGTCGCGCCGGCGCCGCCCACCGTCGAGCCGCCCAATACGCGCGTGATTGCCGTTGGCGTCTTGGTCGCCGCCGCAATTGCCGGCGTGATTGCGTATTTCGCCTTCGTGGTCAGATGACGGGCTAGTGAGGTGCTTTTTCCGCCGGGCCGATTTCCCAAAACGAGACCGCTCCGCCCGTTCCGTCGCGGCCCGCCGCGGCCAGCGCCAGCCCATCGGGCGAGAACACCACGCGGCGGATATCGCCGTCCGCTCGGCGTTCCAACGCATACAACTCTTGCCCCGCGGCAACACTCCACAGCCGCAAAGCGCCGTCGGCGCCGCCACTGGCCAGCGTGCGGCCATCGGGCGAGAAATCGGCGCAGGTCACCGCCAACTCGTGTCCGACCAGGCGCGTGACGCGGCCGCTGGCAACCTCGACCAGTTCCAGCCGAGCGTCTTCATAGCCAATGGCCAACGTCCGTCCGTCGCGGGAGCAGGCCACGCCATAGACCTGCGGCGGCAGCCGAAAGAAGGGCTGCGGCGCGCTGGCCTGCGGAACGGGCCAGCGCCATAGCTCAGGGTGACGCGCCGCCACCAGGCTACGGCCGCCCTCGACAAACATGGGCGTGCCGTTCAATTCGCCGATCCGCGATTTCATCTGGCCGCTGGCGGTGTCCCACAGCTCGATGGCGCCGCTGCCGTCGTGTGCCGCCAGCCAACGGCCATCGGGCGAGAGCAATAACTGATGCGCGGCGGGCCCGCGGCGCTCGATCCACGTTTCGCTCGTTCCATCGCCATGATCGAGACGCAAGCTTCCCTGGGTGTCTTGCAGAATGAGATCTTCGCCGCGCCAACCAATCACCGGGCCGGAGAGCCAATCTGCCGCGGCGCGCTTCACAGGACGCGCGGCGCCGCGCCTCCACAGCCACGTGTCGCGCAGGCTGGCGATGGCCAGGGTGCGGCCGCTTGCGGAAAAGGCGATGTGAATGTTCGCGTCCGGCGTTGTCACACGGCGCGGCAGGCGCGCCGCGGCGATGTCCCACAGCTTGACGCGGCGATCGCGGCTCGAGGTGGCAAGCACGCGAGTGTCGGGTGAAAACGCCACGCCCCAGACGCGGTCGCCATGCGCCCCGGTCTGCGCGACGAACGTCTGCGCCTCGACGTCCCACAGTTGGGCCGTGCCATCGTGGCTACCGGCCGCCAACCATTTGCCGTCGGGCGAGAACGCAAGATCTTCCACCACGCGCCGCCGCATGCCCAGACGGCCAAGCGGGCGCCCGTCGTCCATCGCCCACAGGCCGACAACCCCAATGTGGTCGCCAGTAGCCACGGTTTTGTTATCGGGCGAAATCGCCAGCGCCAAAAACGACGCGTGCGGCGCGCGAATCCGCCACCGCGGCTCGCCGCCTGCGACGTTCCGGCAAATCATGAACCAATCTTCCGCGACCGACACCAGCCGGCCGTCGGCTGCGAATGCCAGCGCGTCGACACTCCCCTGGTGCTCGGCAATTCGCTTGGCTTTGCGCCGCTGGGCCACATCCCAGATGACGATCAGCCCATGATGGTCGCCCGATGCCAGCCGGCCGTCGCCGGAAAACGCCAGGCTTCTGACCTCGCAGTCGTGGGCGAGCAACTCACCCGCCAGTTCACCGGTGGTCGGGTTCCACAGCCGCACCCGCTGATCGTCGCCGCCGGTGGCCAACAGTTTGCCATCGGGAGAGAAGTCGAGCGTATTCACGTCGGAATCGTGCGCGACGATGCGGCAAAGCACCGCGCCGCTACGGGCGTCGTGCACGATTACCTGGCGTTGGCAGGCGGCGGCCAGCAGCTTGCCATCGGGTGAATAATCGACTTTGAAAACGTCCCCCGGATGGTCATCGAGCGATTGGATTTCTCGGCATCGCCTTTCCGCCGCCGAGTGCAGCCAATGCCAGGCAAACTCGCGGAGGTCTTCCTCTTGATCGCGAGGCGACAGGTGCTTGAGCAGCTCGCCGGCGCGCTCCACTTCGCCGTGTTGATAAGCCTGCGACGCCAAGCGCGTCTCGGCCGCGGCCAGCAAGCGACGAGTGACGCGATCGCGATCTTCAGCGAGCTGCTTTGCCGCGAGTGCCTCGTCGCGCGAACGAGCGATGAGCAGCGTGCTGATGGTCAGGCCGACCACGGCCAGCATGAGGCCGGCCACCGCCGCGGCCACCACGCCGCGTCGCCGCAGAGCCCATTTCCAGAGGCGCTCGACCGCCGTGGGCGGTGTTGCCCGAATCGGTTCGCCGCCCAAATAGCGGCGCAGATCGGCGGCCATTTCTCCCGCCGTGGCGTAACGGTCGGCCGGCGCCTTTTCGAGCGCCTTGTGGGCGATCGTTTCCAGGTCGCGGGGAATTCGCCGGTCGAGCTTGCGCAACGGCCGCGGCTGAGCCAAGGCCACCTGCCGCAGCAGCTCGCCGCGGTCGGACCCTGTGAACACCGGCCGCCGGGCCAGTAGCTCGTACAACGTCGCCCCCAAACCATACACATCGCTGCGATGGCCGATGGCGGCCGGCCGCCCGAGCGCTTGCTCGGGGCTCATGTAGCGAAGCGTGCCCAGCAGGTCGCCGGTCATGGTCACACCGACCTCGTCGGCAAAGCGGGCCACGCCAAAGTCGGTGACCCAAAGCTTCCCCTGGCGATCGACTAACAGATTCGAGGGTTTCACGTCCCGATGGATGATGCCCTGGGCGTGCGCGTGTTCGATCGCCTCAGCAGCCTGGGCAATCCACTCGGCCGCCCGAAGATGGTGGTTTTGAGCTTTGGATTTTGGATTTTCGATGGCCGCTGTGCTGTCCCTCTCGCTCGCGTGAACGGCCGGCGTGTAGGCGGCAGGTTTTAGATTCTGAATGCTTGGTTTTGCACGGTCACTGCCCGATCGTGGAGGGGTATTCGCTTCCGAGATGGCGCAGGTGAGCGTGCCCAACTCGTCGTCATCGTCGGCCTCCGCGGTCGCGGAACCCTGAACGCTGAACCCTGAGCCCTTTTCCGCCAGCGTCGCTCCCTCGACATACCGCATGGCAAAGTAATGCACGCCGTCGTCGCAGCCGACGCAGATGACGTCGACGATATTGGGATGATTCAACTGGGCGGCGGCACGGGCTTCGTTCTGAAACCGCCGCAGCCGGATCGGATCGAGCATGCCCGCCAGCGGCAGCACCTTGACGGCCACCCGCCGGTTGAGCGACATCTGCCGCGCCTCGTAGACCACGCCCATGCCCCCGCGTCCGATTTCGCGCACTAGTTCAAAATCGCCGAGCGTCCGGCTTTGGATTTTGGAGGTGGGGCTTTCGATTGCCGGAGGCGCACCGCTTTCTCGTTCCATGTCGCGCGGCGGCGTGAGCGGTCGGACCTGACCGGCGGCGGCAATTGGCGATTCGGCATTCATCGAACGGAATTCATTCCCTTGGCAACTGCGTTGAGCCGTCCTTGAGACGTGATGGGCCGGGTGTTCAGGCCGCGGGGCGCGTCAAGACCTCGCGCCACCGATTCGGCAAGGCATCGAAGGCCGATTGATAAGTCGTTTCCAAAGGCACTTGCACGTAACGGTCGGCTTGCAAAAACAGGGGCATCACCGGCAGTTCGTCGCCCACGGCGACCGCTTCGACAAAAGCTTGCCTGGTGACCCCGCACGAGTAGCTGGCCGCCGTAAGCGGCTTGCCGTCCGGCAGGCAAAAATCGTATTCCGTCATTTCCGACCAAATCGCGGCGTGCAGACCCTGCGGGTCGCGCGAGGTGGGCGGAAACAGGTCGACGAAGCAGAAGTGAATGCCGGCGCGGATGAATTGCAACGCCTTTTCTACAAACTGACGCAAGCGATCCAGGTTCGACTTATTGCCCGAAGAAACGATTTCGAGCACGGCCACGACTTCGTCGGCATCATTCAGCACCACGACGCGATTCGCTTTTTGAGCGTAGGCGTCCGCTTCGATCACCGCGGTGATGGCGACTCGCGGCGGGGCCTCGGCCAGCGTCAACAGCCCACCGTTCGACTCGGAAAGACTTGAACCATTGGCATTCGTAGGGCCGGCTGGCCGCGGCGCCTGAAAAGTGATTACATCCGGAAATCGTCCCGAAGACGCCTGTTCGATGAGTGCATAGTACGGCGGTGGCAAAACGCCATTTAGAGCGTGCTTGAGCGCCACGGACCATTCTTGATGAAAATCGTGAAAGATTCCCGCCGGCACTCGTTTCCAATCGTGGATGGGCATCGCATGACCTGCTGAATTGCGGGGATGTCGGTCCAGCGATGAATTCTATCAGCAAATTGTCCGGACGGCGAATGCACCAGGGCGGGTAATCGCGGCCAATCAGCTCAGAAGTGGTTGCACCGATATCACGTGATCGGGCTGATCAGATCTAAAATCGATACCCTCAGCGTCTTCTCGGCGCCCAAAACGCCCTCGATCTCTAGTTTCCTTCCGTCTCGCAATCGGCGCGCACAACTCGACCCTACCAAGCTGACCAGATCGGGCAATATGCCTTCCAGAACCGGGACAGACTCTGCCTCAGGCGGCGCTAATTGAATCGTCGGCGACTTCGAAGACTGAACGCCAAGCGCGCGAAGAAAATCATCGCTGATGCCGAGAAACTTCGGCTGCTTTCGAGGCAAGTGCTCCCGTAACCAGGCGAAAATCATTAGATCAGGTGGATCCAGATCGCCAAGAAAAACAGGATTTCGCTTTGCGAACTTGGCGATCCATTGGATATCCGCAATTGCCGGAAGACCGTGCACGCCAATAATCGCTAGTTCCCTCGGTATTTCGGATTCGCCAATGGCTGCAAGAACCGCCGCCGGCTTTGTGGTAAAGAGCACTTGCGAGGAGCCGGCGGCTGGGCCTATCACCAAGTAAGGTGCACTGCGCCGGTGATGAATGAATTCGCCATCGTCGTGTTTCGGGAACCAGTCTTCAATGGATCTTCTTGGTGACATACAACTGGCGCCTTGGAAAGACGCCCGCTCGATTTGACACGCCACTGGAAGCGATTCAATTCGCACCGCGGCCGGCCAACCGCCCTTGCCAGGTGTCGCGGCGGGCGAACTCGGCTTCGAGAGCGATGCGAAGAGCCGGCTTGTCGAGACACCAGGCGGGGCCAACCAGATAGTCGGGCGGGGCGTCGCCGCTGATCCGCTCGACTAAGCACTCGGCCGGCAGCCGTTCGAGAAAATCGACCACGGTGCGAAGGTAATCGTCTCGCTCCATCAAAGCTACCTCGCCCGAGGCCACCCACTCGGCCAGCGGCGTGTGCTTGACCGCATAAAGATTGTGAATCTTGACCGAGTCGATCGACAGCCGGGCAAGTTCCTGGGCGGTGGCCATCATGTCAGCGTGCGTTTCGCCGGGCAGCCCCAAGATGACGTGCGCGCAAATCTCAAATCCGCGGCCCCGGCTGCGCTGAATGGCATCGAGAAAGGCGTCGTGATGGTGGCCGCGGTTCATCCAGTCGAGCGAGCGGTCGTGCATCGTCTGCATGCCATACTCGACCGACAGATAAGTCTGCGCGGCCAATTCGCTAAGCAGATCGAGCACCCCGTCCGGCACGCAGTCGGGGCGGGTGCCGATGGCCAGGCCCACCACCTGCGGATGATCGAGGGCCTCGAAATAGAGCCGCCGCAGCCGCTCGACCGGGGCGTAGGTGTTGGTGGCCGGTTGAAAGTAGGCCAGAAACCGCTCGACGTTTGAATAGCGTCGGCGGAGCACGCGGATGCCGTGGTCGAGCTGGCCGGCGATGCTCGTGCGGGGAATCCGCCGGCTGGGGCTGAAACTGCGATTGTCGCAAAACACGCAGCCGCCGGTGGCCACCGTGCCGTCGACGTTAGGGCAGGTAAAACCCGCGTCGAGGCTCACTTTTTGCACTCGGCCCCCAAACCGCTGCCGGAGGTGGAAATTGTACGAAAAATACCGCAGGCCCGCCTCGCGCCACGCCGGCAATCCTGGCAGCACGGAATTCATTCCGCTTCCTCTGGCAATTCGTCGCTGATTTCAAATTATTGACGCGACCGCCGCGCAAATTTAGACTCAACAGGGTGAATCTTAAGATGCCGCGGCAGGGGCAGCAAGGCACGGGGAATAAGGATGTACGGTGAACTGATTCCGATCGGCGGGGGCGATGTCATTCCGCTGTTAAAAAAGACATTGCTCATCGGCCGCCGCGAAAGCTGCGATATCGTGTTGCGGTTTCCCAATGTGTCGGCCCATCATTGCCAGCTCTCTTTGCAGGGCGGCTATTGGTACATCCGCGACCTGCAAAGCCGTAACGGCGTGAAGGTGAACAACACGCGCGTGACCGAAAAGCGGCTCGATCCCGGCGACACGCTGGCCGTGGCCAAGCACCGCTACCAGGTGCAGTATTCACCCGCCGAGTTGGGCGCGGTCGGCCCTCCGCCCAGCGACGGCGGCATGGAAGACATTTTCGGCAAGTCGCTGTTGGAACGGGCCGGGCTGCAAAAAGACGGCAACTTCAAGGACGGCCATGCCCCGCCGAATGCCACGCCCGACAAGCGACGCTATGATCTGCTGAACAACGAGGCCGGACAGATTCGCGACCCCAACAAGCCCGTGTAAGTCCCCCCGTGTAAGCCCCCCTCACCGATAGCCTCTCCCGGAGGGAGAAGGACTGATTTGGCCAAGCCCAAAAAAAAGCACGTACGGGCCGATTTTCGCAAGAATCGCTCGGCGAGAGCGCGCCAGGGCGATTGGACGCGAAAATTCAAGGCCGAAAATGGCGAAGGCGAAGAAGCCGCCTATCAAGAACGCGTCAGCGGCAAGGGCGAACTAAGCCGCAAGCGGACGGTGCGGGGCGTCACTGCCGGCGATGACGGGCTGGGTGTGGCTCTCGATGTGGACGAGGCCGCCTGTCTGCGCGGCCGCGTGCTGGCCGTGCATGGGTTGACCAGCACGGTCGAAGCTGAAGACGGCACACCCTATCAATGCGCGGTCCGCCGGCTGCTCAAAACGCTGCACACGGAGCTGCGCCATGTGGTGGCCGCCGGCGACCGGGTGCTCTTTCGCCCGGCAGACAATCGTGAAGGCATCATCGAGCGCGTCGAGCCGCGGCACGGCGTGCTCAGCCGCGATTCGCGTGGGCGGCAACAAGTGCTGGTGGCCAACGTCGATCAGTTGATCGTGGTCGCCAGCGCCGCCGAACCGCCGCTGAAGCCCAACCTGGTCGATCGCTTCCTGGTCGCCGCCGAGCAAGGGCGGCTGCGGGCGATCATTTGCATCAACAAGGCCGATCTGATCGACGCCGCCGAGATTCAGCCGCTGGTGGGTGTCTACAGTCAGATGGGCTACCCGGTGATTCTGCTGAGTGCCAAGAGCGGCTTTGGCATCGAGCGGTTGCGGCGCAGGCTGTAAGGCAAGCAGAGCGTGATCGCCGGCCAAAGTGGCGTGGGCAAATCGTCGCTGCTCAACGCGGTGCAGCCGGGCTTGGCATTGGCCGTGGGCCAAGTGGTCGCCGAAACCAAGAAAGGCCGGCACACCACCACCACCGCCCGGCTGATTCCGCTGGAAATGGGCGGCTATGTGGTCGACACGCCGGGCATCCGGCAGTTTTTGCTGTGGGACGTGATTCCGCAGGAAGTGGCGGGATATTTCCGCGACCTGCGTCCGCTGGTGAGCCGCTGCGAGTTCCCCGATTGCACGCACACGCACGAGGCGGGCTGCGCCGTCAAAGACGCGGTGGCCGACGGCTGGCTCGACGCTCGGCGCTACGAAAGTTATCAACGCATGGCCAGCGGGGAGGGATACAGTACCTAGCGCCTCTGTTCAAAACCGTAGGCGCTCGGCGGGGCTACGGCCGAACCTTCCGTAGAATTGGGTGTCGATTGGCTGGTAGCGTATAATTGCAGTGGGAGCGATCGGCGCGGCGCCGGTTGGCCCATGAACGAAATGGAGGACTCAAAAATCGCCAAGGAAATGAATCGCGCCGAGAGCGTAGCCAGCGAGTCGGCGCTGTTGGTCGGTGTGGTGCTTCCGGGCAGAAACGGGGAAGCGGACCCGCTCGATGAATTGCGCGGGCTGGCCACCACGGCGGGCGCCCGCGTGGTGGGCTCGCTCACGCAGCGGCGGGAAGTGCCCGACAAGACGACGTATCTGGGCCGCGGCAAAGTCGACGAGCTGCGCGTGCTGGGCGAATCGCGTGACGCCGACGTGGTGGTGTTTGACAACGATCTGACGCCCGCCCAGACCCGCAATCTCGAACGGGCCACGAACCTCAAGGTGCTCGATCGCACGGAGTTGATTCTCGATATTTTCGCCAGCCGCGCGCAAACGCACGAAGCCCGGTTGGCCGTCGAGCTGGCCCAACTGCAATACTCGCTGCCGCGGCTGAAGCGGATGTGGACGCACCTTTCGCGGTTGAAGATGGGCATCGGCATGCGCGGTCCCGGCGAAAAGCAGTTGGAGGTCGATCGCCGGCTGGCCGAAAAACGCATCCACGACCTGCAGACCGAACTGGCCGAAATCGAGCGACGCAAACAACGCCAGGTGGCCTCGCGCCACGGGCACATGACGGTCTCGCTGGTGGGATACACCAACGCCGGCAAGAGCACGCTGCTCAACACGCTCACCGGCGCCGGCGTGCTGGCGCAGGACAAGTTGTTCGCCACGCTCGATACGCGCACGCGGCGCTGGCAGTTGCCCGGCTGGGGACCGGTGCTGCTGAGTGACACGGTGGGTTTCATCCGCGACCTGCCGCACCATCTGATCGCCAGTTTTAAGGCCACGCTCGAAGAAACTCGCCAGGCCGATCTGCTGCTGCACGTGGCCGACGCCAATAGCCCGGCGGTGTACGAGCAGATCACCTCGGTGTATCGGGTGTTTGAAGAGCTGGGCATCGAGCAGAAGCGCACCTTGCTGGTGCTCAACAAGATCGACGCCTTGGACGATCGCGGCCGGCTCGACGGCCTGTTAAACCGTTATCCCAATGCCATCGGCATCAGCGCCCGCGGCGGTTTGGGGTTGGACCATCTGGCCGTCGCCGTCAGCGACATGCTGAGCCGCGACTTTTTAGACGTCGATATTGAAACCGGCGTCGGCAATGGCCGGCTGCTGGCGTACCTGGCGGCGCACGGCGAGGTATTATCGCGGCAGTTTTCTGAGACGCGGGTGGTGGTGCATTGCCGTCTGCCCAGGCAGCATCTCAGTCATATCGCCGCTGACGAGGCGACGGTCCGCCCGCATCGCCTCAACGGGCAGAGCGTCTACGTGGTGCCGCCAGACGCGGTGGCATAAGCCCAGAACCGCTATACCCCAGGAACCGCTATACCCCAGGAACCGCTATTCCGCTGTCTCCTCGGTGTCCGCCGCGCGGTGCCCGCCGTCGGTTCGCTCTGGCCCGTCAATCGGTTCTCGCCGCAGCAGGCTGAGCCACTCGAGGTATTGATCGATTTCGTGCAGGGGCATTCCCAGGCGAACGGCGGTCTCGATGGCCTTGCTGCGTTCGATGGCCGTGCCGGCGTGTTCGAGCAACAACTTGGCAATCTCGTGCGCCATGTCAACGATCGATCGAGTCGGCGCCCCCCGGAACCCCCGCCGTTTCAACGCCTAGGGTGCGGCAGGTTTCCGAGCGTGCGGTGCTGGCGATCGCCGGCTGAGTGTCCAGCAGCCAATCTGCCGAAAGCATCGTCACGCCAAACCAATAATGCTCGTTCTGGAAATGGTGTAAGCGGTGGTTGCGCCACAGCCGGCGATAAAGCCAGGTGCGCGGGACATAAGGCGTGTGAATCAGGTAATGAATCCATTCATAATACAGCGCCAGCGTAAAGTATAGTGCCATGCCGGTCAGGGCGGGGCCCGTCGGCAGAAATGGCAGCCACACTGCCGGCAGACCGGCCAGATAAAGCCAAATAATAAACGGGGGAGTGACGCCACCGGCGGCGTCCCACGGCTCGCAATGATGCCGGCGGTGGCTGCGAGCCACCAGGGGATCGATACGCAGGCCCAGCACCACAACCGGCTTGAGGTGCAGCAAGCAGACGTGGAGCAACCATTCTTGCAGCGGCCAGAGAGCCACAACGCCCAGAACCACCAACACATCGGCCCAGTGCCACTGGCCGATGGCGATTCGCAAACCCCAGGTCGCCACGGAGCCGCCGGCCAAGAGCAGCGGAGAGGCGAGTCGAAAGAAACTCACCGCCGCTGGGAACAGTGTGGTGGTAGTCTGCGGGCGCTCCGTTCGGTCGGGCGAGGGCAGATCGGCTCGTGCCGTGCGCCGCAGCCACCAAAAGACGCCCGCCGATGCCGCCACATAGCCGAGCGCGGCCGGCCAGTGGGCCAGAAGCAGTGGAAAGGACACGTGCCCGAGCTCCAGTGAGGGGAGGACAAAGCGAATGCTCTCCGCGGACAGAACAGGGAACGACAGCCCGGATCGCGCGGCGTCAATATTATATCCTGCCGCCTTCCGCGATGAAAATGGAATTTTCAGTCAAGGCCGCTGCCGTGCCAAATACGCGTCCGTGGCGTCAACCGCCGGCAAGGTGCCGCGCTCAAAGACGAACTGCCGCCTCTCGACCGGCTGATCAAAGACCGCATCAGCCAGATTAAACGACACGAACGGGCCTTCGCCCTCGCGCGACTTCCTGCCCGCCGATTCACGCACGTATTCCAACCGATATAGGAACAGGTTGTCGCGACCCAGCAGCACAAACACGCGGTCGGGCATCATCGGCGGCAGTTTGCTCAGGTCGGCGGGCTTGCCGGCCTCGATGTCGGCCTTTTGGTCCGGCAGCCAGTGTACCAACATAGCCGGGCGCCAGTGGCCGCTCAGCGCATACACTCGCAGCTTTTCGCGTCCCCGGCTGAGCGTCGCTTCATTCACCGCGTCGTACTCGAACGATCGCTCGAGCCCCAGCAGCAGCTCGGCCAGACCGCCAACGCCGATCATGGACACCGGCAGCCCCGAGGCTTCCGCACGCTGCAAGGTCACTCGCCGCAGGTCGACTCGGCTGAGGTTGGGCACTCCGTCTTCCGAACGCAGCGTCCAAAGCGACTCGCCGTCGCAGCGTTGTTGCACAAAAGAGTCAGCTTCTTCCGTTTTTATGTTCAGGTCGAGCAGCAACCAACCCGTTCGAGCCGGTCCCTGCACATAACTGCCGCGAGCCAGCAGTTCTTGGCCGTAAAGGCGGACGGTCTGCGACAGCTCGGCGCTCACGCTTTTTCGGCGGGCCAGCGCTTCGGCGGCACGGGCCAGCAGCCGTCGAGCCTGGGCGTCAGCGCGCGAAGGCGGCGGTTGGGCGTGAACGGTCGCACGACCCAGCCCGCCGCTCGTGCGACTCCAAATTAGCCAAGCCGCGAAGAGCAACCCCCCCAAAAAACAGACTGCTGTCAAGCTGGGCAACCATCTCGCCATCTTAGGGTTCTGCTGGATTTACCAAAGAATCCTGTTCTGACAAACCGACGAATTAGCAGGGGAATTATAGGGACCGAGGGGGAATCCATGAAATACCGATTGGCTTTAGCGGGCGCATTAGCCCTGGCGGGCTGCAAAGCGCCGTTCACCAGCAATTTGCCTCCCGCGGAGCAGATCATGCATCCAGGTCCCGGCGTCGATGGTCCCGGACCGGGCGTCATGATGCTGGGCAACCCGGCGCCGATGGCGCCGGCGGCCCCCGCGGCATCCCAAAACATGTTTAACGGGCCCCCGGGCCTGATCATAACAATGGGTGCTTAGGCCCCGGGCCCGGTCGATTAGGCGCC
>JAICLL010000058.1 GCA_025927475.1 Pirellulales bacterium
CGCATCGCTGAAGCCGAACGCCAATCAACGACCACTTCATGTCGTCCGCGCCATGCCTCGCCATCGTTTTCATCGACGCACCGCGCCGCCTCCTCGCCCCGCTCACGCAGGTGCCGAGCGGTCGTGGGACTAAACTGTTACGATCATTAAACCCACCATCGTTGAGCATCAACGCACCGCTCTGCAACTGGCGGTCGCCCAGGTGCAGGAAGCGTGTGAGAAGCACGGCCTGCAAGACCATCTCGTCGCCATCGAGATGACCGGCACCTATCATCGCCCGGTGCAACGCGCCTTTCGCCGCGCCGGCAGTGAAGCTCGCCTCGTGCATCCCTTCGCTTCACGTCATTATCGGCAACCATCCCATGCCGACATCAAGACCGACGATCATGACTTGGAAGGCATCTTCCGGGCCGCGGTCAACGGCTTTGGATTATTGGAGCCGGTTTGGGACGAGACCTACCAGCGGCTGCAATTGCTTGCCCGACATCGACGCGACCTGGTGCAAAAACGCGGCAAGCTCCAATGCCAGATCCGCCAGCACCTGGAGCGCTGCCTGCCGGGTTACGCCGCCCTGTTCCCGGACGATAACTTGTGGAAACAATCGCTGCCGCTTTGCATCGCGCGGCGGGCCTTTACCGCGGAAACCATCCGCGCGGCGGGCCTGCGCGGCGTGGAGCAATGGCTCGACGAAGAGAAAATCCGCTACCAGTCGCGCTCCCTCAGCCGGGTCGTCGCCTGGGCCGGCAACGCGGCCGACGCCGATCCGCTGGCGCCGCATTTGGCACGCGTCTGGCACGCGCTGCACGACGACTGGCTCGCCAAGGCGCGGCAGATCACGCTCGTCGAACGCGATCTGGCCAGATTACTCGTGAAAACGCCCTATCTGCTGCTCCTTTCGCATCCGGGCATCAACGTCGTCAGCGCCAGCGAACTGGCTGGCGAGACGGGGCCGATCGAGCATTACGCCAGCGCCAAGGCGATCACCGGTCGAGCGGGCTTGTTTCCCTCGCGCTACCGAAGCGATGCAGCCCGAAGGTGGGACTCGCTGCGCTCGGCCCACCCTACCCGCTGTAGGGAACGGAATCCGTGCCGCTGGCGCGAACCGCGGTCCGGCCCTGCGCCGCCTTTTTACAGCGCGGTCAGGCGGTTGACCGTGCCGGCGGCAGGCGCCGACGGCGAGCTGCTGAATTCCGACGTGTTGATCAGGTCGATCTGAATCTGAGCCTGCGAAACACCGGCTTCAAGCTGACCGACATAGTTGTTCAACTCATCGGACCTCGGCTGCCGGTTCAGATACTGCTGGTAGAAGCCGGTCACCACGTTGGCGAAATTCTCGGGGCTTTGCTCGAAGCCCAGCACCACCTGCGGACGACTCATCGCCCCTGAGTTCAGCTTGCCCGACCAGTATTGCAGACCCTGAGGATCGGCCTGACGGCCCAACAGCCGCTCATAAAGCGCCTCGACCCAGCCGGTGTTGGTATTGCCGGCCTCGCCGAAGAATTCGGGCGAGCTGATCATGCCGGCCACCACGTTCTCCGGCCCGCCGTCGCGCCGCCAGACGCTCATCCAGTAGGCCAGGCCCTGGGCGTCGGGCTGACGCAGCAGGAACTGCTGGTAATAGTGCGTGATGATCGGCGTCAGCCGTTCGTCGCTCAAGAAGATGCCCTCGGCAATGATGCCGTACTGCTGACCTTGCATGATCTGGGCGGTCCAGTATTGCAAGCCGGCGTCGTCAGCCGCGCGATTGAGCACCTGATGATAGAGCTTGTCGACAATGCTCGCCTGGCTCGAGATCAACGTGACGGTAACCGGGCTGCTGGTGGCAGAGCCATTTTGCGCGACATAGCTGAACCGATCGAGTCCGCGGAACGCCGGACCAGGCGTGTAGCTGAACGAGCCGTCCGCATTCAGCGTCAGGCTGCCATACAGCGGCTGATTGACGATGACGGCCTGCAAGGCATGGCCGTCGGGCGAGCTGTCGTTGGCCAACACGCCGTTGGCCGCCGAAGCGCCGCTGGTCGTGCTGGTGCTGAGCACATATACGTCGGGCGTAGCCGTGGGCACCGCGTTGATCACGATGTCAAACGTCTGCGGGGCCGATTGGGCGCCGTCGCTGCGTTGCAACACGACGGTGATGTGGGCGGTGCCCAACTGGTTGGCCGCCGGCGTGAACGTTAGATTGCCGGTGGCCGGGTTGAGCGCGGGCGGCACGCTGAACAGCGCGGGATTGCTGTCGCTGGTCACGGCAAAGCTCAAGGTGGCGCCGTTGCTGCCACTGCCCGCTGAGATACTCTTCGCAAAGGCGGGCACCATTTGCGGACCGGCGTTTTCCGTGGCCTGAGCCTGTGTGCCGACCGTAAAGCTGGGGTTCTGGCCAGGCAAAACCACCGTGATCGAAACCGTGGCGGCTGCCGACGTTTGACCGCCGCCGGTTACGGTGAAGCTGAAGCCGTCATTGGCGGTTTGACCGACGTTGGGCACATAGATCACCTTGTTTTGCGAATTGGTGACTGCGGTATTGGGTGTGGTGATGGCGGCGCCCAGCGTGGCGCCGTCGCTCGTCTGATAGAGCGTGCCGGTGGTCGGCAGGGTGGCGATGGTGGCCGTCAAGGGGCCCGTCTGTCCTGGGGCCGGCGTGCCCGCCAAGGTGATGGCGGCCTGGCTGTTCTCCGTGACCGAGATGCTCTGCGCGGTCGCGGTCGGCGCGGGGCTGCCGACGGTTACGGTGAATTGCCGCGAGAAGGAATTCACGCCGCCGTTGGCCGTGCTGCCGTTGTCGGTAACCGTCACGGTGATGGTGGCGGTGCCCGCCGCGCCCGGCGTATAGAACAACGTGCCGCTGCTGTTGGGGCTGGTGTAGCTGATCGTGGGATTGGCCACCACATTCGGATCGCTGGAAGTGGCACTGACGCTCAGCACCTGCGATTCGTTGAGACCGGCCGTTATGCCGCTGAGCTGCACCGTTTGTTGTGCGGCGCCCGAGGGCACTTGCTGATCGCCGATGGGGTCGAGCGTCGGCGGGTCGTTGATGCCCGTCACCGAGATGGTGGTCGTCTGTGGATTCGAGGTCTCGGTATCGCCGTTTGCCGTGTTCGACGCGGTAACCATGAGCGTCGCCGTTCCGAAGACATCAGGAGCAAGTCGGAAGGTGAGCGTGCCGGTCGAGTCGATGCTCGGGGCCTGACTGAACAAGTTTTGGCCCGCGGCGTTGACGGTGACATTGAACGTGACGGCTTCGCCCTGCAGGCCGGGGGTGATGCCGAAGGCGAAATTTGGCACTGAGATCAGGCCGCTGTTGCTGCCGCCGGCTGAACCGCCGCTGCCCAGAACCGTGTTGTTCTCGAGCACGCTGTAGTTCTGCATCAAGCTGAACGAGGGCGGCTGATTGGCCGGAGCAACGGTGAGCGTGGCCGTGGCGGTGGCGCTGCTGTAAGCCGTGGCCCCGCCGATGGCGCCGCCGCTCGAGAGGTTCACATGGCTGCCCGCCGCCGCGCCGTCGGTTTGATCCCAGGCGTAGAACTTCATGTTCACGGCGCCGGTGCTGTCGGTGTAGTTCTGGGCCGGCAGGAACCGCACCAGAGCCCCCGGCGCACCAGGACCGCTGGGGCCGGGCAGCAACAGCGCGTTGGCGGTCGAGACGGAGGTGGGGCTGATCGAAACCCAACTGCCGCCCCCGTCGAGCGAATACTGCCAGATGCCATTGCCGGCGACGCTTACCACCGCGATGCCCTGCTTGGCGCCAGCGTCGGCATCGAGATCGAGGAATGGCGGATAGGTGATCGGAGAGACATTCCCCGTCGGACGGCCGTCGTGATAGATGTCGTACGGGTTCAGGCTGGTGAGCATATCGCCCACCAGGCTGCCGCTGTTGGACTGGGCCGGCGTGTTCTGCAAGACGGAGGCAAAGTGGGGCTGCCCGGTGGCGGGGGCGATGCCGTCGCCGGTCGGATAGAGCTGCGGCGCCTGGTGCTGCGCGGTGAACGAGACCTGCGCCGTCACCTGGGCGCCGACCTGATCGCCGCCGAGCCCGGCATTGCCCAAGTCGTCGGCCTGGAAGGTGATGTTGGCCGCGCCGGCGAAATTGGGCGCGGGAATGAAGCTCAGGCCGTCCAGGTTTTGGTTCACGATGGCCAACGGGCCTTGCAGCGTGATCTGCGCGGTGCCATTTCCCGATACGTTCGTGAGTCCCGCGGTCGATCCCAGCATCAAGGTTCCCTGGCTGGGGTCGGTGGCGATGGTCACCAACACCTGTCCGCGGTTGATGCCGTTGCCTTCGCCATCATCGAAGTCGGTCACCACAGGATTGGTGCCATTCTTGCTGCTGAAGACGAACGGCTGGCCTTCCAGTGCCTGGAAAGGCGCCCCTGGCACGGAGATGGTCGGCGCGTCGTTGACCGCATTGACCGTGATGCTAGCGACGCCCAGTGCGTTGACATCGTAGGGGCTGAACGGCGTGCTGCCGCCGGTGCCCAAGCCATTGCCGTCGCTGCTGTCCAGATCGACCAGATTGCCGTGCGACAGCGCGACGACCGCGTTCGTGTTGGGGTTCAAAGCGGCGGTCTGATCCCAGGCGATGAAGTGGATGGCGGGGTTTCCAAATGCCGCGCTATTAAAGTCCTTGGCGGGGTTGAAGCGAACCAGGTCGCCCAAATTCGGCGCGGTGCCGGTGCCGCCATCGAGCAGCAGAGCGTTGCGCAACGACACCACCGGTGCGGTCGCCTCCGTGCCGTCGTCGGTGAAGCTGGTGGTGGTGCCGCTGCCGATGGCGCCGATTAAGAGATTCTCGGCGCCAGCGCTCGTGCCACGATAAATGCGATAACCCAGTGCGCCGTTGACCAACGTCCATGAGAGGTTTTGTGCCAGCTTGGTGGCCGTGGTGGTTCCGGTCGTTTCGCTGCTGACCGTGGTTTCGCCCAGCGCGTTCACGGCGGTGACCACATAGAAGTACGTGGTGTTGGCCGCCAGCGCGCCGCCGGTCGCCGCGGTGGCGGTTACCGAAGCGGGCGGCTGCCGATGAGCGTTTGCCTGCGTGGTAGTGGTTTCGCTGTTATCATCGTTGAACGTGGTGGCGCCGGCGAGCACGCTGGCGACCAGCACGTTCTCTCCGCCCGCGCTCGAACCGCGATAAATTCTGTAGCTGGTGGCGCCGTTGACGGCACTCCACGACAGCGCGATTGTCCTTTGCACAAGCGACGTGGACGCAACGGCCTCGGAGCTGGCGCCCGTTTCGCCCTGCGCATCGACGGCGGTGATGACATAGTGATAGGGGGTGTTGGTGGCCAGCGAGCCGCCGACGGTGGGCGAGGCGGCCAATCCGGTGGGGGGCGCAAGTCCGACCCCGTTGTTGGGACCCGGCGCGACGTTTTGCCAAGTTTTGCCGCCGTCGAGCGAATACTGCCACGCTCCGCCCGGTGTGCCGCTCGGCATGACCGGCACGGTCAACCCGGTAACGGCGATGCCGTATTGGGCGCCTGAGCCGATGAGCGTCATGGCCGTCTGGTTGCCGCCGTTGGCCCCCGTTTGCAGGACGCTGTAAACGGTGTTGCCGGTATTGGGCGTCGCGGGCAGCGCCGGCGTGGGCGGGTTGGTCGGCTGCTCGTTGATGGCAGTCAACGTCATCGGCACGGTGGTATCCAGCGCCGGGTGGTCTTGAGAACCGTAAATCGCCAGATAAACGTCTTCCAACGGCGACCTGAGCGGCACCACCGGGGCCTGGTGCAGCGGCGCCGGACCATAGCCAATGTTGCCGTTGTCGTTGGTCAGGAAGGTCAGATGAACCGGGCCGACAAACTCGTTGGTCGGATCGAAGGCCAACCCTTCCAGCGCGGCGTTGATGCCCGCCAGCGTGCCTTGGAATTGCAGCGTCGCGGTATCATTGGCTGAACCATTGATAAACGTAATGCCGCTCGTGTTTTGCACGTGCAACGTGCCGCTGCCGGACAGCAGCGAAACCGACTCGGTGAACTGCAAGGCCGCGTTGTTGACATCGGTGCCCGAGATATCGGGGTCGCTGATGGTGATGCCGTTGCCGTTCGCCTGCGAAAAGACGTAGGGCGTGTCTTCCGACGAGGGGTTGGCCGGCTGCTTCGGCGGCGCCGCGGTAAACTTGGCCGAGCCGGTCATGACGACGCGGGCGCTGCCCGACTGCACTGCGGCGGGCTTGGTCGGCACGATGGCATTGATCGCCGCAACGACATCTTGGGCGACCGCGGCGGCGCCGTCGGTGGCCAGGTACGGCACCGGGTTGTAGAGCGACAGTAGCGTGTCGGAACCGGCCAGGGTGGCAGAGGTGGCGATCAACACCTGGTTGCTCTGGCTGGGGCTGACGGTGGCCAGGGCTGGCGTGTTGAATCCGTTGGCGCCGTTGACCGCCGCGACGGCAGCCACGGCGATTTGCGCGGCGCCGTCGGTGGAGCGGACCACCACGGGAATGTTCGAGGGATTGGCCGTTTGCGGAGTTTGCAGCGTCAACAAGGTGCCGGCGCCGGTTCCGCCCACCGAGGTCGAAGAGGTAATCACCACCGCCCCGGTGCTGGCAGCGGTCCCCGCTGGATTGGCCTGGGCGAGTCCGGCAATATTGAAACCATTGGGTCCGTTGATCACGGCGGCGACCGCGGCGGCAAGCTGCGCCGGGCCGTCGGTGTCTTGGACGCTGACGGCAATGTTGCCGGGCGTGATGCTGCCCGTGGTCGGCGTGATGAACTCGAAGGTCTTGCTCGTCCCGTTCTGCGTCACGGTAAGCGTGCCGTGGGCCACGGTCTTGCCGGTGGCATTGGAGGCCACGTCGACCTCCCAAGGATTGGCGAACTCAAACGTTTTGGAGGTCGTGCCCTGGGTGACCGTAAAAGTCTGATGATAAATGGCTTGGCCGGTGGCCGTGGCGGCGACGTCGATCTCCCACCAGGCGTTTTTGACCGACAGCAGCGAATCGCTCGCCGAGAGACCGGTTGTCGCGTTAATGAGCAACCGGTTGTTGATCGACGTGCCCAGCGAGGGAGTGTTGAAGCCTGTGACGCTGCCCACCGCTTTGGCGGCGGCGGCGGCAATGTTGCCTGGCGTGTCGTTGTCATTGACGGCGATGGGCACATTGCCGGCGGCGGCGGGCCCGGTGGTGGGCGTCGTGAACTCGAATGTCTTGCGCACGCCGTTTCGCGTGACCGTGATCGTCTGATGGGCGATGGTGTGGCCGGTGGCCGTACCCGCCACGTTCACCTCAAACACGTTGGCGAATTTGAAATTCGTCGCGGTGTTGCCGGCCGTGTCGAACACCTGGAATGTCAGGCCGCTGTTGGTGCCCGCGCTGCCGGTCAGGGCGCTGGCCGCCGGGAAGTCCATGAAGCCGCTGGTGGCGTTGGCGGCCTCGATCGGATTGCTCTGAACGGTATCGGCGTCCGTCGGGCTTGGCACGACCTCGCTGGGCGCGTCGTTGACCGGCGTCACCGTAATCGGCAGGTTCACGGTGGTGATCCGCGCCGGCGGCGGCGTGTTGCCCAAGTCGCTGGCGACGATCGTCAGGTTCGCCGTGCCGTTGAAATAATAAGCGTTCGGGTTGTTCGAATCGTCCAGCCGGAACACCAAATGCGCCAGGGCCGTGTTGATGCCCGGGTCGACGTAGTTGCCGTTGGCGTCGGTGACCAGGTCGCCCAAAGGACCTTTCAACACCAGCGGGTTGGCGGGCGTACCGTTGCCGCTGATTTGCACCACGTTGACGCTGGGCGTGTTGGCGTCTTGCAAGATCGAGAGCGTGCCAACCGAAGCCGTAATCGTCACTTGCTCGAGGCCGCCGTTGGCATCCACGTCGTAAATGGTGATCGGGTTGTTCAAGTCCCAATCGCCGTCGCCGGGCGGCAGCGTGATGCCCTTGATGGCGGCGCCGGGAATGTCCAGATACGGATCGCTGCCGCTGGCCGAGTCGGGATCGGTGGCGCTTTCTGGCGCGTCGGTGTCGGTGACCGAGGCGGGGGCGAAGCGAATCGCCTCGTGCTCGAACATGGTCTGCTGCGTGGTGGGCAGCACGACCGAGGGCGCATCGTTGGCAACGCTGTCGAGAATCATTTGGTAGGTGGTGTAACCCGAGGCGGCGTTGGCCTGCAACGAGTTGCCCGCCAAGTCGGTAATGCCCAAATCGCCTTGCTGGGGCCCCAGCGCCGGGTCTTGCGGATCGAACTTCTTGCCGTTGTCGAGCGCAATGTCGTAAACGTTGCCGTTTTGCCAGACGCCGCTGGCGGCAATCAGACGGATGATGTGGTTGTTGTTGTCGTAGACAAAGGCATAGTCGATGCCGGGCGTCAGCAAGACGCCGTTGCGGCGCACGGTGACGCGATTTTGGGTGACGGTCGAGTTATCGACGCCCGAGCCGATGCCGTCGTTGAGCAAGATATCGAACTCAGAGAGATTCTCACCCACCGGATGGACGACATTGACGCGCGGATCCTGGTCGGCCAGGTCGTTGTCGGCCGGCGTGAGCAGTGAGGCGGCGGGGCCGAGCGTGTCGGCGCGTTCGACGGCGCCGCGGTCTTTGAACACCTGCCCGCCGAGGCCCGGCGGCGAGTTGACCAGCGGATCGTCGACCCGCAGTTGACCGTTGATGTCGGTGGCCGGCGCGACAATGGGCGACGGCGCGATGCCCAAAGGCGCGGTCACCTGGGTCATCGCGGCCCGGTCTTGCAACACGTCGATCGAGCTGTCGATGGCCTGCGAGAACTCCTGGAGATAGAAGTTGTTGGCCGGCGCGTTGACAAACAGCGGATCGGTGGGCGCCAGCGCGATGCCGTTCGTGCCCAGGTTGCCGCTGGGCAGGTTGGTGTTGGTGGTGTTGCCCTGATAGATGTTGGCGGCCAACACCGGCGGACTGGTCAGCCCTTGCGAACTGGCGTCGATCGAAATGCCGGTCGTCGAGTTCGCCACGATGTTGTTCATAATCGTGGGGCTGGCGCTGTTGGTCACCAGGATACCGGCTCCGGAGGGATTGACTCCTCCATAAACCGTATTGTTGGCAATCCGTCCGAAGGGCACGGCCGCCAGCGGGTTCTGCGCGTTCGGATCGCCGCTGAACTGGATGCCCGCGTTGCCGAAGCCCGAGACGATGTTGTTTTTGATCACCGGGCCAGGAACCAGCCGGGCCGTATCGAGCACGGGCAGATTGCGCGCCGCGCCTTGGTGCGGCAGATTGGGATCGGGCGCACCGGGCAAGCCCTCACGCGGCGCGGCGCTGACCAAGATGCCGTCGCTCAGCGACTTGCTCACCTGGTTGCTTTCCAGAATGATCGCGCCCTGCTTGCGCGGCGTTTGGGCATCGCCAATCAGGTTGTCGTACTTCACCACGCGCACCGTGGTATCATTGGCGCCAACCGCGCCGTTTTGATTGGGCGCCCGATAGAAGAGCGTGCCGATATTGACCGTGTTGTCAGGCGGCACGTTCTGGTTGCTCCGCAAGAAGACGGAACCGCCGAACGGATCGCCTTGGCGAAAGAAATTGCTGCCGGGCACGCCGCTGGCGCCGCGCAAATTGATCGGCCCGGCGCTGACTTGAATCTGGTAGTAGCCGGTGCTGCCCCGCTCGCGGCCGTCGCCGTTGGGGTCGTAGGCGCCGTTGCCTTGGCCGCTGACACCGATGTAATAATCGCCATCGGCTTGAGCGGTGCTCGCGCTCGGCGGCGAAGCCGAAATGGCCGACTCCGTGCCGTCGTCAACAAAGGACTGCTGGGCCTGAGGATTGCCGGCCGGCACGGAGGCAATCAGCGAGTTTTCTTGTCCGCTCGCCGTGCCGCGATAAATGTTGTAGCTCGTCGCACCGTTGACGGGCAACCAAGTGAGCAGCATCGAGGCGTTGAGGGGGGTTGCCGTGCCCGGAATCTCGTTGCTGGCCAACGTCTCGCCCTGCGCATTGACCGCGGTGATCACATAGTCATAGGTGCCCGGCACAAGGCTTCCGGTCGCTTGCGGAGTAACCGCTTGGAAGGCGGGCGCGCTTAAGCCCGCCGTGTTCGTCGCCGGCGGGGTCGCCGAAGTCAATCCGCCGGCATCGGCAAACGAAGTGGTTCGCCCGTTGTTGATGACGGCGACCAACTGGTTTTGCTGCCCGGGCGACGTGCCGCGGTAGATCTTGTAGCCAGTGGCATTGAGAGTTTGCGACCAGCTCAACCGGGCCGTCTGGTTGGCGGCGTTGGTCGAGACCGGCTGCAGGTTGCTGGCGGTGGTTTCGCCGCCCCCGACCAAGGCGGTAACGACGTAATAGTAGCTGGCCACGCCGAGTGAGCCACCCGCCGAGAGCGAAACGGGCCGTAGCGTGGGCGCCGCCACAGCGCTGGCCGCCGTAAAGGTGTAGTACAGGTCGGACTCATGGCCCGGCTGGCCGACCGGCGGCGAGAGGTAGTAATTGGCGCCGGTCGCGGGATCGAATTGACGAGAACCGGCACCCGAAACATTGAGCGAGCCAAACGGCGACTGCGCGCCGTCTTGCAGCAACGACGTCAACTCCATTCCGTTGCGGTCGAACAACCGCAGCGTCGGATTGAGTGTGGAGAGAATGCTCTGCGTATTCAGATCGATGGTCATCGAGTCGCCGGCGTGCAAGTGGACCTTCATCAGGTCGACCTGCGGCGACGTGCCGACGCCGGCGGCATTACCAATGACTCCATAGCCATTAAACACGCGAGTGACCGGCGGGGGCGACGCGGTCGCACCGGCGGCGCCGTTGTCGGTAAAGCTGGTCGGGCCGGTGTAAGCACTACTGCCGCCGCCGATCGTGCCGATCAGCACATTCTCTTGGCCGGGGGCGGTGCCGCGGTAAATGTTGTACACCGTGGCGCCGGGCAGCGGCGCCCAATAGAGACTGGCCGAGCCGTTGCCGCTGGTGGCCGTATAGGGCTGTTCATTGCTCACGGCATTGAGGCCATTGGCATCGGTCGCCGATACCACGTAGTAATAGGTGACGTTCGCCGAGAGACCGCCGGCGCCGCCCGAGGTGATTGGCTTCAGGTTCGGATCGTTGCCGGAATCGACCCCCGTGGGGAACGCCGTAGCAATGCTGCTGTGTGGGGGCACCGGCGCACTGGCACTGTTGGCCGGATTGGGGCCGCTGATGACCTGCTGGGGTGCGCCGACCACCACCGAGGCTGCTCCGAACAGATTGACGCGGTCGCTGTCGTCGTTGGGCGTAGCGCTGGCAAGCGGATTGTTGTTGTTGGCGTCGGAGGTGGCGGCCTGCACATTCAGCAGGCCGTTCTGGTTAATTGCCGCCACCATGGCCTGCGCGATTTGGGCGCCAGTGTACGACGGTAGAATGGTCACGCGCACATTGCTGGGATTGTTGAGCTGATTGTTGGAATCCAGCTCGAACACTCGCTGGTGTACGCCGTCACTGATTGTAAACGTCTGACCATCAAAGGACCCGGCGATTCCGAAATCGAGCGTGACCGCCAGCATGTTGATACGGTTCACCAGGCTGGGGCTCGACGTTTGCACGCTGCCGGACGGATTGGGCGGATTGCCCGGCGTGACCGTCGGGCTGGCATTGGCCAGCGGAGTCAGCGTAATCGTGATCACGTTGGCGTTATGCTTCGCCAGGCCGGCGGCCAGCAACTGCTGCAATTGGGCCTGCGTGAGGCTGATTTGCGCGCTCGTCGAGAATTGGCCTTGCAGGCTCTTGTCTTGCTGGTTGAAGAAGACCGGAATGTTGGCGGTATTCAGCGGATCGTTGGCTGGCAAATCCGGGAAGCCGGCGGTCAGGTATTCATAGCTTCCCTCGAGGTCGCCCACGGCGCTGATGGTCACCGTGCCGCCCGCCGTCGGCGCGGGCACATTGGTGAAGGTATAGGTATACGTCGGCAACGCGTTCGAGGTGGGACCGAGGCCGGCCGAACCCGGCACTTGTGTCAGCGACTGATTGAAATGACCTTCCGGCGCGATCAGCGTGTACGCCGAAGTCAGGCGGTCGTTGATGTCGAGTTGGTTCGGATCGACCAGGATGTTGCTGCGGTTGGGATTGATCGTTTGCCCGGCGTCCGCACCGCGCTGAATATCGAGCTGGTAGGGCCCTGTCAGGATCTCGGTGCTGCTGCCAAAGAAGGGATTTTGCGGCGTGGTGAAGAACTGCGTCTGCCCGATCGGGGCGTTGGTCACCATTTCGCCGCGGCCGGCCAAACCGACCACCAGGTCGGTCACATACCAACCTTCCTTGGGGGCGCCGCCCAGGTCGGAATTGTTTCCGGTCTCGCCTGGAATCGGATTGCCGCTGCTGGCTTCGGTCTTGATCGCGGTCAGTTGGCCGAATCCATGTGTGCCGCTGAAGTCGAACCGCAGCATCAGGTTCGGGTTGCCAGCATAGTTGCTCAGGTCGATGCGCGCCTGTCGCCAGGTGCCGGTGTTGTCGAACAACTGCTGCACCTGCTGCCGCGGGTCGACCTGCGTCTGGCTGGCCGGCACGTCGGACGAAGCGGTGGCAAAGTCGGGCAACTCGCTGGTATTCAGCGGTTGCTCGACGCCGAATTGCCGCCGCGCGAGCGACGTGCCGCCCGGATCGTTCGACGGAAAATATCGAGTGCGCGCGGGATTGTTGGTGGCAATTTCGTCCCAGCTCTTACCGCCATCGGGCGAGACGTAGACGCGCGCGGAGGCATTCCAGTTCGCGCTGCTGTTATTGCTCATCCCGGTGTTCAGGTAGTAGTCGAAGTAGACAGTCGGCTTGTCGCCCGACGAATAGCCCGCCAAGCTGAAGGGGCTTGTCATCAACGAGCCGTACACGTCGCCTGGCGCGTTGAAGGTCTTATTGTTGTTGACGGTGTTGTCGAGACTGTTGGTGGTGCCGTGAACCAGATCCTTGACCAGACCGCTGGGCGCCTCGACGCCGGGCGAATGATTGTCTAGGCCGAAATAAAAGGCATTGCTGCTGGTGGTATTGGCCACGCGGCTGTTGTCGCCCGGTCCCGAGAGACCGCCCGGTCCCGTCACATTCACCGGAAGCGGCTGTGGACTGCCGTTGACCCCGTGACCCGGCAGATTCATCGCTGCGCCGTCGCCGTTGACACGGGGAGCGACGTGCCACATGTTGTAATCCAACACCGACATGGCCACGCCGCGGACGTCTTGCAGTCCGCCCAGCGAGACGTTGTCCTGATAATCGCCGGTCGTCTGCGGACTGCCCGCGGCGTTGGCAATCGTCTGGTCGAATACTGCCACCGGCCCGCCGGCGCCAATCGCATTGGCGCTAAAAATGTTATTGGCGCTTAATGAACTATCGGTGATCGCGGTCAGCACCGAGTGGTGGGCCGACCTGGGATCGGACGGATTGTCGTAGACCTCGGCGGTGGCAAACAGCACGTCCTGCAGATCGCCGCCGGCGCCGTCGCCGTTCCAATCGACGTTTTGCGGGCCTAGCGACAGCCCCTCGAAATGGTAACCCCGCTGAGTGAAGACCGACGACGAGCCAAGATACTGAATCGAACTAGGAATCGGAAGAAAGGTCGGGCTGACCCGCATCGAGTAGACGCCGCCCCGATCGCTTACGGCGTAGAACAAATTGGTGTTCGGGTCGTAAGCCATGCCGGTGACAAAGCCGCCCGGCGCGTTGTTGAAATTAAACTCGGGGGCGTTGGCGCCGTCGATGTTGGCGGCGTTGTTGATTTGCAAGCCATTGCCAAACAGGCCGATGGTCGCGTCGGTCTCGACGAAGCCGACCGGACGCGGGTTCGGCGGCGGCAATTGGTTTTGGAAAGCGTCGTCGATGGCGTTCTCGACTTCGAAGTTGACCGTGAAGCTGTTGTCGGTGGTCGAATACGCGATGTAATAGGTTCCGGCGTCGCCCGCTGGCGTGTTGGGAATGAAGGTGCTTCCCACCACGGTCGGCTCGAACACGAACAACACAGTCCGGTTGGCGTAGTCGGTGATCGAGAAGTTATCACCCGGCGTGATCTGCGCACCGGTAACGGGATTCGACGAAGGGCCGGTATACATGGGGCCCAGATCGCCGAACGGCGGCGTCTGCGTGGTATCGCCGGTAGTGGTGTTCGCATAAAGCAGGTCCGATTGGCTACCCGCTCGGGCCGAGAAAAACAGCTTGTAGGCGTCTTGTCCCGTGCGGACGAACGCCAGGGCGTCGACCTTTTTGTCCGTCTTCCACGCGCCGAAGGCGCCATCGCCGCCCAGATCGAGCGTCGCGCCGGTGGTGCTATCGATTTGGTAGTATTCGCCCGAGTCGCCGTCGTTGCTGAGGTCGCTCTGGTAGCCAAACAAGTTGCCATCGGTGCGCATCGCGATGTCTTCGGTGTCGCCGGGCTCGACTTTCGAACCAAGCAGGCCATTCGGCAGCGCATTGATAATGTAAGGGTTGGTGGCTGTGCCGTTAAAGTGAGGTTCGATCGCGCCGTCTGCCGGATTGATCGCGTACAGCGCGCCCGGCGTGTTGGCGTAGAGCACCACATTGTTCAGATTCCACGGCACCACGTGCTGCAAAATGTCCGTCGACGTGCCAACGGGCAAAATCGGTCCATCTTGCGGATTGAGATTGGTGCCGTTGCCCAACGGCGCGCTGCCGTCGTTGCTGTTGTAGCCGGTGTTGCCAACGTGGTCCTCGACCACTCGCTGAATGCTGTCGATCGGCTCCAGCCGGACCAAGGGGTTGGCGCTGCCGGCGTTGAACGTGGCGTCCAGCGCCGTGGGCAACGTGGCATTGCTGCTGACCGCCACAAAATACGTGTAGCTGTTGGGGCCGTTGTAGTTGTTGATCGTCTGCAACGGCATGGGATAGGTGCTCGGGTCGAGCGGATACGCGGCGCTACCCGGCGAAACGCGCCCATTCGTCGTGGGCACGGTGCCGCCCGGCACGCCTGCCGGCATCTGCACCGGCCCGATATACGGATCGCCCGTGCCGAACGAACCGTGGCTCAGGTTCGTCAGGTCGTTGCCCTGCGTCGGGCGCGGCTGCTCATCGGCCACGTTCGAGTCGCGGCCCACGTAAACGAGATTGCCCCATTGATCGTAGACCGAAATGGTCGTATCGGGCCGACCTTGCAGACCATCGGCATAGCCGATGTGGAAGATGGTGCTGAGGGTCTTATCGGCCGCGTTCACGCCCTGAATGGCCTGCATCAGGTTGAAATTGAGCGAGAACTTGTACCAATCGACCTGGCCGGGCGCGTTCAAATTGCCGGCCACGCTCAGCGAGCCGCTGTCGCTCGTCGCCAGATTGCCCAAATCTTGAGCACTTTGGAAGTTGTTGGATTGAACGCCGGAGTCGTACTGCGGCTGGTTGACGCCCGGAGCGCCGCTGGCCACGGGAATGGTGATGCTGTTCGTGCCATTGGCGGCCGAGTCGCCCAACAGCGGCGAATGCGCCGGCTGGCCCAGCACCGTGATGCCGTTGGTCGCGTAACGGATGTCGCTGAAGCGGACCACGGTTCCCGGCGTTTCCCATTGCTCTTGCAGGCGAACCTGAAGCTGATAGGCGCCGCTGCTGAGGCCGTTGCTCTTGCCGTTGGCCACCTGGTAGGTGAGCGCATTGGGCGTGCCATCGCCATTGACCGGGCCCTTGCTGTAGATGCGCACGTAGTAGGTGGTGGGAGCGCCCGACGGATCGGGCGTGCCCGGCAACACCAACCGCATGCCCGCGTCCTGCGGGTTGGTCGTACCGATATCGCGCAGATCGGGGCCGGGATAGGTGTTTTGTTGGAACGTGCTGCTCTGCATCGGCAGGGCCAGGTTACCCGGCAGCAATCCAGACAGCAGCGGGCCGGCGGCGAGCGGGTTGCCGTTTTTGACGGCGTCTTCCTGCTCGGCCACCGAGTTGTCGCTCCGCGCCAGGACGTTGCCGTTGGCATCGATGAGTTCGACGACCGAGTCGAGCGCGGGGCTGGTGTGGCCCACGTCGACCCACACCTGCGTGCCTGGTTTGGCGGTGAAACTGTAGGTGTCGACATCGTGGGTGTCGTTGGGGCTGATGAAACCATTGACCTGGAATCCCAGCCGCAGGTTGTCGTCGCCGCTTTGTTGATTGGGCGCAAGGCCGCCCAGGGCCTCGGCGGTTTGCGGCGTGCCGTTGGTGTCGTTGCCGCCGGTGTAGGCCGTCTCAGCCTCATTCGAAACCGAGACGTTATTGTCGTTGGCGTATTCATCAATCTTGACGCCTTGCCAATCGCCCGGGGCGCCGGTGGCCGAGCCGCCCGCCGACACCGTCACCGCCGCCGTATAGGTGTCGAACGAGTTGCCAGCGCCGGCCGGATTATCGCCCGTGCTGTTCGAGTTGTCGGCCCAACTACGATAAAAGACGCCGTTGACAAAGGCCATCGTATCGTAGTCGCCCAGGTTGAAGCCGTTCGACGCGGGCACGGTGCCATCGATCGTGCCTTGGCTGATCTGGACATTCGTAGACCAACTCAAGCCGCCATTGTTGCTGACCGCGCCAAACACCTGCACCGTGTTATCGGCTGGGCCCGAATTGCGCGCGTCGTACCACGTAACCGCCACGAATCCGGTGCTCTGGTCGATCGCGATGGCCGGCTGAATCTTACTCTTGCCGTCGCCCACCGGATCATCGTTGACGCGGACCGGGCTGCTCCACGTCAGCCCGTTGTCGTCCGAGTAACGAACGTAGATGCTCGTTTCAATGCTGGCGGTCGAAGGCCGGTCGACATACGACATATAGACACGGCCATTGTGAGGACCGCCGCTGCGGTCCCAGGCCAGGTGCGCCTCGGCGTCGACGGTTCGGTCGGGCTGTGGAGGCAGCGGGCTGAACCCTCCGATATTGGTCGAGGTGGCGATCACGACCGGGTTGAAACCGGCTGGGCCGAGCCCGTCGGGATCGAGATTCACTTTAATCGTGTCGGGGCCGTTGCCACTGGCATTGTTCTGATAATCGACCAATACCTGGCCGTTGGGGCCGATCGCCACTCCGCCGAAGTCGCCCCCGGGACCGGGAGCCGTCTCGGTTGCGCCAAACGCGCCCATCGAGTTGAAGCCGTTGACCGGAGCGCCCAGCGCGACGAAGTTGTTCGAACCATCGGTGTAAGAAATCCAGACGGCCTCAGCCGCCGCGGTCCCGCTAGGACCCACGGCGATCATCGGCTGGTCGGAGCCCGCGCCCCCCACCGTGCGGACGTCGCCAAATGTCGCTCCGCCGTCGGTGCTGCGCGCAAAGATAATGTTTTCGTTCGGGCCGAAGCGCGTGAGGAAGAGATTGCCAAACTTGTCGAACACCGCTTTGACGTCGCCCACACTGCTAGGCAGCGGGCTCAGGTCGCTGTCGGTCCATGTCTTTCCGCCGTCGAGGCTGTAGCGGCCTACTCCGCTCCACGTATCCGACTCGAACAAGTTCAGCGGGTTGGTCGGGTTGACCGCGATCGTCGTCTCTTGGTTGTCATCGATCGATTTGGTGATATTGATGTTCGGTCCGACCGACAGCGAAAGGTTGCTCGTCAGGTTGGTGTTGTTGTCGGGCCGGTCATCGGGAGTCAGGCCCGCGCCGACTGAGGTATCGTTGAGCGAAGTGAGCACGACGGGGTGGCCGGGTTGCCCGACGATCTGCACCGTGCCGCCGATGCGGCCGGTGATGTCGCTGGGTGTGCCGCTGGCATTGAGACCGGCCGCCCCGCCCAACAGCTTTACTACCAGGCTTTGGGTGGCGGTGCTCTGCAGGCGGACCGTAAGGTTGTTGCCGGCCGTAATCGGCGTTGTGACCACATGTACGATGTCGCTGTCGTCCCAGACGCTGTCGGTGGTGAGGGTGCCGCCGCGAATCGACATGCCGTTGGTGGCGTTGTTGCCAAGCTTATTTTGCCGCACCAGCGGACCATAGTTCGAGCCGACGGCGAAGGCGTCGAGCGATCTGGTGCTGCGCCCCCAGTCGGGCACCAGGTCCGCCGTCAATGAATTGACGTCGATGCTGATCGCCGCGCCTTTGTTGTTCTGGATGACGTTGTTTACCAGCACCGGTTGAGCGCCCAATACATAGATCACGGACGAATCGTTCACACCGCGCCCGTTTCGGCCGGTGTTCGAGTCGTCGAACCCGGCGGCGTTGTTGCTCAACGTCGAGTTGGTGATGCGCACCTGGGCCTGATGGATTTCGACGGCGTCGAAACTGGCCGTGGTTCCCTCGATGGGCACCGAACCGCCGCCATAGGAGAGCGAGGCGTAATCCAGGCTGCCCGACGAAGTGGGCGAGAAATAAACGCCGCCCCAGTCGCCAGGCACCGGCAACGTGGGCGGAGGCGCGGCTTGGCTGCCGCTGGCGGCTATGACCCCGGGCTCATCGCCATTGGCGTAGAACGTGCCGCCCGAACCCACCGTATCGTCGAACAACGACGTGAACGTCACCTGGTTGTTTTGGTCGCCTTCGGCCACCAGGTTGGCGCCCAGCCCCACCTCAATCCGCGAACTGTGCAGCTTGACGATGACGCCCGGATCAATCTGCAACCGCGCAGCCTCGCGGCCCACGGTTCCCAGCGCGCCGCCGGGTTGACCGGTCAGCACCAGGTTCTCGGGAACGAGGTAGCTGATGTCGGTGCTGTGGAACCGGGCCGTGACGTCCAGCGTGTCGAGCGATTGTCCCGCGTTGGTGCTGATCCGCACGAACAAGCCATTGAGCGTATTCTCAAGTACCTTTTGATTGGCCACCAGCGGCGGCTGGGGAACGTTCGACGGCGAATCTTTATCGCGTTGGCCGGCGCCGGAGAACGGCAGAATGCGGACAGGCACGGTGCTCAGCGGCAGCGTCAGTTCGGTGGTGCCCAGCGCGCCGGTCGAGTTGAATGTGCTCAGATTGAAGCTGGCCGGCGCGTTGAGCAGCAGAATGACCTCGCCGCTGCCCGCCGGTCCAAGCTGCGCGTGGACATTAAAGCCCGGCACATAGGCCGCCGTGTTGGTCGGATCGCTGGCCGCGTTGATCGCGGTGACAATATCCTGGGCGATCTGATCGACCGTCTGGCCCGCTTGAAACTGCACCGCTTGAAAACCTGCCGTAACGCCATTGCCCGTGTCGAACTCGAAGCCGACGTTGCTGATGACGAACTGCTGTCCGTCTTGCACCTGCGCGGCGTTGGTGACGGTGATGGTCTGCGGCTCGCGCACGGCCAGCAGGTTGCCGTGTACATCGGGTCCCAGCCGCGCGTAGTCAGCGGTGTAGAAATTGTTGGCCAATCCCAGCGGCAGCACATCGCCGCTCAACGTAAAGACGGCGCCGGGAGCGGTGAAGGTCGGCGGTACGTTGGTGTTGGTGTTCAAATAGAGCGAGGCCGGCGGATGAGGAACCACCGAGTCGGCGTTTTCGAACACCACTTTGGCGCCGGTCGAATTCGCCGAAACTCCCAACCCCGCGCCGCTGACCGCCGCCCCAATGCCCTGAGCGGTCTGGCTGGCGGTGAAGCCCGGCGCAAAAGGCACCGGCACGCCGCCGTGCAGCGCCAGCGTATTGGTCAGCTCGGTAGCCTGCGAGCTATTGACCGTCGGCGTCACCGTTCCCGTGCCCACGATCCGCACCTGTCCGAAGCCGAGCAGGCTGCTATCGGGCCCGCCGTCGCCCGCCACATAGGCGGCCACATTGCTCAGTCCGCCGCTGGCCACAGTGCTATTCACCACGGCGGCGATGGTGCGGGCGACTTGCCCCGGATCCCACGCCGAGGAAATGGCGATGCCCACCTGGTTAGGCTGCAACGTCGGCACCGGCGCATCGACATAAAAGATGAACTGCTTCGTTTGGCTGCCATCGTTGATGGTAAAGGAGTGGCCGGCCACAATGGTGCTGCCGCTCAGGCTGACCGGCGACACGACGCCTCCCGGCCGCTGCACGCCCAGCGTGGCGCCCTGGTCAAACTCAAAGAGCTGGCCATTGACCGTGAAGCCGTCGCCGTCGGCCAACTGGCTGCCCGGCAACGAGTTGATCGACAACGGAGTCAACAGCGACAAGCTCAGCGGCGCGTGATTGACCGCGGTGACGTTGACATTGCTGGTGTTCATCAGGTCGACGCGGGCGTTGCCGGCCGAGTCGGTCACTGCCTCGGCATAGACCAGCGCGCCGGCGCCGCCATCGATTTGCGCGCCGTTGATGGCCGCGGCCATCGCGCTGGCCCACTGCGCCGCCGTGTAGCTGGGCTGGAAGTAAACCCCCACGTCGCCGCCGATCAACGGCATCGGGCCAGCCGCCGACTTCACAAAGTTCAACGCTCCGGTGGCGGCCGAACTGGTCGTAACGCTGGTCGTCGCATCGTCGCCCAAACTCACCAACGTGTGTTGCGGCGAACTGGCCGACTGCGCGGGATCAAAGCCACTGTACGCCGCCGCGATGCTGGGCGTGGGGGGCAGACGTCCCGCCGAAATCGCTGCGCTGATCGCCTGCGTGATGTCTTGCTCGATGGTCTGGGGCGAAACGCTGGTGCGCGCCGTCAGCTCGGTGCCCGAGGCCGAGGCCACCGCGCCCGAGACGAAGGTGAGCGTCGCGTTCACCGTCGAATTCGGCGTCGTTGTGACGCCCGCCACTGTGGCGTTATTGAAACCCTGCGGGCCGTCGATCACCTGGGCGGCCTTGGTCGCCACCGTGCTCACCGAATCGCCTGGAGCCACCACGATCGGCGTGTTCGTATCGCCCAGCGGCAGCGTGCCCGTGGTGAACTCGAAGGTTTTGGTCGTACCGTTAAACGTAACACGAATGGAATTGCCGCCGCTGCCAATGGTCGCGCCTGTGGCGTTTTGCGCAATGTCGACGGAAAACACGCCCGAGGCGAATGAGACGGGCCAATTGGTATCGCTGGCAGCTTGCATCCGCGCGTCGGAGACAAACTCAAAGATCTGCGAGACGCCGCCGCGATTAATCGTGAAGGTCTGGCCGTCGCTCGGCAGGCCCTGATACGCGACCGGCGCTCCCTCGAACGCACCCGCCGCGGCCGCGGCGTTGATGGCCGCCGCCACATCGCGGCCTAACGCCTCATCCGTATCGGTTTGCGTGAAGTTCACCGGCCAATTGCCGTCGGCCACCAGCCGGTTGTCCAAGGCAAACTCGAATGTAACCGGATTCAACGCTCCCTGGCGGGTGATGGTGAACGTGTCGCCGTCGTGGACGCCGTTGGCGCCATTGGCGCCGGCCACCTGCAGCACGTCGCCGTTAAAGAACTGGAAGACGGTGCTCTTCACCGTGAAGGTCTGCCCCGCCTGAATGCCGCTGGCGGGCACCTGCACCGCCACCGCGGAATCGAGAGCCACATTGGTGATGGTTACCTGGTTGCCGGTGACCGCCGCTTGCACGAACGGCGCCGTCAGGCCGGCGCCGTTGATGGCCGCGGCAATCTTGGCCGCCAACTGCGCGTTGGTGTCGACGGCGTGCGGATTGGAAATGCCCGAGGGCATTCCGTAGTAGCCAATCGCCACATCGCCCGCCAATACGCCGAGCGTCGCAGGGCTGTTCAAGTTGTCGAACTCGAACGTCGTGCCATGAATCTGGAACGTCTGGCCATCGACCATCTGGCTGGCGGCGGTCGTGCTGTTCACATCGCCGGGCGCGCCGGCCAACAACGTGACGTCTTGTCCGAAATGCGTTTCTTCAAAACTATTGGGATTTGCCGAGATCGGCGCGCTGGCGGCATCGACAATGATGTTGTTCGAGACCGTCGGCCGGGCGGTTTGCAGGTCGATCGTGTCGTATTGCTGCGGCTGGCCCGTGACTGACGACACCGTGCCTCCGCCATAGCGGAAGGTCGTCTCGTCGACGTAGTTCAAGAAGATGCCCAGCGGCTCGAGGTCCGAGTCGTTGCGGAAGACCAGACCGCCCCAGTCGCCTCGGGCGGGCGCGGTGATGGGCGATTCGAGCGTGCCGCCCACCGTGTTGTCGTTGAATGAAGTGAAGATGGCCTGGTTGCCCGGTATGCCGAGAACCTGCAGGGCGGCCTGGCTGCGGTCAATATTCGCCGACGCACTGCCGACGTCGATGACCGAATGGAACATCTTGAATTCGGCGCCCGGATCAATCATGGCCGTGACGCCCTTGGGCACGTTGAACGTGGCGCCGTCGGCCAAGGGGGGCGGGCCCGAAGGACTCGAGAAGTCGGTGTTTACGCCGATCTGGTAGGGCACGTCGCTGTAGGCGACCGCCAGCGAGGTGCCGCCGGGATTCAGCGTCAGGCGGAACGGCCCTTGCGCCAATTGCACGACGGTCTTGCTCTGATTGGCGTTGATACTGGCCACCACCGGTTGCGGGCCCGCGGCGCCTTGCGGAATCTGGCCCAGGGCCGAGCCGTTGATCACCGGAACCATCTTGGCGGCAATCGTGGCCGCCGGGTCGGTCGGTGAAAGGACCACGATCTCTGCGCCGGGCGTCACCGACGACACCGTGGCGCCCGTGGCCAAGACGCTCAGCGAGTTGCTTGCCACGGGATCGACGGAAAGCGTCGTCGAGGCGTTGCCGCCGACGGTGACTACGGGGCGGCCGTTGGCGTTGTCGGCCGCGCTGTAACTAGCCTTGATGGGCGCCGAGCCGCCGAACAACCCTGCGGTCACCGCGCCGTTGATCGCCTGGGCGATTTCACCCGCCAGCACCGCCGGAGAATCGTTCACGCCGTTCAAGTTGTAGGGCACCGGCACGTGGCCGTCGCCGCGGGGCAGCGTCAGCCGTCCCTGGGAAAACTCGAACGAAATGGTAGTGCTGCCTTGCTTGATGTTGAACGTGCTGCCGTTGGTCACCGAATTGCCGCTGAGCGCGGTAACCTCAAACGCCCCGTTGGTCAATGCCAGCGGCGCCCCGCTGCCGCCGCGGCGAAGCACCAGCGTGCTGGTGCTGGTGGCCGTCGATGCGGTGGGCACATTGGCGTAACTGGTGTTGGCGTCGCCGCCGAGCACAATCACCCAATTGCCGTCCGGCGCGGCAACCGCGCCCACCGATGGGTTGATCGGCGCCGCCGGTCCAAACAAGCCTGCCGACTTGGCGCTGCTGATTGCCTGGGCGATCTCTCCGGCCAGCGCCTGCTTGGTGTCGGTGGCGCGGAACGAAATCGCTGTGTTTTTGTCGCCCGCGGCCAGGCTGCGGCCGTTCAAAGCAAACTCGAACGTCACGGTCGAATTTCCCTGGCTGATCGTGAACGTCTGGCCGTCCAGCGCGTTCGAGCCACCGGCGTTGACCTCGAAGGCGTCGCCGCCGACTTGGAAGAACTCGAAGGTCGAAGTCGTCGGGCCAGCATTGATGCTGAACGTCTGACCGCCGGCGATGGCGGTGGCCAAGGTCGGGGTGGTCGGCACGGAGAACGAAGCCCCGCCGTTGCCTTCGACGCGCAGGTTGGCGCCCGGCTGCAAGTTCGGCGAAGCCAACGCCGACTGAATGGTGGTAAACGACGCGACGGGCGTGGCGCCGGGCACGGGCGAAAGGGTAATCTGGCTGCCGCTGACCGTCACCCGGTTTGGCACGACCGAATCGCCCAGCTTGTCGGCAAACGTGGTCGGACCGACATTGAACCAGAAGTTGTACGCGCCGCCGGGAGCGCCGTCGGCGTCGCCATCGAGCGGCTGCGGAGTATCCTGGCCCAGAGCGTTGAGTCCCACGCCCGGCGTGTTGACGAAGCTGACCAGGCTGTTCTGAGTGGCGGCGTCGGCTCGAAAATTCAGCCGCAACTCATAAAGCCCATCGGTCTTGCCGCCCCAGCCGCTGTTGTGAACGTTCGGGTCATACTGCGTGTTGCCCGTGCTGCTGACGCCCACATAATAGACGCCCGGTTGCAATTCCAGTCCGATGTACGAATCGTTCCCGAAATAGTCATCGTTGCGCGAAATCAGGTTCCGCTGAATCGACGAGGTGAATTCCGCCGAAGTGGGTGGAATGGTCAACGTCAGTGGGCCTTGCAGTTGCACCTGGCTCAATTCGGGCGTGGCCGACACATTGAACTGCGCCGTCGTGAGATTCGGCGCCAAGCCGACGGTGTTGATGCTGCCGCCGTGCAGTGTCAGTATCACTCGGGTGCCCTCGGCAATGGCGCTTCCTGAGTCAAAGCCATTCGGCGCTGGCGCAGTCGGATCGTCGTTCCCCTGCGCGTCCTTTTTCCGCGGGGCGTTCAGAGCGCTAGCGATTTTGCCCGCAATCGTCGCCGGGCTGTCGCCCGATGCAATCATGATTGCGATGGGCGTCTGACCATTTGGCAAATTGGTGAGCGTGCCGTCGTCGGTCAATTCATAGAATTTGGTGGTGATGCCATCGCTGACCTGGAACTGCTCGTGGTTTACCAAGTCGGCGGTGGCATTGACGTCCAACACCGGGTTGTTGATGGCGCCCGCGATGGCCAGCGACAAATCGTGCTGCGTGTCGGCCGGGGCGTAGCGTACCAGAATGTTGTTGTCGCCGGTGGGCAGGGTGGCGTTGCCCTTCGCTGTCAGGCCGCTATCGCCGGGAATGAACACGGTGTTGGCGTCGCCGCCGAGGTTGACCACGCCGTTGCCACTGTAGGTAGCGGCAATCACCGGATTCGCCGCCGCCAGCGCCGGCGTGTTCTTGACTGCCGAATTAATTGCCCGCACGATGTCCGCCGCCACGGTATCGAGCGAATCGTTGGCGCCGAACTCGATCGGCACATTGGCCGGATCGAAACTGCCGTTATCATCAAACTCGAAGGTTACGGAGGGGCTGCCCGCCGCGGCGCCTTCCTGCAACGTGAACGTCAGACCGTCGCTGGGCCAGCTCGACGACGATGGCAGGGTCAGCGAAATGCCGCTGTTGAATTCATAAGTGCGCGTGACCTGCGTGCCGTCGGGCGTGGTCGACTTGATGCTAAACGTCTGCCCGTCGTTGACCGCCTGACCGCCGGTGGACGGCACATCGAGCAACGTCACTTCGTTGTACAGCGACAGCACGGTGTTCAACGAACTGGTAGGCGTCAGCCGCTGCGCCAACGTTTCGGCATTCAGCGAGCCCGACTGCGTCACCGTGAACTTGTAGAGATCGACGTCGGTGCTGTCGGTGCGGTAGAGGAATTGCAGGTGACTGACGTCGGGAGCACCCGGCAACGGCTCGCTGCTGCTGGCCGGCGCGTCGGGGTTGATGGGTGTCGTGGGCGACGTGGCCAGATCGGGCGGCGGCTGGGTCGGATCTTCGTAGCCGTCGGGGCCCATGATGCTGCCCGGCTGGTCGTAGTTGTTGCCCAACCCCAGCGCATGACCGATCTCGTGCATCGCCACGCGGAAATACAGCCCGCCGTAGGCGCTCTGGCCCCAATTGACGTTGCCATTGACCACAGCCACCGGTCCGCCATTCGAGGTGCTCGTTGGTCCCTCGACGCCGTTAACCGCCGTGGGCGGGTCTTCAGGGCTGACCGCCCGGATATCGCCGGTGGCTACCGTGATGCCGGCATGGGCGGTTTCGACAAAGTTCAGACCGGTGTAATAGGCGTACAGCCCGAAGATGTCGCGGACCGTCTGCTGCTGAGCCGGCGTGATGGCGTTGTGCAGCGGGTTGCCTTTGACATCGGTGCCGTAGATGTCTTGGAAATTGTAAGGAATCGTGATTACGCCGCCCGGCGAGATGAAGCGGCCGTCGAGAAGGTGGTTTTGAATGCCCTCTGCCACCACCCACGAGGCCAGCGAGCTGAGCGCCCCGCTGGGCAACTGCAAATCGCCGGCGGTGATCGGCTGAGGCAAGTTTTGCTGGCCCGGTCCGGCGTCGCTGCCGGGGAACAGCAGCCCCGGGTTGACGGGCAAGGGGTCGATCGACGAATTGAAAATCTCGGTGGCGCCGCTGCTGAGCGGGCCGGTGTTCATCGAGGCGCCAAAGGTGTCGCCCGGCCCGCCGGTTCCCGCGGGCGTCGCCGGATTGTCAGGGTCGCCCGGCACCTGCACCACCAGCGGCGCCTGCTGCGGCTGGTCGGTGTTGCCGATTCGCAGGCGCAGCGCCTCGTTCGGCATTTGGTCCAAGTTCGGGCTGTTGGGATCCAGCGCGTTGGGCGCCGTGAAATCACTCAGCGAGTTATATTGCCCGAAGATCAGCCGCACCTCGTTGTAAGCCGACACATAAATGGCCTGCGTCGGCGTGTCCACCGCATCATCGGCCGTCGTCGAAGTATTTTTCGTGCGGATGAGTTGATACAGCGAGGGATTGGCCGCCGAGGTTGGGTCGAGGGCCTCATTGAAATAAACATCGATCTCGTTGGCGGCCTGCGTGCGCTGGTTGTTGGCGCCCGGAGTCGAGACGGGCTGCGGCACCACGCTGAGCACCTGCGGTCCCAGGTTCAGCCGAAATTCCTGCGTCTCATTGATGCCGCCGTTGAACGGCTGGCCCTGCGCGTTTTCCAGCGCGTTGGGCCCCGCGCCCACCAGCGTCACCTGATAGAGATCGTCCGGCAACGGCGAGCTGAACCGCATCACCACTTCGTTAGGCTGCGAGCCGACGCCGATGAAGCCCGGAAAAATGCGCACGTCGTTGCCGTTGCCAAACACGCCGTCGCCGCCGCTGCGTGTCAGTTCGATGCCATTCAGCGTGGTGGCATCGATGACCTGGCTCTGATCGAACCGGAAGGTCAACTGATGCGGCGCCACATTGAGGGTTTCGCCAGGCACGAGCAGGCCGCCGTTGTCCGGAATGATCGAAATCAGCTCCGGCCCCACCGCGAGCATGTTGCGGTCTTCAAACCGCTCGAGCGACATTTCGCGCCGCTGCCGCGACCGGCGGCCGCGCGTACCGTGAGGCGTCTTGCTCGAACGACTCAATTTGCTCGAACGACGCTGTGGACGGGGCGCGGGGGTGTGCAGGTGAAAAGGATCGAACGAACGCCAAATCCCCATGAAGCGATTCTCCTAAACAGGCCCTTCATTCTTCTGTTCCGGGAAGACGTGAGCGCCGGCGGAAGGCATGTGAATTGAAATTTTCGGATAAAACCGATTGTGCTTAGCAATTGCACTCAAGGCAAGCAATCGGTGGGCAAAAAACACAGATGGTGGTTCCGCTCTCCTGCCGGAGAGGGTTTGGATGATGAGACTCGCTACCGGCTGGCCAGAATAGTCGCCTGGACCGCTTCGTCGCTGGCCCCCAGTCGGAACGACTGCAGGCTCCCCGCCAGCTCAAAAGCAGAAGGTGCCCGGCCTAAATACTCCTGGTAGTACTGGTTGATCAGCGCCGACCGATATTCGTCGCTTTGCTGAAACTGCAGCGCGATGTCGGCCCGCGCCTGCACTTCGCCCCGGTTCGAAGCCGCCAATTGTGAGATCCAATAGTCGATCTCAAATTGCGCGGGCGGCGCGGTGCGGTGCAGCACGTCGCGATAGAGCGCTCGCACATACGAATCGGACGTGCCGCCATTCTTCAAATAGTACTCGGGCGAAGCGATGATCGACGACAGCACCTGCTCGTCGGTCACCCCCTGAGCCATCACGCTTTCCCAATAGTTCAGGCCGGCGAAATCGACCGGTCGGCCCAAGTAGGTCTGATAATCGCTGGCGATGGTGTGAGCCCGCGCCTCGGGCGAGCTCAAAATCTCCAACGCCACCTGACTCTGCGACACGCCCGCGGCACGCAGACCCGCCCAGTAATTCAGCTCATTCACCGATCCGGAACGATGCAAAATCAGTTGATAGAGTTCGCCGATCGAGCCGATGATGCCAGAACCCGTCTGAATTCCATAATTGAGATAGTTGCCGCCGCTGTTGATCAGCGTTTGACCCACCTGCGGCAGCGGCTCGCCCGCGGAAATGTCGGTGCGAATTGCCTGGGCGTCGGCAGGCGACGGCGAGATGCCCGTGCTGAAGAAATTCTGGTACATCTCATTGATCTGCGCGTCGACCGCATCGGGCGTATTCAAGAACTGCAACGCCATGGCATACCGCGCTTGCGGCGTATCGTTATTCACCAGTTGATTGTTGTAGGCGGTCAGCTCGGCGTTGGTGGGCTGGCGGCCGTCGATGGTCTCGAACAAGAAGCGCACAAACATGGCGCTGCCGGGCAGGGTTTGCCGCAGCTCGTCCGAGGCGATCAGGTGGGCCTGCATCTGCTGCACGGTCATGCCCTGCTGGCCTTGCTGGACCCAATATTGGATTTCCGGCGGACTGACAATCGACTGACCGACGGTGGCGCCGCCCACCGCGCCTTGGCCCACCTGACCGGTGCCGCCGCGATCGATCATGAAATCGTTGTAGGCCCGCCCCACGAATGCCGCATAAGTGGCAAACTGCCCGCGCAGATTGCGATTGGTGCCAAACTCCAATTCGGCGGCCTTGTTCGGGGGAAATTGCGAAGGTGATTCACCGAGGGCCTGCTCCAGCGCCTGCAAGGCAGGAGTCACTTCGTAGAGCGACGCCGTCACGTTTTGCGGAGGCACCGTGGGGATTTGCACCGTCTGACCGCCATTGGTCGTCGTGCCGGTGGTTCCTCCCGCGGTCGAGAAGGCCAGGTTGCCGGTGTCCATGTCGCCCAAGGACTGGGCTGTCAGCGGCGGTATGTCGCCGGTCACCACAATCTGATTGCCGCCCGCACCGGTCAAGGTCGAGGTGGTGTCGCCCACGCTGGGGTCCAACAGCGGGTCGTAGATATTGCCGTTTTGGTCCTGGTGCGGAAAGAAGTAGTTGGTCGTGGGCTTCTGGGCGGTGCTCACGGCGTTGCTGATCAGGGTCTTATTGCCTGGACCGCCGCCCAAGAGCATGTCGTTGCCCGCCCCGCCCGTCAGCGTGTCGTCGCCGCTGCCGCCAATCAACAATGCAGGTATGGGCTTGATCCCCAGGGCCACATTACCGGTGCTGGCGTTGGTCAGCGAGTCGTTTCCCCCCAAGCCGTAGACAACGACACCCGAGATTTCGAACATCTGAAGGGCGCCGCCAGTGGTGGTGCCGCCGCCGGTGCCCGTGCTGGCGAAGTCGCCGACCGTGATGGTATCGGCCCCGCTGTAATTCGGACCGGGGTCGTTGCCAAACACGCGCAGCAGATCGGTTCCCGGCGTCACATTAGGCGACAGCGGCCCATTGGCGCCTAAAAAGACCGTCGTTGCCGGAAGCTGCGGCGGGCTGAGAAACGGCGCCTGCAAGAGCGGCGGCACTTGCACCGTAAAGGTGTTGTCGCCACCCATGCCGGCCACTTGCATCGTCGTAAAGCCGGTGTATTGAATGTCGGCGCCCAAGTGATTGAACGACCCGCCCGGCTGGATGCGGTCGTTCGAATTGGCGTCCAGAGCGATCGTCTGATTGTCGACATAGAAGGCGTCGTTGCCGGAACTGCCGTTGACGTTGAGTTGCCCCACGGGCGCCCCGGTGGCATCGATGCCATTCATCGTCAAGCCGAAAGCCAGCGGCTGGTTCAGGTTGACAATATCGGTATCGCCGCCGTTCACGATGGTATTGGCGGCGGTGCCATTGATGCTGATGGTGGTGCCGGTCGTGGTGGCGCTGACCGTGCCTCCCGTCGGCAAGTTAAACGTGACGTTCCCCAAATTGGAATACGTAATGACGCTCTTGGGAACTGGCTGTGTGCCTGGCGGAAGCGGTTTGGGAGGCTGCGATGACGGCTGAGTTGCGGCCGGTCCTTGAATGACGTTGCCGTCGTCCTGCCAGATGTCGTTGGCCGCACCGTTAATGATGAGTTGATCGCCACCGCTCGTGCCATCGATGCCGTCGAGATTCAAGCTGCCGGTCATGTTGTTGACCTGGACCAGCAGTTGATTGGGGAATTGCTGCGTTGTCGAAGTGATCGGTTCGGTGAGTGTCAGTTGCGACTGGGCGAGCGTGGCATTATCGACTTCGAACGTATCGGCGATGCCGGCCCTGCCACGCACGGTAAGGTTATTCTTGAATGCCGAAACGCCGGTGCCGCCGTCGAAAATCACGGTGGGCAGCGGCGCGGCTGGATTAAACGTGGGAAAGAAACTGGTCGGCTCAAAAAAGCCGCCGGCGTTGTTATCGATGATAAACGTCGAATTGGTGGCATTGCCGGCGCTAATTTGAATCGGGCCGGTGATGGAATTGATGTTGGCCCCCGTGTCGACGAAGTTTCCGCTGTTCGTGGCATCGAGCAGAATTTCGCCGCTAGCGGCATCTGCCTTGAGCACGGCCGTGTCGTTGCCAACGCCCGTGTTTTGGATGGTCAGAATGCCACCGCCGAACGTGGCGACGTAAGTCAGCAAATCGCGGCGTTCGAGACATTCGTAGCTCCGCAGCGCGGATCTGGCGCGAGGGGACTTGCGGCGTCGGAACTTCAATCGCTGAGACCGACTCGAATGCAATCGACGGCGACTTAACCCCGAGAGCGAAAACAACGGACTCATCATGGAAGGCTTATCTTTGTTGGAGCGGCGTTGATGGCGCGGGGGAATCCCCCGAGAACGAACAAGTTCACGCACGAACGGTATCTATTGTCACGGCGGCCGGTGGAAATGGCAACTTACCCCACTGCCTGGCCCTGGCTCGTGCTTCCCAGACTGGATTCGCAGCCGTGCAAACACCCGCGCCCCCGCGACGGGTGACTCGCCTTCATGGCAATTTTGGAAGTGCCCCGCTCGGCGCAAGCGCCGAGCCTGCTGCGACAGGGAATGGAGCTTAAAACTCCATTAAATCTCCGGCGACCGGCAAGTCAAGCAAAAAGCGATTTTCGGCCCGCTGGAAGAGGGCCCTCCCGCCTGCCCAGACCCGATGCCGCCAGAGATGACGCGCAATTAGACCTCGCCCCGCCCTGTTTCTTCCTCTTGGTCGTCGGGCAATTCGTCCTCGCCCTGGTGGCGCACAATATCTCCTTCGACCATATAAATCACGTCTTCGGCGACGTTGGTGGCCATGTCGCCCATCCGCTCCAGGTGCTTGGCCACCGAGTAGAGCTTCATGAGGGTTTCGGTCTGTTCAGGCCGGGCACGAATCGCCGCCCGGATCTTCTCATGGATCGTCCGCCGCATCCCATCCAGCACGTCGTCGTCCTGCCGAACCTGGTGGGCCATGCTCGAATCGGCCTGCACCAAGGCATCCAGGCTGCGTTTGACCATGTCCTGCGCCTGCACCGCCATGCTGCGGAAATCGACCGGAATCTCCACCTGATCGACCCGGGCCAGGTAAAGCACTCGCTTGGCGATGTTCTTGGCCAGGTCGCCCATCCGTTCCAGGTCGTTATTGATTTTGAGAACGGCGATGACAAACCGCAGATCGCCGGCTACCGGCTGGTAGAGGGCCAGAATCTTCGCGCAGTCTTCCTCGACGTCAACCTCCATGCGGTCGATCTCGGCGTCCTCGTCCACGACCTTTCGGGCGAGGGTTTCATCGCGGTTGACCAGGGCCGCCACCGCGGTGGCGATGGCCCCTTCGACCATCGACCCAACGAAGAGGATTTTTTGTTTCAGTTGGTCGATTTGCCGCTGAAGATGTTTAGGCATCCCGGTATTGTCTGCATCCTCAATGGTTTGTCAAAGCCGCTGTGGGTCGGCCGGCGGCAGCGACCGGGCGACGAGTGGTTGGCCGCGGATTATCTCGGAAGGCCCGCTCTTGCTCAGGCGACGTTCCAAGCGCGTTGACAGTAATCGGCGCTTGGCTAAGACATCACCGCGGCATGCGGGTGCGTATGGTGGTCGATCACGTTGCGGGCGCGCTCTTCATCCCCCGCCCGCACGAGCACTTTGACGGCCAGCACGCCGGCAAAGCCTCCTTGGTTTTCCGCGTCGAGGCTGCAGCGAACGCCTTCGGCCATGAGCGCGTTTTTGACAATCTCTGCTTCCGACAAGTTGGTGGTCGCATAGGCCACGACGGGGCGGTCAGCATCAAGTGCTTGCGGCTCATGGACCGCGGCGCCGGCTTCGTTCTCTAACTCGAGCTTGAGGTCCAGAAATCGAAGCAGGTCTTTGAGGCTGACCATGCCCAGCAGCTTGTTCCCGGCGGTCACCAGCAGGCGGCTGACGCCCTGTCGCTGCATGCGGCCTAGGGCGTCGAGCGCATCGGCCTCGGCGGCAATCGAGACCGAACCGAGATCGCGGTTCATCAATTCGCCCACGGTGTGCGTGCCCCACTCAGAGCGAGGAAACTGTGACAGGACTTGGGTGGTGATGAGGCCCTCCAGATGCCCGTTGGCCGCCACCGGGAAGGCGCGATGGTGAAAACGATACACATATTCGTCGACCCAGTGCGCGATGTCGATCGAGGGCGGCGCCACCACCGGCTGGGCGTTCATGAAGCGCCGCACCGGCTCGCCGCTGAGGGCTTGGCGCACGAGCACCTGTTGATAAGCGCTCTTGGCGGCGTTATCGACAAACATGCCGATGAGCACGCTCCACACGCCGCCAATCCAATCGTGCGCGAACAACTGCATCAGGCCGGAAAAAATGAGCAGCCAGGCAAACGCTCGCCCGGCATACGACGCCCAGCGCGTCGCAGCGCGCAAGTTTCCCGTCGCCCCCCAGAGAATCGAACGCAGCACGCGGCCGCCGTCCAGCGGGAACGCCGGCACCAGATTAAACAGCAGCACCACGCCGTTGATGACCGCCAAATAGCCGATCACGATGACCAACAGATGCGGCCAGGCAAGTTGGTATCCGATGACTGCCGCGAGCCAAAACCCCATCGCCAGGACGGCGCTGACCATCGGGCCGGCGATCGCCATCAAGAACTCGGTGCCGGGCGAATCGGGTTCATCGTGCAACTCGGCCACTCCGCCAAACAAAAACAGCGTGATGCCGCCGATCGACATACCTCGCGCCCGCGCCACCACGGCGTGTCCAAACTCGTGCAGCAAAATGCAACCAAAAAACGCCAGCGCGGTGAGCAGCCCCATCGCCCAATAGGCGGCGTCAGCACTCAGCGGCGCGTCGGTCGGGTAGAATTGGCTCAGCATCGCGGGGAGCTGTTCCGCGAAACTGAACGTGAGCAGAAACAGCACGATCAGCCAGCTTGCGTCGATGCTGACCGGAAAGCCCAGAATGCGAAACAACCGCCAGCGTCTGCCGAACATCATTCTCTCCTCGGGTCGTTACGAATCGCATCAACCGAACAGTCCACATCCAGGAATACAGTAGGCTGATAGGTTGTTGCAGGCACGGCTGCTGCAAGTTTGGTGCCCGCCTCGGCCGCCACGATTCCGCTACAGTCAGCACGTTGCGGTAACGCCTAAAAAGCGTGTCAGGGCGCCCTGGGCGTGTGCGGTTGGGCACACTTGAACGTGCAGTCTCGCATCTCCGCTTGAAGGAAACCAAGGCAAGTAGGCAAGGCTTTGCGACCGAGCGTTCCGTCCTGGTGTCGCAGCCTCCTTAGATGACTTTCCCGACAGGTGACAAAGCTCGTGCGCGCCCGCTCAATTCTGGACATTGACATCCAGGTCTCGCGCGGTATCTTGAACGCCTACCGCCGGTCCCACGACGGGACTGCCAGCGGAAGGATTCTGATCAAGAAGGGAGGCCACGATCATGAACATTCTCATGATCGACGACGATCAAGATACCTTGGCCGAACTGCGAGATATTCTCGAAGAAGACGGCCACGAGGTGCAAACCGCGGGTACACTGGCCGACGCATTGCAACGCGACGATCTTTCCGCGTTCTCGCTCATCTTGCTGGATCGCAGCCTCGCTCACGGCGCCGGCGACCGGCACCTGCTGCGTCTCAAGGCGTCCGCGCCCGACGCCGCGGTCATCATCATCACCGGCTCGGCGGACCTGGACGGCACGATCGAGGCGATTCGTCTGGGGGCCGTTGATTACTTTGTCAAGCCGCTCCAGCCGGAGTGGTTGAAAGTGCGGCTGAGGCGCATCATCGAAATGCGCGAGGCCGGGCAGCGCGTGGCGCATGTCGAACGTTTGGCCACGATGGGCCAGATGCTCACCGTCCTCAGCCACGAGAGCCGAAATCAACTGCAAGTGGCGATGGTCTGCCTGGAGTTGCTGGCTTTGGAGGTCGCGGGGCGTCCGCAAGCGCTGGAAACGGTGCGGAAAATCGAGCGCGCCCATCAGCACCTTCTGCAGCTTCATGAAGATGTGCGCGGCTATGCCGCCCCGGTTCAGCTTCATCGCGAGAGGCACGACATACTCGCCATCGTGCTGGACGCATGGAACTCGATGCTGCCGCTACGCAAGGGCCGAGCTGCCCGGCTTAACCTAGAACACGACGGCAATCCGCTGTGTTGCGCGGTTGACCCGCCGCGTTTGGAGCAGGTGTTTCGCAATATCCTGGAAAATGCCTTGGCGGCCTGCGCCGACCCGGTCGAGATCACTTGCGGCCTGGGCGAGGTAGAGTTCGACGGCCAGCGGACCGTGCAGATCGTGCTGCAAGATAACGGTCCTGGACTTTCACGCGAGCAGAAGCGCAAGATCTTCGACCCGTTTTACACGACCAAGTCGAACGGCACTGGTTTAGGCATGGTCATTTGCAAGCAGATCGTCGAGGCGCACGGAGGCACGATCGGCGTCGAAAGCGCGCCAATCGAAGGGGCCAGGTTCGTGATCCATTTGCCTAACGTCGAACCACCGCGCGAGCCAGATCGAACTACCGCCAGAGCCAGGCTGCCGGCGCGCTAGTTGCTCGACGATGAGTTATGCGGCCGACTGACGTGCAGCACAATCGGATTGCGCACGTGCGACAGGGCGATGCCATCGCCAACGGCCGTCGAGGCCAATGCTTCGCGGGCCAGGAACAGCCGCAACAACAAATCACGGTCGATGGCCTCAGGCAGCGGCAGCTCAACTGCCTCCTCGAAATGCTGCTTTGCCAGCGAATCCATGTCCTTGGGGATCGCTGTCAAACCCGAACAAGATATTGGTGGACGACCGATGCTCGAAGCGCAAAAGAAAGACCAACTTGCGGTTGGCCCGCAAATTGGCCCCAGCGAATTGGCCGAGAGTGGAGGCGGCGGGAATCGAACCCGCGTCCCGTAACATTTCGACGCCCGCTTCTACGTGCGTAGTCGGACTATTTCCGCGGTTTCGCCCGCCGACCCCCGAACCGACAGGGCGCCTGGCAGGCTAGTCGGGCACGTTTTTAACCCCGGACGTTCCCAACGTTGACCCGGGGCGATTCGGAATTAGTGACCGGCTTTTGGGCCTCTCCGACAAAGGCCCTCAGCCAGGGTTGCCTTTAGTTAGGCAGCCAACGCATAGGTATCTTCGGCAATTGAAGATAGATGATCAGCTTTTTACGTGGCCAACTGATCAACCACGGCACGCCACGTGCGCTTCAAGCTGTCCGGTCGAATCCA
>JAICLL010000162.1 GCA_025927475.1 Pirellulales bacterium
ACCCTACCCACCCCCTGCCGTTCCGCGGAGCGCGGCGCGACGTCGCCTCGGCCTTCGGAGACCGCAGGGGCGGGACAACGCCAGGAGCAGTTCACGGAACGGCACGGAGTCCGTTCCCTACAGACGCCAAACGTAAGAACTACCGAGACCGCTTGAATCCCGTCCCCACGACCCGCCGCTTCGATCAGGCCCACGCCGGCAACCGCCGCGCCGCGCCGTCGCACGCCCAGATGTGGGTCGCCGGCGAATACCGCGAGCCGCTGGCTCTTGCGGGTCTCGACTCGTTCGAGGCGGTTATGACCAGCGATCAGGGGAAACTGCTGCGCACTCTGCCCGACCGCGAAAACTGGCGACTCGAGCTGGCCGAAGGCGACGCGCGGCGGGCAATGTATCTCAAGCGCCATCGCCAGCGATCGCTCGCGCAGTGGCTGAGGGCAAGATTGGGCGTCGGTCCCGCCGCCACCGCCGGCCGCACCGAAGCCGAGAACGCGGTCCATCTTCAGCAATCGGGCATCGACGCCATGCGGCTGGTCGCCTATGGCGAATGCCTGCGCCGCGACGGCCTGGCCGAGTCGTTTGTGCTGACCGAAGAACTCACCGGCTTCACGCAACTCGATCACTTCCTTAGGCAGCGGTTTGCGCCGGCGGCAGAGCAACCGCATCGCGATCGGCGATTCGAGAAGCTGAGCCGCCGCGTGGCCGACGTCGCCGCGCGTTTCCACCGAGCGGGCTTCAACCATCGCGACTTTTATTGCTGCCATTTTTTTATCCGTGAACGGCGGATTGGAGAGTTCGAGGTCCGGCTGATCGACCTGCAGCGGGTCGAACGACGCCGGAGGTGGCGGCGGCGCTGGATCGTCAAAGATTTGGCCCAACTGGCTTACTCGGCCCCGAGCGAGCGCATCACTTGCACGCGGCGGATGGCGTTTATCAAGCGCTATCTCGGCGTGCGGCGGCTACGGCCCTGCGACAAGCGGCTGATCCGGCAGGTGTTGGCTAAACAGCGCTCGCTGGTGCGGCGGCACGGAGCGCATCCATGAAGATCGGCTTGGTGATCGAAAGCCTCGACCCGCGGCGGGGCGGGGCGGAGCAGTGGACTGCCCAGTTTGCAGGCTGGCTGGCGCGGGCCGGCCACGAAGTACACATCGTCGCCAGTCAGGTGGCGCCAGAGATGGCAAGCCTGGGCCTGACGGCGCACCCATTGCCCCGCACCCGTTCGCGGCTCGAATTCGCCCAGGCGGCCGAACAGCAGTTAGAGCGATTGTCGCTGGATGTCACGCACGACATGGGCTATGGCTGGCATTGCGACGTGTTCCAGCCGCACGGCGGATCTCGGGCGGCGGCCAACGAGCAGAACTTGCACCTGGCGCCGCGCTGGCTGCGGCCGATCAAGCGCCGCGTCGCGTCGTGCCTGCCGCGCTATCGCGAATTTCGCCGCCTGGCGATGGCGCAATATATGGCGGACGATCGCATCTATCTGGCGCTGTCGCGCATGGTCGCCCGAGACTTCGAGCGGTTTCATGGCGTCCGCCGCGAGCAGATCCGGCTGGTTTACAACGGCGTCGATGTCGAGCGGTTTTCGCCCGAGCATCGGTGGCGTTATCGCTCGGTGGTGCGCGACGAACTGGGCGTGGACGACCGCGAAACGCTGCTGTTAATCGTGGCTCACAACTTTCGGCTCAAGGGCGTTCCAACGCTGCTGGCGGCGGTGGGCAAACTGGTGCGGGCCGGGCTGCCGGTGCGGCTGGCGGTGGTGGGCGGAAAACGGCAGCCGGCGATCGCCCGCTTGGCGGCGCGGCTGGGCGCCGCAAACGCCACCACATTTGTCGGACCGGTGGACGACGCCGTGCCTTACTACGCCGCCGCCGACGTCTATGTGCAGCCCACGTTTTACGATCCGTGCAGCCTGGTGGTGCTCGAAGCCTGGGCCAGCGGCTTGCCGGTGATCACCACCCGTTTCAACGGCGCGGGCGAGTTGATGACGCCGGGCATCGAAGGTTGGCTGATTGACAATCCCGCCGACGCCGATGAGCTGACCGCTCGTCTGTTGCCCCTCACCGATCTGGCGATTCGCGCGCCGATGGCCCTTGCCGCGCGTCGCCTGGCGGTCGCTCATTCCTTCGATCGCAACTGCCGCGAGCTGCTGGCCGTCTACGAAGGAATCGCCGCCGCTCGCCGCCGCCGCGCCGCATAGCTGGTGGTCTCTAACCGTTGGATTGATGAGGGTTACGAGAGCGTCAGGGCGCCACGGCATCCGTCGCAGCGCTCCAGACGCGGCGATCAGAACAAGCGCGATCGCTGAGACGGACGCCGTGTGGATCTGCTTTCGGCCGGACTTCGACCATACCCCATGCCGTCTTCCGCGAGGGAGCGTTGACGATTAATCCGCGCTAGACATGGGCGAGCAGCAGCAGTAGCAGACTGAAGCCTATCACCACGCCGAACGTGGTCAGGCCGATCACCAACCAGCCGGGCAGCGGTTTTCGCACCTTCACCTGCGAATCGCTCGGCGAGCAGCGCGCCGCTCGCTCGCCGCGCAGACTCGATGGCGACTGATTGAGCTTGATCGAAAACTCGTCGAGCTCGTCGAGCGGTCTGGCCACCGGCAGCTTCTTGCGGGTGGTTTGCGAGCCGCTGCTCGGCGAGCTTCCGCCCTCCGCGCGCCGCGCATCGGAATCGCCCGCCAACACCTGCTCGTTGCCGGCCCGCCGCACCACCGAGCTGGCGCCTGTGTCGATCGTGGGCAAACGCTCCTCGCCGCGCCGCTGGGTCAACCACGCGCTCAGCGCCGCGCTCACCTCGGCGGCCGTCTGATAGCGTGCGTCGGGCGACTTGGCCATCATCCGCGTGCAGATGGCAACCAGTTCCGCCGGCGCGTCGGGACGGTCGCGGGTGATGGCGGCCGGTTCGGCGGTTTGATGCTTCATCAGCCGCTCGGTCAGCGTGCCTTCGGGAAACGGCGGATGCCCGGTCAACACGAAGTACAGCGTACACCCGAGACTATAAATATCGACGCGCGAATCGACCGTATGGCTGTTCACGGCCTGCTCGGGCGCCAAGTAGTCGGCGGTGCCCAGCACGTTCTCGTCGTGCGCCACGGTGAGCGAAGCCTGCTTCTCGTCGGTGAAACGCGCCAGCCCCAGATCGAGCACCTTCAGCACGCCCTGCGAATCGATGAGCAGATTGGCCGGCTTAATATCGCGATGAATCAGCCCCATGCGATGCGCGTGGGCCAGGCCATCGGCCGCCTGCCGAATGTAATCGGCGGCCTGCTGATAGCCGAGCACGCCCTCGCGCCGGATCAGCCGGTGCAGGTCGCGTCCCTCGACAAACTCCATCACCAGGTAATGCGTGTCGTTCTGATTGTCGACATCGTAAGCCCGCACGACGTTTGGATGGTCGAGGGCCGCCGCCGCCCGTGCTTCGCGGTAGAAGCGGGCCAAGTACGACGAATCGTGGACTCGGGCTTGCGGCAGCACTTTAATGGCCACCCGCCGGTGCATATGGATGTGCTCGGCCAGATAGACGGCGCTCATGCCGCCGGTGCCCAAATGATCGAGCAGCTTGTACTTGCCCAGGAAGAAGCCTTTGTGGCGGCCCGCCAGCAGTTTGTCGCACTGCCAGCGGGTGAGCAAGCCCGACTCGTGCAAGTGCCGCGAAACCACCTGCGAGTCTTCGGCCGCAACCGGGCCCAACCGCTCTTGCAACTCGGTAAGCACCTGCTCGAGCTGGTCCTTGTCTACCAGCGCGCTGCGGCGAACCAGGTTGATAAAGGCCTCGACTTTCAGCGTCGCCATGGCTACCCTCGATTCCTGCGAGGATACCACCCCGCGGGCCGGCGGCAAAGCATTTTCTTCCTGATCTCGTAATTATCCGTGGACACTCGGTCACTCATGTTAAGGTGGTTTTGCCGCAAACACGAGGTCATCGTCTATTCGCGCGAGGGCTGCCATCTGTGCCACGAGGCGGTCGAGGTGCTGGCCCGGCACGGTCTGGCGGCACGTCAGATCGACATCGACAGCCAGCCCGACCTGCGCCAGCGATTTCACGAATGGGTGCCGGTGGTAGTCATCGACGGCGTCGAGCGGTTCCGCGGGCGGATCGACGAGGTTTTGCTCAGACGATTGTTGCGCAGCGATAGGTAGGGAACGGACTCCGTGACATTCCGTGTGGGGGGCGAATGTATGGTAGGGTGGACCGAGCGCAGCGAGTCCCACCATTTGCCGCATGATCGTTGCAGCGCCGCTCTCACCGCCCGAAGGTGGGACTCGCTGCGCTCGGCCCACCCTACGGCGTTCCACACATCCTGACCTGTCTTGAATAGTAACACCGATCAGGCGCCTAATCATGCGGCAACTGGGCTTGTTCGCCAAGTACTGGCAGGCGGGCCTGGTGAAAACCCGGCTGGCGGCGGACATTGGCGCGCCGGCCGCCGCCCGCATCCATCAAGAGTGCGTGGCGGCGCTTGTCGCCCGCTTGGGCGGCATGGCCGATCGACAGGCGCTTTGCATCACTCCTCCTGAGCACGCGCAGGCATTCCGCGAGCTGGCCGGCAACCAGTGGCAAGTCTCAGACCAATGCGCCGGCGACCTGGGCCAGCGGATGCGGCATTTCTTTGAACAAGCGTTGGCCGCCGGGGCCGATCGCGTGGTGCTGATCGGCGCGGACAGTCCGACGTTGCCCGCCGTATATCTGGACGAGGCATTTCAACGCCTGGCCGACTTCCCAGTGGTGCTGGGGCCCTCGGACGACGGCGGCTATTATTTGATCGGCCTTTCGCGTGCGCCGCCCGACATTTTTCAAAACATCGCTTGGGGCACGCCCGCGGTTTGGCGGCAGACCGTCGCTCGTCTGCGGACCGCCGGCGAGCGCTATCACACGTTGCCCCCCTGGTACGATATCGACACCATCGACGATCTATCGCGGTTGCGCAGCGAATTGACCGGCCCGCTCGCCGACGATGCGCTGCTGCGGCCGTTGCGAGAGACGATCGAAACGCTTTTCACCGGATAAACAGGCAGCCCGGGGCCTTGTGCCCCGTCGGCTCGGCTTTGGGTTCTCGCTGACATCACAAAGGCAGCTCCCGTTGCGCGGTCTTGTCGCGATAATAATCACGGCATTCGCCCTCGCGCCCGCGCACGATGCGGCGGCCGTGCAACGGCCCCAACTCGGCGGTGATCACCGTCCACTGGCCCGCGCCAGCCTGGTCGTCGCGATAAATCACCACCCAATTGTGAATGGCTTCGGCCTCGTGCGCCCGCGCGGTGTTCGAGTAGAGCACGGTGTAGCGCCGCCCGCCGCGCTCGGCGTGCCACACCGGCAGCCACGCGGCGCCGGTCGGATTGAAGCGGCGCGGCGCCGCCTGTGGCAACCGACGCGCTTCGGCCAACTGCCGGTACTCGCGGTCCAATTCCAGCAGCTCGCCCACTGGCGGTTGATCGGGCGTGGCGGCGGCTCGAAACGATTTGTCGGGCATGCGCTGCAACCGCGCCGCCAGCGACTCGCGAATGGCCCCAATGCGCTTGGCGCCCAGGCCGGGCACGCGCCGCAGCCGTCCGTCGTATGCCGCCGCCTCCAGTTCTTCGAGCGTCGCCACCCCCAGTTTCGTCCGAATGCGCTGGGCCAATTCGGCGCCCACGCCCGGCAAGGTGCAGAGCAGCGGTTCGCCCTGCGCACGCTCACGCAGCCGATCGAGCAATTGCAGTTTCCCGGTGTCGAGCAGTTCGGCAATCGAACGGGCCAGCGAACCGCCGATGCCCGGCAGATCGCGCAGGGCCTCGATGCCCGACTCCTCATAAATCTCGCCCACCGGGCGACTCATCCGCTGCACCTGGCTGGCCGCCCGTCGATAAGCGGCAATGCGGAACGGGTTGTCCGACTGCCGTTGCAGCAGCCGGGCAACCTCGCTCAAGGCCGCCGCCACGGCACGGTTGGTGACCGTTTGAAACTGAGTGGTGGTCGGACGAGCTTGCGAAACCATGACAAACACCGAACCAAAGTATTCGGGCTGCCATGATTATACGCTTGTACATTAACATGACAAGGCGCGACCTAGCCGATTTTGGACTTGTCCCGCCTGTCAACTGGCGGCCATCAGCGGCGCAATCGGCTTGCCTTCGCTCAGCTTGATCGGGCGCCCAATCGGCGCCAGCTCTTCGTGAGCAGGGTCGATGCCGAGCGCGGTTAAGACCGTGGCGTGCAGATCGGAAACGTCGTACGGGTCTTTGACGCGCCGGCCGCCTTCGGGGTCGGTTTCGCCGATGGCTACGCCGCCCGGCAAGCCGCCGCCGGCCAAGAGCATCGTAAAGCCGTGCGGCCAATGGTCGCGGCCGCCCAGGCGGTTGATCTGCGGCGCGCGGCCAAACTCGCCGCCGCAAATCACCACCGTCTTGCGCAGCAAATCGCGCTGGCGAAGATCGGCAATCAGCGCCGCGAGCGCGGGATCGAGCGTCTGAGCCAAGGTGCGATGGATCTCGTGATTGTTGATGTGACTGTCCCAGCCGTTCAGATTCACTTCGACGCAGCGCACGCCGACTTCGATCAGCCGCCGCGCCGCTAAACAGCCGCGGCCGAACGGCGTGTCGCCATACGACCGACGCAGCTCCACCGGCTCTCGGTTGACATCAAACGCCGCCAATTGCTCGGAGGTCATCATCTGCCGCGCCTGGTTCACCGTCGCGCCATGCAAGGTGGCCTCGGCCTGCCGCAGCCGGCCGCGGGCAAAGGCATCTTCGACCACTCTCAAATCGGCCAGCCGCCGCGACACGCGCTCGTCGCTCACCAACGCCGAAACATCGGGCACTTTGCCCGCCGGATCGCCAATCTGGAAGGCGTCGTATTGCTTGCCGAGCAATCCGCCCACACTAGGCCATTGGCCGGGCAAGATCGAAATATGCCGAGGGATTTCCGCCCCGGCCAGCGGCAATTGATGGCAACAAATCGCGCCGATCGAGGGGTGCACCACCGTCGGGTTCGGACGATAACCGGTTTTCACCAGATAAGTGCCGCGCTCGTGATCGCCTTCTTTGCTGATCAACGATCGCACCAGCGCCACATGCTGCACCTGATCGGCCAGTCTCTCGTAGCCCTCGGCCAATTGAATGCCAGGCACAGAGGTGTTGATCGCCCGCGTGCCGCCGGCAATGTTTTTGCCCGGCTGAGGATCGAAGGTTTCCAGTTGGCTGGGCCCGCCCGCCAGCCAAAGCAGAATAATCGACTGAGCCGGTTCGTGGCCGGGCGTGGCTTCGGCCGCGCGGGCCAGCAAATGCGCCGCCGGCGTGAGCCACGACACACCGCCCAAGGCCGCCAACTTCAGCGCGCCGCGGCGATTCAATGGTTCCATGAAAACTCCGTCGAGTTGAGCAAGCACCAAGAGAGGTCCTCCATCCGCTGGGCGCGAGTGCGCTGATCCGCCGTGTCCGCCAGCATGAGCTCGAAATGCCGCGCCTCTTCGGGCGTCGGACGTCGCGTAAGCACGCATAGATAAGCCGTCTCGACCGCCTTGGCGTCGCTGGGCGCCAGCGAGGCAATCTGCGTGGCGGCGTTGCCCACGATGCTCTGCTTGATTCGATCCTGCACTTGCCCGCCATTCATCATCAGCAATCGTTGAGGAATAGTTTCGCCCTGGGCCGCAAATTCTTCTTCGCCCAAGTCGCCGTAGCGTTTAATAAAGTCATTCTGTCCCGCGGCGCGTGCGATGCGCACGAGAATATGCGATTGGTAGTCAATCGTGTGCAGCGAGGCCGCCTGCAACACGCCGCCGATCACCTGTTCGGGCCGCAGCCGCGTGAGCGGAAACACCGCCCAGGCGCCTTCCGGCGGAGCCGCTGCCTGCTCGACCGCCGTCCGGCTGTCGAGCCGAAACACTTCGGTGGCGGCGATGGCTCGAATCAGCCGCCGCAGATCATAGCCGTGCCGCACAAAGTCGTCGGCGAGCAAATCAATCGCCGCGGGCAATTCGTCGGCGGCATGCAGATCGTCGACCGGCTCGACCAGCGGCCGGCCGAAAAGCTGCGCCCAGATGCGATTGACGATTGCCCGGCCAAACGCGCGATTGTCGCGATGCGTGACCCACGCGGCGAGCCGGCGCCTGGCGTTGCCGTCGGCGGAAAGCAACTCGCTTTGAAAGGGAACACGCGGCGCGATGGTCTCTTCGTCGCCCGTCGTGCGGTTTTCGACCAGATAAGCCGCATCGGTGTCGTGGATGCCCGTCAGTCCCTGCCGCGTCGGGCCGAAGAAAGCCGCCAGTCCCTGGAAATCGGCCTGCTTCCAATCTTCGAACGGATGGTCGTGGCATTCGGCGCAGTCGAGCCGCACGCCGAGAAACGCGCGAGAGACGCGCGCGGCTAGTTCCACGGGATCGGGTTCGATCTGGTCGGGCTTTTTCGGATCGGGTTTCCCCGTGGCCGTAAGGAAATTGGTTGCGGGGTGGTCGGTCCAAAGCCCTGAGTCGGCGATCAAATCTTGGACGATCTCGTCGTAGGGCCGATTGATGGCAAGCTGATCGGCCAGCCAAGAGACAAAACGACGCCGGCGATAAATAATGAATGGCCCGTCTTGCACGCCCACCAGCGCACGCGCCAGCCGTTCGGCCAGATAGTCGTGCGAGCGGCGGTCGGCCAGCAGTCGGGCCAGCCAACGATCGAGCCGTGCTTCGGCCGGCTCGGCTTCAAGCTGCCGCAGCTCTTCGAGCGAGGGAACCATGCCCACCAGCGCCAGGCTAAGCCGCCGGGCGATCGTCAAATCATCGGCCCGGACAGCGGCAGCGACGCCTTGAAGCCGCCAGCCCTCGCGAAAAGCCTGGTCGACGCGGGCGGCCACTTCGCTCAACTCGGCGTCGGACGGGTCCGCGGCCAGCAACTGCTGATCGGCGGGCGGCTTACGAACCGGCGCAAGGCTCGCTGCCAGTGCCGAAAGGCCTGCCAAACAAAGCAAAAGGAAGACGAGGTTGCGGATCCACACGATGCTGTCACCTACCGCGGATGATGGTTCCTCTAACCCGGACTATTCATCAGCCCACACCAACCCGAAGCGCAAGTGAGGCCCGTCAATGAACTTACTTCGCTTGCGCGTCGCGTTAGTGTATGGCCGCCGCTGGAGGCTTACCCCGAGGGTTGATGAATAATCCGTCTAACAGGGCAATACCCCGCCCGCTATCGAAAGGCTTCAAAAAAACCGCCCGCTTTTGCGATTCGTCCCGTGCCAGACCCTTGCTCCGGGCACGGCTACCACGCCGCGTGGAAAATCGCCTCGATGTCGTCGACCGTGGGCACGCGGGGGTTGACGCGCAAAATGCGCTTGATTCCGAACGTTTTCTCCGCGAAGCCGCGAAGCTGCTCTTGGCCGACGCCCAGCTCGCGCAGGCGAGCCGGAATGCCGATGGCCGCCTTCAACCGCTCGACCGCCGCAATTGCCCGCTCGGCCGCCACGGGTTCGTCGAGCCCAGCCACCTCTTCGCCCAGCAATTGGGCGATGCGCGTGAATTGCCTCGTGCGGGCTGTCAGATTGTATTGCATCACATACGGCAGCAGCAGGCCATTGCCGGCGCCATGCGAGCAATGCACGGCCCCGCCGACGGGATATTCCATGGCGTGTACCAGCGCCACGCCCACATTTGAGAAAGCCAGGCCGGCCACGGTGGCGGCCAAGGCCATCCCCTCGCGGGCCTCCAGATTGCCCGGCTCGCGCACCGCTCGCACCAAATGTTGCCCGATCAGCCCGATCGCCTTCTCGGCCAGGCAATCGCCCAGAGGGTGCCGGCCCTGATAGACCGTGCGTTCGCCTTCGGGCAGCGGAAACGTTTCGTTGTCGACCGCCGTGTAGGCCTCGATGGCGTGCGTCAGCGCGTCGATGCCGCTGTCGGCGGTCACCTTGGCCGGGCAACTGACGGTCAGCAGCGGATCGACCACCGCCAGCCGCGGACGCAGGTAATTGCTGAGCACGCCCACTTTGATTTGGTTGGCCGTGTCGGTCAGCACCGAGGCGGCCGTCACTTCGCTGCCGGTGCCCGATGTGGTGGGCACGCAGACCAGCGGCAGCACGGGGCCGGGCACGCGGTCTTCACCCACATAGTCGCGGGGCGTGCCGCCGTGGCTCAACGCGGCGGCGACGATTTTGGCCAAGTCCATATTACTGCCGCCGCCCAAGCCGAGCACGCCGTCGGGGCCAAACTGCCGCGCCTCGGCCAGGCACTGATCGGCCAGTTCCAGCGAAGGTTCGGGCTGCCCGCCCTCGAAGACCGCCACCTCAACCGCCGCGCTTTCCAGTGGCCCGCGGATTCGCTCCACGAGGCCCGCCTCGGCGAGCTTGCGATCGGTCACCAGCCACACGCGCCGCAGCTTGAGCCGCGAGCCAAAATCGCCGAGTTGTGCCGCGGCGCCGCGTCCGAAAACGAGCTGTCCGGCCGAGTGAAAGGTCCAGGTGGTTCGCATGTGGACGGCTTGTCGTTTGGGGCCGATTCAATTACGATACTAATCTACACTCCCCGATAGCTCAGTTGGTAGAGCGAGCGGCTGTTAACCGCTAAGTCCAAGGTTCGAGTCCTTGTCGGGGAGCTTCAATTCACAGGGGGACGTGTTGAGTTTTGTCGCCGGCTTTTAGTTGCCCGCGCGCTCGGGCTCTGGAGGGCAGTGCCTGTCTTCTTGGCGGTAGAACTGGCGATGCTGGCGATGATCCGCGGCAATCTTGCGCTCCACGTGCTGATGCTCCTTTGCTGACGGGAAACGGAAAACGAGATTCGTTCCGCCCCGCCCGCGCCGATTCGCTTGCGGAAAACCAGTCCCCACCGCGCCGCGAGCTTATCGCAATCTGCGTCAGCGCAAGTCATTGCGGCAGGACATTCATCCATCAACCACCGTTTATGCAAGCGCCTTGACGCGGGCGTGTCGCGGGCCGTTGTCGTCGGGCAGCTTTCGACGATCGTCCTTTTCCCTCATTCTCTCAGAAAAACCGGCTTGGTGAGTTTCCAGGCCAAAAGTGCGCAAAGCGACCTCTCGTTTTCTGATCCGAGGCTATTTCCGCCAGCGCGGGCGCGCGACTCATGGCCTGCTACCCGCATTTTACCAAATAGGGTGGCTTAGTCGGTTTTCGCCCTGCGCCGACGCGGTTTTCGCGGAGCCGCCAAACGCCGCCGCGATTCGCTCCAAGTGCCGGCCTGGTCGTTGCCGGCCTGCTCGCCAGCTCGGAAGAAACTGCCGCAGCGCTGTTAGACGCCATTGACCGCCGACCGGTTCCACGTCGCGGCGGCCATCAAAACACGCAAAGATGGCCCGCTACTTGTTTCTACGCGGCTCGCGCCTCTTTGGTTCACCGGTTCGCGCCGGCGGCGGTTGGCCGGGGTGGCCTGACCATCGAGGTGCGAGGCTGGATGCCTTTTTAGACGCGCTGGTTCTTTTTTGTTCTCCCATTTCGCCAGAATTCGCTTGCAATATCAAGAACCCTGGCTAGACTTGGGGCCGTTGAGTGTTGGTCTCCCGGATCGGAAGAGGCACTTCCCAGCAGGCCGCTGGCCTGCGATTCGGAGGGCACTCGATGGTTGAATCGCTGGCAGTTTTCGCCGCGAACGCGGGTTGGTCCGCTCCCCGCGCGCTTCCGCGCTTCCGCGCTTCCGCGCTTCCGCGCTTCCGCGCTTCCGCGCTTCCGCGCTTCCGCGCTTCCGCGCAATCTTTGCGCGCCGGCCACGCCCGGTAGCTCCCGGCCTTGTGCCGGGCGGTTGCCGCGTCGATCCCACGCCGGTCGGTCATCGCCAACCGCTCTCCGGCCGGCTACCAGGGCCGGGCCCACCGCTCAGCTCAGGGGTAACTCGTTGAAATCGTTTCCGGGACCGTAAATCAATCGAGTTTTGCCAAGGAGCACGGGCATGGAACGTCGTGAATGGGTTTTTGGGCGGATCTTCAAGTTTGCGTTAAATCTCACACTGCGGCAGCATCGCGCCGGTCAAAGCGCCGTGGCCGCCTCGCCCGAAAAACGGCCGTGCCGTTGGCTTAAGCGCACCCGTGCCGCTGCCGGCCGTCCCCGCCGTCTCGGCATCCTCGAGTCGCTCTTTTGCAGCCATGCGCCGCGGTTGTCGGTCGTGCCGCTCCGGCACTCCATGCTCGAAGCGCTGGAAGCCCGCCAGTTGCTGAACGCCGACACGGCGTCGACGCCCATCGTCATCACCTCGCCGGCCGATTTGGCCCGCCTTCCGCGGCTTTCGCCCCAAGAGGCCGCCGCGGCCGATGCCGCCACGCCAAGCACCGTGCAGTCCGCCGGAACCTACGACAGCGGCGTCCCGCAGCTTTGGGTCAGCGACGTCAGCGGCCCCGAAGGCGCCTTGTTCTTGTTCGCCATCCATTGGGCGGACCTGCTTTACCCGAGCGGCATCAACTTCGGCACCCAGGACGGCGAAGCGCAGGCGGGTATCGATTACGTCCAGGTCAGAAGTGGCTGGATCCAAGTCAGCGGCAGCGGGGAAATCGACGTGCTGGTTACTACCCTCGATGACGGCGAGCCGAACAACGGTTTCGCCGGCAAAAACTTCAATCTCAGAGCGCAACTTTATGAATCCAGTCCGCAAGGCGGCGAAGGAACATCAATGCAGGCCTACGGCGGCGGAGTGATTCTTGAAGAGGAAGCCCAGCAGCGTTTCTGCACCTGCAATTGCGGCTGCGGCAATGTGGAAACCTCGGTCGATCAGGCCACCGGCGCCGCCACGGTGGGCGATGGAAAAGGCGCCGTGCCTGACGCCTTTTCGTACAACAGCTCTCAGCGACCGCACCCGATGGTCAACGTGCTCGACACGCTGTCGAGCAGCGTGGCCTCGGCCACCAACATCGAAGCGCAGCTCTCGCTGTTGGATCTCAGCGGCAACACCGTCTGGAGCGGCACGCCGGTCTACTATAGCCCGGCCGGTTATACGCAGGGCCAGCAAGTCGATTTCGCCGGTCAGATCGACGCCAGCGGCCTGGCCGACGGAGACTATGACTGGGTGATGACGGTCACCGAAAACTATTCCAACGGCCAGACGCCGATCGTTTACAGCCAATCCGGTTGGGTCGGCACCCAGAACCGCGACAACTCGCCTTACGGTAGCGGCTGGGCGCCGCACAATGTCGATCGGCTCGTGGTCCAATCGGGAACGGAAGAAAGCGGCGTCAGTCTGCTCGATGGCAGCGGCAATGTGTATTGGTTCGGGCTGAACTCAAATACGGGGGCCTATGTTCCGCCCGACGATTCGCCGCAGTTCGCCAGCCTGCTAAAAAACCAGGACGGCACGTTCACGCTCACCATGCTCGACCACAGCACCGAGCAGTTTTCGGGCGCGGGCCTGCTGACCAAGAGCACCGACAAAGACGGCAATTGGCTCGATTACAGCTATAACGGCGACAACACGCTGGCCGCCGTGCAAGACAATGTGGGCCGGACCACCGCGTTCGCATATTCTGGCGGATATCTTGCCTCCAGTACCGACTTCGCCGGCCGAACGACAAGTTACGTGGTCACCGCCGGGCAACTCGTCAAAATCACGCGGCCCGATCCCGGCGACAGCGAAGCGCAGCCGGTCACCACGCTGGGCTACGACCCCACCACGGGCCTGCTCGACGCCATCACCGATAGCGATGGCACAACGAGCCTTTCCTATAACCAATGGCGCGCGGTCACCAAGATCGTCAGCCCTGACAATAGCTCGACCGAGTACAACACGCCCGCCAGCCAGGCCATCGTTGATACCAGCGGCGGCCTGGGCACCGTGTCGAACCCCGCCCCGCTTGTCTACGCCAGCAGCATCGTGGGCACCACGACCGACGGCAACGGCCATCAGTCGCAATACGTTGCTGATCCATCGTCGGGCGATATCGTTTCGACGACCGACGCCGCCGGCAATACGGTCAGCGAGCAGACGAACTCGATGCACGAGGTCACGCAGATCACGCAACCTCCATTGACCGTGGGCGGGCAGAATCTGGTGACCGTGCAAAAGTACAACACCAGCGGCGACCTGATCGAACGCGATCTGCCTGACGGCACCAAGGAAACCTGGACCATCGACCCCACCTGGCATGAGCCAACCGTTTACGTCGATGCGGCGGGGCGCGAGACCGACTATGGCCTGGATGTCAGCAACGGCGATGTCTTGACCGTAACGCAGGTGAGCCACACGCAAGGCGTGGCCAACCGCGTGACGCACTACACCTACACGCCCGCCCCGGTCAATCCCGACGATCCGCCGGCCGGCCTGGTGGCCACCGAGGAAGACCCTCGCGGGATTTTTACCGATTATTCGTACACGCACCATGGCCAGGTTTCGGAGATTGTCTTTGCGCAAGGCACGCCCGACCAAGCCAGCGTGTCGATGACATACGACCCCAACGACAATCCGGCCAGCTTTACCAACGAGTTGCAGGCGACGACGCTGACGACGTATGACAATTTGAACAGGCTGGTCGAGACGGAGCTGCCGGCCCCCGATCCGAACAACCCCGATGTGCGGCCCACCTACACCAAGCTGTGGGACGCCAAGGGACGGGAAATCGAAGCGACCGACGCGCGCAACCTGAGCACGTTTTATGCGTATGCCCTGGGCAGCGACGGCGACGATCCGGAGCTGACCAAGATCACCCAGCCCGACCCGACCGGCGGCAGCAATGACACCGTGACCACGCTGGGATATGATGACGCCGACAACTTGACCTCAATTCTCGACCCCATGCGGCGGCTCACGAGCCTGGGCTATTCGGCCAACGATCTGCAAACCAGCATCACGCTGCCGAACCCTGATGGCGGCGGACTGGGCGGGCCGCAAAGCACCGTGGTCTATAACGGCCTGGGCATGGCGGTGCAGGAGTTCGACCAAGCATCCAACGAAACGGACAACACGTTTAACTGGCGGGGCCAGGTGTTGACCAGCACGGGTCCGGCCCCTACGCCCGGCGCGGCAAGACCCACCGTCACGTATGCCTATAACGGCGACGGGCAGGTCACGTCCGAACAAGACGCTCTTGGCCATCTCACGCAATTTATCTACGATGATTTCGGAGAACTTATTGAAGAAA
>JAICLL010000196.1 GCA_025927475.1 Pirellulales bacterium
CCCACGAACAGATTATTCCGCTGGGCCTGTCAGGACAGGGAAGCAAAAAAATCAAGCAGATTCTCGACCAAGTACTCCAACTTGCGGCATAATGACGCTACGGCGTCGTTCATCTGCTAGCAAAAACTGCGAAACTTGAATTCAGGTCCGGCTTTGTTTTTGTTCCGGCGATGTCGCGCGTGTCTGTCGTTCTTCAGCACCGAAGGTGCGTCATTCGATAGCCCAGGGCGCAGCCGGGCTGCGCCCTGGGCTATCGAATGACGCCGCGTTGCGGCTAAGAGCGGCCTTCCGGCCTTGGGCCCTACTCCGCCACAATCAACCAATATCGCTTGCCCATTTGGGCGGGCATGCCTTCGAGCAAGGGAGCTTCGAGCACGGCCTTGTTTTCTGAAGACCGGTAAGTGAATGGCTCGCCGGTGACGGGATCGCTCGGCACCGGCGCCTCGCTGATATCGTCAAGCTGTTCGGGCAGCCGTCCGTCGTGCGCCGCGGCATAAAGCCGCAACGCTTCAATCGTTCGCAGCATCGCAATCGTCCGCTCGTTGCGCGCCTGGGCGTGACTCACGGATTGCACCGCCGGTAGAAGAAGCTGGGCCAGCCGCGGAATGATTTCGCGTTGAGCGCTCGACCCAAGCTGCCTCACCGCTTCTTCCAGTCGCTGTTGAGCCTGCCAAAAGGGCAGCGCCGTCCATTTAAACTGATTGTCACGCAGGTCCTCATAGGTCTGCATGGTATGAAGCAGCAGCACTTGAGCCACCGGCATGGCCTCGACCTGTTCGGGCAGGCGACCGCGATCGATCAGATCGCGTTTCGCCCGAGGATAACCTTTGATGGCGAGACCCAGCAATATTAGCCGCCGCTCGTCGTTGTCGACGCCGGGATCGATTTCGGACAGTCCGCGCGCCAATTCATCATAAAGCTGCCTCCAAGCCTCGGCGGTGCGCGGTTCGTCTAGCCGCCGCAATTCGGGCTTCCACAAATAGACGGTCGCCATCTCAAATTCATTCGCGTGCCTCATGTCGATCAACGGCCGCGGCAGCCAGGTGAGGGCCCAGTAAAGGTTCGGCGCGCCGGGCTGCTGAACCATGTCTTCGTGGACCTGCACCATCATGCCGATAAATGAGATGCCCACCAGCCCTTGAATCATCGTCACTCCGGACGCACAATGCCGTGACATCGCATAGACCGTTTTCATGGTGTCGATGGCGTCGACGTATTCGTGTCGAGCGACTTGCCACCGAGCACGCAGCCGCAGCGCCCGCGCCACCGCCCGCAAGGTCTGAATCTCCGGTAAAAGGATGCTGTAGGGCGTCTGTTCATGAATGGGCGTTTGCCAATCGCAGTCTTCGCGTTTGACCGCCAGGCCGACTTCCTTAAACACGGCGCTCCAGGGCGCCAGCGTCTTGGCAATGTCGTCCAGCGGCAGCTTATTGAGCGGCATATCGTTCCACTGCGAAACCTTGTCACCTTGTTTCACAAGCTCGGCATTCTGTTGGTAGATCAACAAGGCTTTGTTGTAGAACACGGCGGCGTTGCCCGGCTGTTGGTCTAGCGGCAGCGGAAGCAACTGATATTTGAGCGCGGGCCGCGGTTCGGCGGCGGGGCGTAGCTTGAGCCGGACCGTTGGAGTTTCGTCCTCCGGTTTTTGGGCGTCGGCCATTGGCTCCGCGGCCAGCGCGGAGACCGACTGGGCAATGCAGAAGAGGGCAATCAAGCGGCTTAGGGCGTAACGATTTGGTTGCATATTGGTTCTCGGGGGATGAAAAATGAGGAACGAAGGCATCGGTAACAAGATGAGTCAGGCCGTAGGGTGGGCCGAGCGCAGCGAGTCCCACCTTCGGGCGGCGACTCGGCGCGGTCACGGCCAGGCGGCAAAACGGTGGGACTCGCTGCGCTCGGCCATGGTGTTAATTGATCTCTCCCAATTCGATAAGCAGGTCGCGGTAGGTGGGCTGGGACTGATTCTCTGCCGGCGCGACGTGCGATGGCGGCTGCCAGGCGTCGATGCCCATCGCCAACACGCGGTCGCGCAAGTCGAAATACGACGGCTCAGACGATGCCGGCGGCCGATGCAGGGGGCTTTCAGGCCGGCGCTCCCTCGACTCGTCGCTCGTCTGCACGATTGAGGCCGGCACAATGGCTTGGTTGTCTACATCACTCGGATTCGGCTGGCCGATCTCTTCGCTCACAGCGCGCTGCACCACTCGTTCGACCACCGCCGGTGGCCGAAGCCATAACGCGAGAAACAGCGAAGCCGCCACGGCTGACATGCCCGAGAAAGCCACCGGCCAGGCCCAACGGCTGGTAGGGGCCACGGGCATGGCGCCGACCGACGCCCGACCCGCTTCGTACATCAGCCGGTCGCGGTCGAGCGCCGACGGTCGCGGTGCGAGCGATGCCAGCGCCGCTTCGAAAGCCCGCAATTCGGGCGTCAGGTGTTCAGATGGGTTTTCCGCCATATCGGCTCCAATTTTTCCCGCAGCTTGGCCAGACCCGCTTCATAGCGGCGGTGGGCGCTGCTGGACGAGGTTCCCATGAGTTCCGCGATCTCTTGAAACGACAGGCCGCCCCACAGCCGGGCGACGATCATCTCGCGCTCGTCGCCGGCGAGCGATTCCAACGCGCGGGCCGCTTGATCGGCGTCGAGCCGGTCGGCGGCGCTGGGCACAAACCAACTCGTGGCCTGGCTGGCCGCCGCGGTCTCGTGCCTTCGCCGTCGCCGGGCTGCCCGAGAGGCGCTGATCGCCGCGTTGCGCACCACCCGGTACAACCACGGCGCCAGGTTGTCGGGCGGGGCCGGCTGCCGCACCAACTGCAGCAGAGCCTCCTGAACCGCGTCTTCCGGCGTTTCGCACCACAGCCGCGCATAGAGCACCAGCGCCGAACCATGTTCGTCCAAAACCCTCGCCAGCAATTCGGGGCCGACCGCCGACATCGGCTGCCTTGTTTCCTTCTTTGCCCGCCTTCAATTACAGATAAGACGCCGCCGCGGGGCGGTTATCCCAGTATTCTTGCAAGCCTGAGCAAAATAAACTCATTGGGGGCTGACTTGAACTTCGGGCGGCCGGGGCAGAAGCTGACCGCGTTTTGGGGTTGGTTGCCAAACGATAATTTCGGCCAGCGATGCCCCGGTAGCGGCGCCACTGGGGCATCGCCGCGACGACCTCGCGCTCCACTCCGGTCCGTGTGCCGCGGCTCTGCCCCAGCCATCGGAGGAGAGCGCAAGCGAACACACGATTAATCCGTTCTAGAAAAATGAATCATTGCCTGGTGACCGGCGCCGCCGGCTTTTTGGGCCTTTACCTGGTCGAGCAGCTTGTTGCCCGTGGCGACCGGGTGCGGGCGCTCTGCCGCCGCCCCACGCCCGAGCTTGAGCGGCTGGGCGTCGAGATGGTGATCGCCGATCTTCGCGATGCCAAAGCCACCGCCGACGCCTGCCAGCAGGTAGATACGGTCTATCACGTGGCCGGCGTGGCGGGCATCTGGGGACCGTGGCGGCATTTTTATGAAATCAATACGCTCGGCACGCAGCACGTCATCGACGGCTGCGTGGTGCACGGCGTCAAACGCTTAGTTTACACCAGCAGCCCCAGCGTGACGTTCGACGGCGGCGACCAGTGCGGCGTCGATGAATCGGCGTCCTATCCGACCCGCTGGCTGTGCCACTACCCGCATACCAAGGCGCTGGCCGAACAGGCTGTGTTGGCGGCCAACGGCCGCGGCGAGTTGGCCACCTGCTCGCTACGGCCGCATTTGATTTGGGGACCGCGCGACCGTCAGCTTGTGCCGCGACTGATCGACCGGGCGCGGGCCGGCAAACTGCTGCGCGTGGGCGACGGACGCAATCTGATCGACATGGTATTTGTCGAAAACGCCGCCGCCGCGCATTGGCAAGCCGCCGATCGTCTGGCGCTCGATTCGCCCGTTGCCGGACGGGCCTACTTTATTACTCAGGGCGAGCCGGTGAATTGTTGGCGATGGATCGACGAATTACTGGCCGTGGCCGGGCTGCCCCCGGTGAAGCGCGGCATTTCGCTTTCCGCGGCCTGGGCCATCGGCGCGGGCCTTGAGGCGGCCCACCGCGTGGCGCGCCTGAACGCTGAGCCGCGCATGACGCGCTTTCTGGCCGCTCAGCTCGGGCGCTCACATTATTTCAACATCGACCGCGCCCGCCGCGACTTTGGATACCATTCAAGCATCTCCACCGCCGAAGGCATGCGCCGGCTTTCGCAATCCGGTCGGTTTTGACAATCAAGATTGGTACTTGCCGGTGCAACTCGCGCCACCGGTCCCCGAGAAAAGTACATTGCGACTTACGACCTCGCACGATCGCAGCGCGTAAACGTTACATGCGGCTCAAGGTGGGACTCGCTGCGCTCGGCCCACCCTACGGCTTATCGTCCCTCCCGATTCAAAATCCAATGCTACTTATCCTCGTCTTCGGCGGGGCCGATCAGGTCGGTCAACAAATCGCCGAGCGCCGGCCCACGGGCCTGCATGCTCATGACCTTCCCTTCGCGATTCAGCAAGATCGGCAGCGGAATCGCACTCACGCCGTAATACGTGGCCAAGGGATGCTTCCAGCCGCTGGTCTCTTCACTGGCGTCGTCGAACAACACCGGCCAGGGCAACTTTTCCTTGCTGATAAACTCTTCCAACGCCTCGCGGCTCTGGTCGAGGCTGATGCCGACCACTTCAAACCCGCGGTCATGATAGCGCTCGTACATGCTCTTCACATTCGGCAATTCGGCAACGCAGGGACCGCACCAGGTGGCCCAGAAATCGACCAGCACCACCTTGCCTTTGTATTGCGACAGATCAAACTGGCCGCCATCGACCAGCTTGCCGGAAATCTCCATCGTGTTGCCCGGCAAGTCCAGCCGGCGGGCCTGGCCTTCGAATGAAGGAATCAGCTCGCGGGCGGCTTCCAGCTTGCTCTTCTTCAACAGCGCCGCGAATTCGCGGTCGAATTTCGCTTCGTCCTTGGGCAGGTCCTGGGCGCTGTACATTTGCGCGGTGATCTGGGCCAGGCCGGCGCCGGCGGCCAGCGTCTGCTCGTCGTCGCTCTGTGCAAATTGCTTGGCAAAGTCGCCGCACAATGCGACCGCCGCTTCTTTCTCGTCGGCCTGAAAGAGCTTGACGCAGATGTTTCGGACCAACACGCCCAGCTCCATGTCGGGCTTACTTTGCGAGGCGATCTCTTTTACCTCGTCGGCCAGTTCCTTCAGTTCCTTGCCGTCCGACGTGTCGGCCTCTTCCACGCGCTTGGAAAGGTCGAGCAGCTTGAACATCGCGGCGAACTGCGGTCGCCGGTCGTTTTTCAACTCGGCCGTGAGCTTGGCGAGCTTATCGGCGGCCTGCTTTTCGCCCAGCCGCTTCAAGAGCGTCAGCGCATCCAACTCGGCCTTGGCGGCTTTCGCCGCGGTCGTGTCGTCGGCCTTCGATCGGCGAATCTTTTCGGCGGCCTCGACAATCGCCTGCCGGCTTTTGGTGAGCCATTCCATCCGCTCTTTGCGGGTTCCTTGCGGTTTGGCCGAATCAACCTTTTCGATGAACTTGAGTAGTTCCTCGGACGAGCCTTCGGGCAGGGTCAAATCGGCCTGCCGATCGCCGGCATCGTCATCATCGGCTATCAGAAGGCCGGTGTGCCCTATTTGGGTTAATGTGACCGCGAGCAGGCCGGCCAGCAGCTTGATGGTTGAGACGTGCCGCATCGAAAAGTTCCTTAGCTTGGGAAGTTCGCCCGCTTGAGTCGCACTCCAATATATCGTGCCCGCAGACCGTTAAGAAGCCGATGCGGCGGTCCGTTGTTAACAGAAGCGCGGTGGCTGGGGCAGAAGCTGGCCGCGTTCGGTGTGTTTTGCATCACACGCGGTTTCGGTCAGCGATGCCCCGGCGGGTGGGCTGCCGGGGCATTGCCGCGAACTCCTCACGTCCAATCCGACCAGTGTCGCGCGGCTCTGCCCCAGCCACCGGCCGGAAATGAAGCCCTGACCGGATGCGCAAGCGAGGCAGAACGCGCGAGTCACTCGGCGGTATAGATCGTCCGCCCGCCGTCGACCGGCAGGCAGACGCCGGTCACAAACTTGTTTTCCAGCAGAAACACCACCGCATCGGCCACGTCTTCCGGGCTGCCCTCGCGCTTGACGAGCGTTCGGGCGACGGCCCTGCGGCGCTCGTCGTCGGGCACGCTCTCGGGAATCATCACCGGGCCGGGCAGCACCGCATTGACCCGCACCCGCGGATTGCGGCTGGCCAGTTCGATGGCAAAATCGCGGGTGAGCGCCCCAATGGCGCCCTTCGACGGAAAATATGCGGCGTAGTTCAGATACGGCCGCGCCACCGCCCAATCGCCGCAGTTGACGATGGCCCCGCCCGACGGCTGGCCGGCCATCACCAGGCCGACGTGCTGGCAGCAGAGAAATGTGCCCAGCGTATTGATCTCAAAATGTTCGCGCACGTCGGCGGCGGTGATGTCTTCCAGGCGTTTCGCTCGCCACACGCCGGCGCAATTCACCAGAGCGTCGATCTGGCCGAATATGCCGAGCGCCTGCCGGGTCATCTCGCGCACGGCGACTTCATCGCGCAGATCGCCCAGCACGACTCCGGCCGCCGTGCCCTGCGCTTGCAGCTCATCGGCCGTGGCCGCCGCCGCGGCGCGCGAGCGATAGGCGTGCAAGATCACCCGATAGCCGCGCGACGCCAGCCGGCGGACAATACAATTGCCAATCCGCGGCGCGCCGCTGCCCGTGACCAGCGCCACCGGCTGAGCATCGCTTGCTGTCTTATCAGGCGGAATCATGGTTTCAGCACCACTTTCGCGGATCGAAAGGCGACTTTACAATCTCTCTCTTTACGCTCACACAGTTCAGCAAGGATTCGCTCGTGATCGACGTCTCTACCGAAAAAGTGCTAGTGGTGCCCACTTCGTTGTTTCACCAACTCGGATACTTTCAGGGCTTCTGCGCCGAGGTCGATCGCTACCGCGCTGAACTGCTGCGGCCCGCCAACGTCAGCTACCATCCGCGGGCCGCGATGGAACAAGACCCCTCATTCAAACAGCTTATTCCCTACTGCCTCTTCCGGCACACGCGGGCCGACGGCGCGCGGACGATTTTCCAGTATACGCGGGGCAAGGGCCAAGGCGAGGGCCGCCTGCACAGCAAACGCAGCGTGGGCGTGGGCGGGCACATTTCCGCCGACGATGTCGGCAACGGCGCCGCCGATCCCTACCGCGAAGGAATGCGCCGCGAACTGGCTGAAGAAGTTTACATCGATACCGAGTATCGCGAGCAGTGCGTCGGCCTGATCAACGACGACCAGACCGACGTGGGCCGCGTACATCTGGGCATCGTCCACTTATTCGATGTCGAGCAGCCCGCCATCCGGCCGCGGGAAAGCGGGCTGATCGAATGCGGCTTTCGCCCGATCGACGCGCTGCTGGCCGACCTGTCGGGCTTCGAGTCGTGGTCGAGCATTTGCCTGCAGGCGCTCTTCGCAACGGCTTCGGCGTAATGGACCGAAGTGAGTTTTTTCATCGCGCACTCGCTCAGCCCCGCTGGCGATTGCGGTAGCGGGCGCTCACGCGATTGAGGAGCGACCGCTCATCTTCCGAGAGGGCATGCAGGCCGTCTTGATGGAGCTTGGCCAGCACGGCGTCGGCGCGGCGTTCTTCTTCGGCCTCCAGCAATTGCTGCCGCCGCAGCCGTTCCTGGCGGCGCTCGATCAACCACTTGCGAAACATGCCCTGCGAACTGGCGCGCGGCTGGGCGGCTTTTTCCAGGCTGGTGTATCCCTGCGAAAAATCGTAGCCAAAGGGAGCTTCATCGGCGTCGGGGTCGTAAACGCGCTCGGCCTCTTGCCGGGCGCTAAAGAACAGCAGCACGCCCAGCAGCACCAGCGGCAGCACGGCAAAACCAAACTGCGGATTGGCAGACTGCGCGTTGTTGTACGCCAACCAACCGGCGGCAAACCAGAGGCCGAAGGCCGTCGATTGGGCCACGCGGGCCGCCATCACCACGCCATGCCGGAAATCATTCTGCATGCAGAGCATGGCGCGCAGCGCGCGTCCCATGTCCAACGGCGCCGCCGGCAGAAAGTTCACCAAAAACAGCAGCCAATTGATCCAAAAGGTCCAGGCCACGCCATCGACCCAGGTCAAGCCGTGCTTGGCCATCGGCGGCAGCAAGGGATTGAATAGCTCTAGTACGCTGTGGCCTTCGATGAACAAGAGCGGCGCCGCGATCGTGCAGACCGACAGGTTGACCAGTGGGCCGGCGACCGCGGTCAGCAGCTCGATCTGTGGATCGTGCGAGGTCTGTACCGGCGCCAGTCCGCCCAGCGGCCACAGCAAAATCTGATCGACCGCGCCGCCCATGCGCGCGGCGGCCAGGCAATGCCCGAATTCGTGCGCCAGCACGCTGGCCAACAGAATGAGCAGGCCGACCACGGTTTCCCAGAAGGCCGCCTCGCCCGAGGATGAGCCAAGCTGCAAGGCCACGGCGATAAAGAGCACGAAGAACACGTGCAGCCGCACCTGCACGCCGGCCCATCGCCCCAGGGATAAATTCCAGCTCAACAGATCGCGCATGGCTCGATCGCCGAGCGGACGGGCCGCCCAGCCTTGCCTTCTTGGAGAACTCTGCCGTTGCCGTTATCTTAACAGTGGGCCGCCGGGCAGGCAATCAACCGGCGCCCGCCTCACGGCCACAGCTTATGGACGAACCGGAAATCTTGCTCCAGGCACGGCGGTTTCAGGTTGTCCGCCAAAGCTACGCTGCCGCCGACGGCAGCCTCCACACCCGCGAGGTCGTGCAGCATCCCGGCGCGGTCACGATTCTACCGTTGCTGGCCGACGGGCGAATTTGCCTGATTCGCAACTTTCGGGTGGCGGTGGGGCAAACGCTGATCGAGCTGCCCGCCGGCACGCTCGAACCCGGCGAAGACCCTGCCGAGACCGCCCGGCGCGAGCTGCAAGAAGAGACGGGCTTTACCGCCGGCTCGATCACCCGGCTGTGCGAGTTTTTCATGTCGCCGGGCATTCTCTGCGAGCGGATGGTGGTCTTTCTGGCGACCGACCTGACGCCCGGCCACCCGCGTCTGGAGAGCGGCGAGCAGATCGAACCATGGCTCGTTACCTGGGACGAAGCCCTCCAGCTTGTCCGCACCGGCCAGATCGAAGACGCGAAGACTATGACCGCGCTGCTCTGGTACGAGCGGTTCGGAAGTTAACACGGTAGCCCGGCGCATTGCATTCTGGACGGCGAAAGGATGGGATGTGTTCGTCCTTTGGGGTTGACGTGCAAAAAGGCGGGACTAGAATTCTAGTCAATGTCCAAGGCGTTGAAGTACACATTGCTGTTTGCGCCGGAGGCCATCGAGCATCTGGACATGATCGACTCGAAGCACCACACACTCTTGCAGAAAACGATCCATCAACAACTAACCCATTCTCCGCTGGACGAAACTAGGAACCGAAAGCCAATGGATCAGCCGGCCCCATTCGGCGCGGCCTGGGAGCTTCGCTGTGGTCGAAACAATCGCTTCCGCGTCTTTTACGAGGCCGACCCGACCACTCGCGAAGTCCACGTACTGGCAATCGGCACGAAGGACCATAACCGTCTATTGATCGGGGGAGAGGAGTACGAATCATGAGAATCGCACCGCTGGCGGACGTTAAAGCACGGCTCAGTGCATATCTGGATGAATGTGGCGTCGAAGGCCCGATCGTCATCACGCGCAACGGTAAGCCTGCCGCTGTGTTACTCGTTCCACGCGATGAAGAAGACCTGGAGCGCCTGCTGCTCGGGCGTTCGCCCCAGTTTCAAGCGTTGCTCGATCGTTCCAGGCAAAGTATCAAACAAGGGCGCGGACTGTCAGAGAAAGACTTCTGGGCCTCGGTCCGAGTGCGAAAAAGGCGAAAGCCCGCCGTAAAGGGCCGCCGGGCCGCGCGTTGAATCTGCCGGTCGCTAGCTGCCGAAGCCGGCGATATTCAGATTGTTCTGAATTCGGTTCGGAAGCGCAACCCGATAGACCTGCTCGAGTTAAACTAGCCGCTATGGCGGCATCAATACTTCCAGAGGTTGACGTCGTACCAGCCGTACGTCGGATCGTACACGGCTGCCTGGGGACTGCTGAAATACTCACCGGAGGCGATGAGCGTCTCTTGCAGCGATAACTGATTGGTTCCATTCTGCATTTGCCCCAGCCAATACTGCTGGTCGCTGGAACTTGGGGCGCGCCCAAGGAACAAACTGTAGTAGTTGTTGATCGCATTGGTGCGGTACTCGCTGCTGGTCGCCAAGGTCTGCGCCACCTGGGCTCGGCTCATGTAGCCGTTGTCCAACTGGCCGGTGAAGTAGCTCAAAGCGCCCGAGTCGACCGCGCGGCTCAGAATCTGCTGATAAGCCAGGGCCAACCAGTTCGAGTTCTGATCGCCATAGAGGTACTGCGTCTGCGCATAATTAAAGCACTCCGGCGTGCTGGCGATGCCAATGATTACCTGCTCTGGACCGCCGTTGTTGACCCAGACGCTGTCCCAATAGCTCAGGTCGGAGGAACTCGGGCTGCGCCCCAGGAAATCATAGAAGAAGCCCGTCACGACCGTATTCAAATGCTCGCTGCTCTCGATGATGTCGCCGCCAAACGATGTCATTGACAGCCCGCCGTGCAACTGCGGCGCCCAATTCATTACCTCCGATCTCCCCGCGTCGCGGAACAGGACTTGCCGATACAGTTTCTCGACCATCGCGCCTTCATGCGAGTAAATGGTGACCGTTTGCGTCGGACTTGTCGCCGGTCCTACGGCGGCTTGGTAACTGATTTGGTCGTACCCGGCGAACACGCCGTTCGAGGGATAATATTTGAACGAACCGTCCGAGTTCATGTAAACATAACCATCGGAGCCGCTGTTCACCACGACCGCCGTCATGGCGCCCCCGTCGAACGCGCTATTCGGATCGGTATCGTGCGAGAGCACGCCATCGGACGCCGTGGCGTAGTTGCCGCCTGTATAGTCCACCACATAGGTCTCCCCATCCGTCGTCGGCGGGGCATAGATGCTGATCGTAAAAGTCTCCGGCGCGCTGAAGAGCTTCGTCAGCGCGTTGTAAACGGTGGCCGAGAATGTGGCTTTGCCGATGTTGTTGGCCACCGGCGTGAAGGTAAGCGTGCCGCTGGCGTCCACCGAGGGCAGTACGCGAAACAGCCCGGGATCAGCTTGGTCCACTACGTTGTAGCTGAGCGCACCTCCATTGCCGTCCGTGCCTGGCGAAACATTCTGAGGCCAATTCGTGTAGGTCGCCGGCCCAGCGTTCTCTAGGCCTTAAGCAAGCGTCCCCGGAAGGGCGTTTTTAATCGAGAGGCAAAAAAACTCGAAACCATCCGGCGTTTTGCGGGGTTTCATGGGTAACAACCATCCACGACCCGCCCAACACACGGAGGATTTCGAGTGAGCCCTTCC
>JAICLL010000146.1 GCA_025927475.1 Pirellulales bacterium
TCGGCGCGACAACGATGACGCGGCGAATGGTGGGACTCGCTGCGCTCGGCCCACCCTACGTCGCCTGAGGGGCGGCGCGACGCCACCCTACCCTTCGACCGAACGCGTTGCAGCGCGGGATGACGTCGATTGGCGGTTCGCGGAACGGCACGGAGTCCGTTCCCTACAGAGCCCGTTGCCGAAATTGAATGTCAAAACTGATTGGGCTCACTCACCGCCGCCCGCCCGCACGTCGTAGCACAGCAAACGATCTTGCTCGCGCACGTAGAGCTTGCCGTCGAGCACGACCGGATGCATCCAGCTTGGGCGATCGCCGCTGCCGGGCACGGTGAACGACCCCAGCAGCGTAAACGCCTCGGGGCTGGCTTTGGCCAACGCCATCACGCCGTCGCTGTAGTGGATATATAAACAACCGTCGGCGGCGGTGACGGCCGCCGAGCCGCGACCCGGGCCGCGCTCTTTCCATTTGATCTCGCCGGTCATCAGTTCGGCGCAAAACACAATGCCCTTGTCTTCCGAATCGCCATACACGTAATCGCCCACCAGCACCACGCCGCCGTGCTTATTGGCCAGGGCCTTGTTGAGCGGATAGATTTCTTCGATTTCGACTTCATCGTCGGGTCGGGGCACTTGTCTGAGCAGCGCGCCGCCGCGCCCATAGCCCGCCGAGAAAAACACCAGATCGTCGCGCACGATCGGCGTGGGAATGACGGCGGTCGTTTTGTCGATCGGGTAATTCCAGAGCAGCTTGCCGTCGCTGGCGCGCACGCCCAACGGGCCGCTGGCGGTGGTTTGCACGTAGACCCGCGTCGGGCCGATTTCGGCGACGGCGATCGAGGCATGCCCCGCGCCGCGGTCTTCCGGGCGAGTCGTCTGCCAGATCAGTTCGCCGTTGCGCTTATCGAGGGCGGCCACGGTCGCAGTCTCGCCGCCGGGCGTGCAGACCACGCGGTCGCCGTCCACGAGCACTGACTCGCTATAGCCCCAACCATCGCCTTTCTTGCCGCCCAGGTCGTCCTTCAATTGCTTTCGCCAGCGCTCGTCGCCCGTGGCAACATCGCAGCAAACCAGTTCGCCGAAAGGACTCACCACGTAGACCGAATCGTCATCGACGGTGGGCGTCGAGCGAGAACTCTGCCAGTTGGGCGAGCCGCTTTTCCAAGGCGGGCCGATCTTGGCTTTCCAGAGCGGCTTGCCCGATTGCCGGTCGAAGGCGAGCAAATACTCGGCCTCGTCGCCGGCGGTGCTGGGGGCGTCGCCCAGCGTGAAGATTTTGTCTCCCACGATGGCCAGGCTCGAATAGCCGCGGCCGGCGCCCTCGGTTTCCCAGACCAGCGGCGGCCCCTCTTCCGGCCATTGCTTGAGCAGCCCCGTGTCGTGCGAGACGCCCGACCGGTCGGCGCCACGAAACGTGGGCCAAGAGCCAAGCGGCTTGGCCGCCAGGGCGGCGGAAAGTTGCCAACAAACGATCGCGACAAAGCACAACGGGCAAAGCAGACGGCGCATGGGATGGAGCGTGGTTCGAGGAAGGAGGGGGTTGGCGGGACCGTTTTATTCTGGCCCGAGCCGGTTATTTTGCAAGTCCTTTGCCGCCCACGGCTCGACATGGACCAGCACATCCTTGACCGTGAGAATCTCGGTGATGAGCCGGTCTTTCACCCGGTGGCCAAGGTCGTGGCCTTCGCGCACGCTGATCTGGGCATCGACCTCGACGTGAATATCGACGAAGTGCTCCAGTCCGGCCTTTCTGACTCGCACTTGTTCGACGCCGCGCACGCCGGGCACGGCCAACGCGAGCCTGCGAATCTTCTCCAGCAGTTCAGGCTCGGCCTGCCGGTCCATCAGGTCTTGCAGTCCGCCATAAAACAGCGACGCGCCGGCCCAAATGACAATGGCCGCCACGCCGAGTGCCGCGAGGTTGTCGACGCTCTGCCAGCGGGGGCCGCCCCAGGTGGTGACCACCAGCCCGATCAATACCACCAACGATCCCAGCACATCGAGCCGCTGGTCCCAGGCCGAAGTCTCGATGGCTTTGGAACCGGTCTGCCGTGCAATCGAGGCCGAATACCGGTAGACCATCTCATTCATCACCACGCTCACCAAGGCGATGGCGATGGTCCAGGCGTGCGGCGGATCGGTGTCCTGGCGCCAGGTGCGCAGGGCCTCCCACACGATCCAGACGCCTGATACGATGAGCAGCAGCGCCACGTTCGAAGCGACGATGGTTTCGATGCGGGTGTGGCCATAGGGGTGTTCGCGGTCGGCCGGGCGCTGCGCCCACCAGAGCGCGGCCAGAATCGAGGCGGAGGAGAGCGCGTCGCCCAACGAGTGTACCGAATCAGACAGCAGTGCCAGCGAATGCCCCAGCCAACCGCCGACCAGTTTGGCAATGCCTAGCACAAGCGTCACCAGCAAGCCGGCCAGGGCCGCTCGCTGCGTCTGGCGGTAAAGCATTTCGGGGCCGCTGGCGGTAGTTACGGCGGATCGTGGCAAGCTGATGTAGGCCTTCAGCGATTCTGGGGTCGGTCATCCGTGGTGGTCAGTAGCGGGGATTCTACCGCCCGCGCCTCGTAACGAAAACTGCCCAGCGGCTACCCCATTGCTTTCAGCCGGAGTAAAATACGACTCAAATTTCAGCCACTCGATCGTGAGTTAGCGGTGCCGAGCAAACCAATTCGACTTTCAGCTCACGCTCGCGGTTACATCACGCGGCGCGGCTTTACGGAGGCGGAGGTGGCGGACATGAGAATCAGCTATGACACTGAGGTTGATGCCCTGAGCATTTCCTTTCGAGATACGACGGTCACCACCCAAGAATTGGCCGAAGGCATTGCCGCGGAATACGACGGTAATGGGCAACTCGTCGGTCTGGAAATCCTGGATGCCAGCAAACGATTCGGCGATCCGTCGACACTGCAGCAAGTCATCCTAGAAGGAGTTGGCCCGTCTTCCCCCGCCCCTGCGACGTAGAGGACGTAGAGCCTAACCCAGAACCGGCATTGTGGTGTAGACGGCCCGCCTACCCGCCAGTTCGGGCATAGGCACTTAAGGATTCACGGTCGCAGCGCCTCGCGGGCGGCGGCGATGGTCTGGTCGATATCGGCCTCGGTGTGGGCGGCCGAGATGAACAGCGCCTCGTATTGGCTGCAGGGCATGTAGACGCCGCGCTCGATCAACTGCCAGAAATACCGCGCAAAGGCCCCTGTGTCGCAGCGGCTGGCCGATGGCCAATCGGTCACCGGACCCGGATGAAAGAAAAGCGTGAGCATGCTGCCGACTCGGGCCGTGCAGCAAGCCACGCCGGCCGCTTGCGCAGCGTCGCGTAAGCCCGACTCCAGTCGCGCGCCCAATTGCTCCAGCCGCTCATAAGGCGGATCGTCGCGCAGTTGCCGCAGCGTGGCGATGCCGGCGGCGGTGGCCAGCGGATTGCCCGACAGCGTGCCAGCCTGAAACACTTTGCCCGCCGGCAGCACGTGATCCATGATTTCGGCCCGTCCGCCATAGGCGCCGACCGGCAGGCCGCCGCCGACGATTTTGCCCAGCGTCGTCAGGTCGGGCGAAACACCGAAGCGGCCCTGAGCACCGCCATAAGCCACGCGAAAGCCGGTCATCACCTCGTCGAAAATCAGCAGCGCGCCGGCCTTGCTGGTCTCATTGCGAAGCGCACGCAAAAACGCCTGTGTCGGCACGACGCAGCCCATATTGCCCACCACCGGCTCGACAATCACGGCGGCAATGCGCGGGCCATGCTCGGCAAACGCCCGCGACAGCCCCGCGCAGTCGTTGTACTCCAGCACCAGCGTGTCGCGCGTGGTGCCGCGCGTGACGCCGGGCGAATTGGGCACGGCCAGCGTGGCCGCCGAACTGCCGGCCGCCACCAGCAGGCTATCGACGTGCCCATGATAATTGCCGGCGAATTTGACGATCACCTCGCGGCCGGTGAAGCCGCGCGCCAGGCGAATGGCGCTCATCGTGGCCTCGGTGCCCGAATTCACCAGCCGCACCCGGTCGATCGAGGGCACCGCCTGGACGATCAACTCCGACAATTCGCTTTCGGCCTCAGTCGGCGCGCCGAAGCTGGTGCCGCGGCGGGCCGCCTCGACCACCGCCTCGGTCACGCGCGGATGGGCGTGGCCCAGAATCATCGGACCCCACGAGCCGATAAAGTCGAGATAGCGATTTCCATCGAGATCGAACAGATAGGCGCCTTCGCCGCGCTCGAAAAAAATCGGCTCGCCGCCCACGCCCCCAAACGCGCGGGCCGGGCTATTCACCCCGCCCGGAATCAACTGCTTCGCTCGGGCAAACGCCCGGCGGCTCAATTCTCTGCTTTCAGCCATGTTAGAAGATTACCGCAATCCCTTGCTCAGACGCAACTCACCGGCCGGAAGCGCGGCACGTCTGAAGCGTCGTCGAGGAACTCGGCAAATCGCCGCTCAAAGCCGTTGTGGGTGGCCACGTTGAAAACTGGCGAGCGGTTGCGATAGCCGAAACGGATCGAACTGTATCGGTGCCGACGTAATCGCCGTAGACGCTGTACCAGTCTACAACGGCAGACGCTCGACGACGTTTTGCCAGTCCGGCGGATCGGTCGCCTTCGCAAGCAACTCCAGGTCGAGCACCATCTGTCCGATCGTCAAACGCATCGGATGGCTCCAGACCAACCCGGCGAAGGACTTCCCTTGGCGTTGCCAGTCCTCGGCGCGGGCCTTAAAACCAAGGTCATAAGTGAACATCACGCGGCCTATAGCAGTTGATCGGCTCAATAGATCTTCGTCGCCTAAATCGGCGCAACCGTCATTCTGCGCGGTGAGAACGTCAACGCCGCGGCGCCGCAATTGCTCCGTGACTGCGGCATGCACGTGGGTATCCATATAAAGTGCGATGGACATGACGGGCTATTTGGCGATTCGCTGGGCTTTCAACCTCAGCCACACCGCTGAGCGTGCCTCGACCTTGAGCGTCCGATCCACTTCTTCGAGTTCGGCTGTGATCTCGGCGTCAATCTCGGCCTGGTTGTCGTAGTAATAGCCCATGGCGGCATGCACCTCGGCGAGGGTCAGGTGCGGGTGCTGGCGGTGAATTTCATCGGCCGACCAGCCGTAGGCAAGATAATCCATCACAACCTGCGCGACACGAACACGCGGATGGCTTTCAAGCCGGGCCGGCTGGCCATCGTGTTTGATGATGTGCGGATAGGCAATTGCGTTCGCCATGTTCATCTCCTAAACCCAGTTTACCACAGGGCAGCCGACCTGCAAAACGCGACCGGCTGCGCGACCAAGGTGGCCACCCACCGCACGGTTCCGGAATTGCCGGTTCTTGGCTCATCCGGCTAAAGTAGGGACGCTTTGAACTGCTTTTGCTAATGCCTTTCAGCCCGTAGCCGGTAATGTCATGTCCGACTTCGACAACGCGTGGAAAGAGGCCATCGATGCGTTTTTCGAACCGTTTATGGCCTTTTTCTTCGGCGAGGCGCACCACGAAATCGATTGGGCGCGCGGCTTCGAGATGCTCGACAAGGAGTTGCAGCAGATCGCGCCCGAGTCGGAGCAAGGCCGGCGCGTGGCCGACAAGCTCGTAAAGGTCTGGCGAACGAACGGCCAGGACGAATGGGTGCTGGTCCACGTCGAGGTGCAAAGCCAGCAGGAAACCCAGTTCGGCGAACGCATGTTCGTCTATAACTACCGGCTGTTTGATCGCTATAATCGAAGGGTGGCCAGTTTTGCCATTTTAGGCGACGACCGCCCGGGCTGGCGGCCGGACCGCTTCGGTTACGAACTATGGGGAACGAAGGTTGGCATCCAGTTCTCGACGGCCAAGTTGCTCGACTACGGAGCCGACGAGGCGGCGCTGGAGTTAAGCCCCAACCCGTTTGCCGCGGTGGTGCTGGCACACTTGAAGACCCTAGAAACTGCCCACGACGATGAGGCGCGGCGCGTTTCAGAAGTGCGGCTGGTCAAGGGGCTCTATGAGCGGGGATTTAGTCCCGAGCAGATACGTCAGTTGTACCGCCTGATTGACGGAATGATGAGCCTGCCGAGGCCGCTGGCCGAGCTGGTGTATCAAGAAATTTACGATTTTGAAAAGGAGAAAAACATGCCGCTCATTTCAACTGCGGAACGTATAGGACTTGAGAAAGGGTTGGCCGACGGCTTGGTGAAGGGGCGTGAGGAGGGACGCGAGGAGGGCTTGCTGGCGGGCATCGAGGTAGCGTTGCGCATCAAGTTTGGCCAGAGCGGCCTCGCGCTTTTGCCGGAGATTCGGCAGATCGACGGCGTTGGCTTGCTGCGGACGATTCTCGACGCCGTCCCGCAAGCCGAGTCTCCCGACGCGCTGCGCCGCCTGTGGCCTAAGGCTTAACGAGCTTGCCAAGCCGTCGCCCGAGGCGGTTCACCGTGCCGGCATAAAACTGCGGTTCCACACATGCCCGCGGCACGGCAGCGTGCGCGTGCGCTGGCGTTTTCATCGGGCATAGCGCTGCGCAATCCTGCCGAGCATTGCGCAGCAAAGTCGCCATCGACCGCACGACGCGGATTGCCAAGCCCGCGGCGATCCGGTGTCTTGAGCGACATCCGCCGCTTCGAGCGCGAGGAAAGTGTTGTAATGGCCGCCGACCGACCGCGGACGAAAGCCGGCGGCGCGCACCATCATGAGCGAAAGGGTGCGGGCCGCATCATAGGCCATGACGAACCGCGCATCTGCCGACAGGCCCGGCACTCCGACATCTTTCAGGCTGCGGGCGTCCCTCGCCGCCCGCTTTTTGGCAAACTCCGCTGGCGTGTAGATGCTGGGGTTGATGTCTCGACCGAGCGATTCTCGGGCTTTTCGCAGCGGAACGGCAAGATGGGGAAAGATTGCGGTTAAGGTCGCGAACGCCAAGAAGAGCCGGCGAGCATCGGGCCGAAATAAAGCATTGGTTCTGGAAGTGACGACCTCGGTGCCGCTGTATCCGCCGTTGCCGTGAAACGGACGGATACGACGGATCAATCGTCGAAAGTCGAGGGCTGGTCCCGCACAGATCGACTGCCGTCAATTAGCGACGATTAGCTGGGATTCGTGTTCCTTGAACTCGCGCGGCGAAAGGATGATGTAGCGGTACTAAGCCCGGATCGTGGCGGTACATCAAGATGGTCGAGCGAGGCTTTCCTCACGGCGGAGCGTGAGGGCTACTTTACGCGCTCGAGTAAGCTCCGGAAACCGACCAAGCTAGCCGTTTGGTAGAAAACAGGGAGAGGCAGGCACATTTCATCCCCTGCGATGCCGGGGGAGTGCCCCGCGCGGCTTTTCCGCACGGCGGAGCGTGAGGGCTGCTGTACGCGCTCGAATAGGCCCTGGAAACCGACCAAGCCAGCCGTTTGGTAGAAAACAGGAAGAGGCGCATTTCATCCCCTGCGCGGCCGGGGGAGTGCCCCGCGCGGCTTTCCGCACGGCCGAGCGCGAGGGCTGCTGTACGCCCAAGAATTGTGCAGCGTCGCGCGCCAGGCCGTTGTACGTGGCGGAGCTGACTACGGCTTTTGCAAATTTGCAAAAGCCGGCGGAACACGGCGTTTTTCGTCGTCGTGTAGTTCTGTAGCGGGGTTTTTGGAGCGCGTGCTTAATTTGCCCGCATTAGCCCACAAACTGTGCTTAATTTGTGAACAATCCATGTCAAACGATTCACGATCGATTGGTGTTGAGTCGCAGCGCGAGGCTGATTGCCGCGATCATGTTCGCAGGTCGCCGGGCGGCACATGGCGCTTGCATGAACGCGGGTTGATGCGTCGCCGCTGCGACGCAACGATCTCGGTGGTAGAGTTTTGCGCGAATGCAGATCAGGTGATAGCCCCAGTCCTTCGCAAGCAACTCGGCCGCGGTGGATCATCGCCAGATTTGGTCAATGGAGGGCAGCCAGTGAGCGTCGGTGTTTCGATCGGGCTAGGCAGAGCTGTCTTTCAGCCATGCGGCCACGTCCTGCGCCCAATAGGTAAGGATGATGCCGGCGCCAGCGCGCTGGATGGCGGTCAGCGATTCGAGCACGGTGCGGCGCTCGTCGAGCCAGCCGCGGGCGGCGGCGGCCTTGATCATGCTGTATTCTCCCGACACGTTGTAGGCCGCCAAGGGCACGCCGGCAAATCGCTGGCGCACCGCCGCCAGCACGTCGAGATAAGCCAGTGCGGGTTTGACCATGATGATGTCGGCGCCCTCGGCCAGGTCGAGCTCGACTTCGCGCAGCGCTTGCCCGACCGGGCTGGCCGGGTCCATTTGATATGTGCGGCGATCGCCGAATTGCGGCGTGCTTTCGGCCGCGTCGCGGAAGGGCCCGTAAAACGCGCTGGCAAATTTGGCGGCGTAGCTCATGATCGGCAGCCGCGTGAAACCGGCGGCATCGAGGCCGCGGCGGATGGCGCCCACCATGCCGTCGATCATGCCGCTGGGGGCGATCAGGTCGGCGCCCGCCTGTGCGTGAGTGACCGCTTGCTGGGCCAGCAATTCCAGCGTGGCGTCGTTGTCCACATCGGGCGGCTGGCGGCCGTCGAGCACGCCGCAATGCCCGTGATCGGTGTATTCGCAAAAACAAACATCGCTCACCAGCAACATTTGGGGGGCGGCGCGTTTGGCTGCCCGCAAGGCTTGTTGAATGATGCCGTCGTCAGCGCAGGCGGCGCTGCCGGTGGCGTCTTTCTGATCGGGAATGCCGAAGAGAATCACGCCGCCCAATCCCAGTTCAGCCAACCGGGCCACCTCGTCGCCCAGCAGATCGACCGACCATTGAAACACGCCGGGCATCGAGCCGATCTCTTGCCGCAGGCCGCGGCCGCCGCGCACAAACAGCGGCTGAACGAGCGAGGCCGGCGACAAGCGCACCTCGCGCACCAATTCGCGCAGTCGAGCGTTATAGCGCAGCCGCCGCATGCGCACGGTCGGAAAGCCCGATGGTGCGTCGCTGGAAAGTCCGCGTGGCGTGAAGTGTTTCATCATGAATCGGGATCCTGGCTGGTAGCGGCGGTGGTGGTGGGCGTGCTGGCGGCGGCAAGCCGGCCACGCGCCCGCTCGACCACCTTGGCCGCCCAAGGTTTGCCATCGTAAAGCTCGATCACCGCCCGCCAAATCTTTTGCGCTTCGGCCGGTTGCTCGGCGACGATCGCATCGGCACGACTCAGTTGCGTCACAATATTCTCCAAATGATCGTCGGCATAGCTGGCCACCTCTTTGTGAAGCTTTTGCAATCGGCGTCGCGCAAGGATCAGGCATTGACGGGTCAACGGCGCCTGGTCTTCCGAATCGCCGCCATAGAGATCGAGCAGGGCCTGCATCTTGATCATGCCCGCCTCGGGATCGAGATCGACCTGCTTGAGCGCCTCGACAAAATCGCGTTCGATGGGCGAAAGCGGGTCGCGTTTGCCGCGTCCGCGGACGCGCAGCTCGATCTTGTGGCTAAGTTTTTTCAGTTCGATCTCCTCGCGCAGCTCTTCCAGTTCTCGGCCCCGCGAATCGGAGGGACCACAGCGACTCAGGAAGGCTTGAATGTCGTCTTCGGCGGTCGACAGCCGGTTGGCTTTCTCGGCCGCGACCACGCGGTCGTAAAGCCGGTCGAGCGAGGGGGGTTGCAAGAAATACCAGGTGGCCAAACCCAAGGCCACCATGCTGGCCGCCAGGATCCACGTCTGCGGCGAAATCCAGGCGGCGGTTTCTTCCTGCGGGCGATCATCGCGGTTGAGTTCCTCGCGCGTCACCGGGGTGAATTTGCCGCCTGCCGCCTCGCGCGCCTCGGCCGCTGGCTGGGAGGCCGCCGGCTGGGATGCCGCCGGCTCAGACTGGGTCAGCATCTCGGAGGTCAAATTCAAGTCGGCGCGGAGCGCTTTGTGGACATTTGGCGCGGTCATCGCCGGCGGCGCGTCGACCAGGCGATATTCGCCAATCGGCCCATCGCCGTCGGGCGCGCCCGCGCCGCTCAGCTCTCGGTTGTCCTGCAGGCGAAACGGCGGCAAATCCAGATCGTCAGCCGCCGCGGTCGGCGCCGTGGCGACATAGTCGTCGGCAGACGAAGCTGGCGGCATGTCGCTTTGGGCCGAATCGGCGGGCCGCGCCGTCAAGCCATGCTTCATGGCCTCCAGACGGCGCGACAGCACCAGCGCGGTGGGAATCCGCCGCTCGGGATCTTTTTCCAGCAGCAACCCCACGATCGACTCAAGCTCGGCGGGAGCGTCGGCAGCAAACCGGCGGACCGGCTCGGGCTGCGCGAACCGCTGCAACTGCAACATCTCGACCATGGATGTGGCCCGAAACGGCGGACGCCGGGCCAGCAGCGCATACATGACGCCCCCCAAACTATAGAGATCGCAACGGTGTGTCACCGGGCGGCCGTCGGCCTGTTCGGGCGCCATATACTCGGCGGTGCCCAGCACGCCACCATCGGCGGTCATACCGCTGGCGCCGAACAGCTTGGCAATGCCAAAATCGGACAGTTTGACCACGCCCTCGGCGGCCAACAGCAGGTTGGCCGGCTTGATGTCGCGGTGAATCACGCCGCGATCGTGGGCGTGCTTCAGGGCGCGGCAGACCTGAATGGCCAGATCGGTGACTTCGCGCCAATCGAACGTGCGGCCGGCTTGCAGCTCTTCTTCGAGGCTCCGCCCGTCGACCAGCTCCATGCCGTAAAACAGGTGGCCATCTTGCTCGCCATAGCCGAACAACTGCACGATGTTCGGGTGATGCAGTTTTTTGAGACTTTCGATTTCGGCCTCGAACCGCTCGCGAAATCCTTCTTCGTGGGCCATGAGGGCCGAAAGCACTTTGACGGCGGCCTGCTCGCCGGTTTCCACGTTCAGCCCGGCATAGACGGTGCCCATGCCGCCCTTGCCCAGCTTGCGGCCGATTTGGTAAGGGCCGAGCCGCTCGAGTTGTGTGGTCGAAGGCCGTAGAGTCATCAGATCGCTCGTGCGCCGCCGCGTGCCTGGCCCGAATCGAACATCATTTCATGCTAGTCGCTTGCCATGAATCGTGCCAGCGCTGGTGGCCATCTCAGCGCCGGCAACGCCCCTGATCGGTTTTGACAATCAAGCTTGGTAGTGTCCCGGTCAGGGCCACCGCAGCCAGCCGCGGACCCAGGCATAGGCCAACGCGGCACAGAGCGGAAACAAAATAAAAACGGCTCCGTACGTGAAAGCCCAGGTCCAACGGTGATACGGCCAGCGAGCCATCGGCGTTGTGGGTAAACGACTGAGGAAGGGGAATTTAAAAAAGTATACGCGAATGATACTTTCGGGGCATATGCTTCCAAGATCGGGCATATAACCTGCACGTACAACCTCATTATGGAGTCAGCCACACAAGCCGAGCTTGCCCGTCACTCGATGCTCCGCGAACAGTTGCAGCGGCGCGGCATTCACGACCGTCGCGTGCTGGCCGCCATGCAGCGCGTCCCGCGCGAGCGGTTCATCGCCGCCTCGTTGGGCGGCCTGGCCTACGCCGACCGGGCCTTGGCGATCGACTGCGGTCAAACCATCAGCCAACCCTACATGGTGGCGCTGATGACCGAATCGCTCGAATTGTCCGGTCACCAGCGCGTGCTCGAGATCGGCACGGGCAGCGGCTATCAAACGGCCATCCTTGCCGAGTTGGCTCGGCAGGTGATTTCGATCGAGCGGCACGCCGAGCTGCAACGCAAAGCGGGCGTTGTGCTGCGGCAGTTGGGCTATGAACACGTGCGGCTGGTGGTGGGCGACGGCACGCTCGGTCATGCCAGCGAGGCGCCTTACGAGCGCATTTTGGTGACGGCGGGCGCCGCGCAATGCCCTCCGGCGTTGATCGAGCAACTCGCCGACGACGGCATCCTGGTCATTCCGCTGGGCGGCGGCGAAGGCCAGGTCTTGCAGCGGCTGGTCAAGCGCGAAGGCCGCGCGGAGTGGGAGGCGCTGGTGTCGTGCCGGTTTGTGCCGTTAGTCGGGGCGACGGATGAGGTTTAAGCGGCATCGCCTTGAGGAAATCATCCGTTCGCAGGTCTACATCGACGCGGCCCGCCGGCGTTGTTCACGCGAAGATTTCATCGACTGCCATGCTCCAGCCGGGCGCCGCAGGCTCTGCGTTGGCGACCTGACCCACGGAGAACACGATGGGCCGATCGGGTGAGTCGGCGAGGAATGACCGCACGACGCGCGCCTTGACATCGACGTCCCAAACCACTCTTGTGCCGGCTTCGAAGTAATCGGCCCGCTTCGCCGCCTGCTCCTTCTCCGCCGAACCGAGGTAGTCGTTTTTGCTGCGCACTTCGACGGCCAAGATCGGAGCGCCTTCGATAAAGTCCATCTCATCGGTGGGGAGCGAACCGATGAACAAGGCGGCATCGGGCGAGAACGATTCACGCCCGGACGATAGCTCCGGAACCGTAAAACCTACATTGTCGGGCAGCGCCACCCCGTGCCGCGTCGCTTTTGCAAAATCGTCAAGACTGCGAAAGATTCGGCCTCCCACCACGCCAGGGCGGAATCCTGTCGGCATGAGATGAATGATCCTCCCGGCGACGAGTTCGGCTTTGCCACCGGCACGATAAAGATCGTCAAGCGTAGCGTCTGGCCGAACGTCGAGTGACATTTCAACGACTCCCCATGAAGATTTTGGCCGCGACAGTGCATTGTACTACACCACAATCGCAGCGGCGATGGCTCGCATCAGATAAGTTCCGCGATCGGCTGCGTCGTCGAGGGCAACAGCGGCACCGGGCGGTCGGTGCGGTCTTTGACAAACGAGTGCGGGTCGATGCCGATGGCCCGGTAGAGCGTCGCCAACACGTCCTGATAGTGAATCGGGCGATCCAGCGCGTAGGCGCCCAGCTTGTCGGTCGAGCCGATTGCCTGCCCGGTGCGCAGGCCGCCGCCGGCCAAGAGCGCCCCGTTCACGGCGGGCCAGTGGTCGCGGCCGGCGTCTTTGTTGATTTTTGGCGTGCGGCCAAATTCGCCCCACACAATCAACGTCACATCGCGGGCCAGGCCGCGCTGGTGCAGGTCTTCGACCAAGGCCGATACGCCCTGGTCAAACTGCGGCAGGTTCTTCTTCAAATGCCCGAAATTGTTGCCGTGCGTGTCCCAGAATCCATAGGCCACCGTGACGCAGCGCACGCCGGCCTCGACCAGCCGCCGGGCCATCAACAGATGATCGTTCAAAAGCGGCGCGCCGTCGCCCTGGTGCTTGGGCGAACCGTGTCCGTAGCGGTCGCGCACCGCCGTGTCTTCGCGCTCGACATTCATGGCCTCGACCAGCTTGCTCGAAGTGAGCACATCGAACGCCCGCTGATAGGCTGTGTCCATCTTTTCGACTTCCACGGCATCGACGGTCCGCCGCCAGTCGTCGAAGCCGGCCAGCAGGCGGCGGCGGCCGCTAAGCTGTTCGGGCGTGAGCGAGCGGAGCGTCATGTTGGCCAGGTCTTCGCCGTCGGCCTTGACGCCGGCATAGGCGTGGCCAAGCATGCCCGGCCCGGGGCTGTTGTAGGGCCGGTGCTGCATGGTGGGAAACAGATCGACAAACGGCGGCACCGCGCCATCCACCGAGCCTTGCAGCCGCGAGACGACCGAACCGAAATTTGGCCAGCCGTCGCGGCTAGCTTCGTTCATCAGGCGGCCCGTCAAGTTCTGAAAGCTCGAATGTTCGTCGCGCAGCCCGACAATCGACCGCACCAGCGCCAGCTTGTCCATGATGGCCGCGGTTTTAGGCAGCAGCTCGCAGATATCGATGCCGGGCACGTTGGTGGCGATGGGGTTGAACTCGCCGCGGACTTCGGCGGGAGCGGCGGGCTTCAGGTCGAACGAGTCTTGATGGGCCAGCCCGCCGGTCAGATAGACCATGATGACGGCTTTGTGCGAACTGCCGCCGGCGGCAGTTTCCGCCCGCAGCAGGTCAACCATGCTCAACCCGCCGACCGCCAGGCTGCCAAGCTGCAAAAACGAGCGTCGCGACAGGCCGTCGCAGTAGCGTTGCCGGGGACCAAAGAACGAGAGCATGGTTGCAGGCTCCTTAGCAGGAAGGCAGGCGTGGCGGGCGATGTCCGATTATACCAATTAACCCAGGTTGCTGAAATCAGGCTTGCCGTGGTCCTTGATGTCCAGGCCGTCGAGCGAACGGTCGGGCGTGGTAATCAACCGCCGCACGATTTGCTTGTGAAACCGCTCGCCGCTGCGGTTCATCCGCCAGACCACCAGCCACAGCACAATGGTCATGATCACAAACAGTATGACAAAAATGGTGGTGCTGAAACGATAGTCCGCCGGCGGCGGCTTGAGCCAGATCGGCCCGGGACCGATGATCAGCGGCGCCAATTGCCGGCGGCGAGCCGCTTGCTCGCCCGCTTGGCCCTCGTCGGCCGTCTGCACCCGGTAACTCCATTTCTTCAAGAAGATGCCCGCGATCCGCACCGGCTCTTGAATCTTGCCGCCCGTGGGAAAACCCTTGGGCAGCTCGCGCACACAAAACGTCAGCGGATTGCCCTGCGAGTCTTCGGTGAAGATCTCGATCTCGTAGTAATGATCGATGCCAAAGCGGGCTTGAATGTCGGCGTCGTCCACAATCCGCCGCACCGCCTGGCGCGCGGTGCCAGTGAGCTTCACCAGCTTGCCCCGCTGGTTTTTGGGATCGTTAAACAGCGGCTCGACCGGGCATTTCTGCGGCGCCTGCCTCAGCAGTTGCCGAGGACCTGTCCGCCCGACCGCCGCCAACAATTGATAAAAACATTCGCGGTCTTCGGCCGTCAGTTCCGGCCGCGGATTCAGTTCGTCGAACAGCCCGGCATCCATTTGCAAATCGCCCAGCACGCTGGCGGGAAACCAGGCGACTCGGTGCGCAATCAACACCGGACGCGCCTCGCCGTCGGCTGCGCCGGGCGCGCTCTGGCCAGCGGCCAGCCGCACCAAAAAGCCGGTTACCGCGGCGGGCTGATCGAGCGGCTCATCGATCTGCCATGCCGCGGGCGCGGCCAGGCTGTAGACGATCACCGGCGTGCTTTCCGGTCCGATCGCCAACTCGCAACGGTAGTAATGTTCCAGGTCGAATCGCTCGGCGGCTTCGTGCGGCAACGTGCCCTTTGTCACGCGCCGGGCGCGTCCCGACCAGGCGACGATCTCGGCCTGGTAGCGCTCGGGCGCCGCCAACACCTCGGCCGCCGGCACGTCGGACTTTTTCCAACGGTCGAGATCGTCCAAGGGAAATCGCCGCACCGCATACAGCAGCCGCCAGAGCGTCTCGTCGCCGCCGGGCGTAAAGTCATGCTCGACAATCGGCGGTGCGAGCGCGGCCGCCGGCGCCCCGACCAGCTCGAGCAATTCGCGCGATGGCGAGGTTGGCGGGGCGACGTCGTCCGCGGACCGAAGGGATGCGGCGACCGAGGCAGCGCCCATGAAGAATAGACGCAGTGCGATGACCCGGATGCGAGCGCGCCGGGGCATCGCCAAGGCTCTGCCCCAGCCACCGGGTGCGACTCTGCAAGAGCGTAACACAGCGCGGCTGAGGTGCATTCTTCACTCCGCTTGCTTGGCCAACTGCGCGAGCTGCTCGCGCACGTCGGGGGCGACGGGTTCGTTTTTCAACCCGCTCAACTGGGGCGGCTTGAGCGGCTTGCCCGCCAGCCGACGAAACCGCGTCCGGCTCAACACAAACAGCACCACCAGCAGACTGACAACGGTGGCAATGAACAGCGCGGCCAGCAGGGTCTGCCGGTTGAACTGCGGTCGCGGCGCGATCGCGGGCCGGGCCTCGGGCCGCCAGTCGATGGTCTTGGCGAGCAGCAAAGGCCAGGTGCTGATTCCCTTGCCCGACATATGCGCCCACCGCTTATAGAAAAACCCGGTCAGCGTGGCGGGTTCGTTGAGCCGCTCGCCGCTGGGGAAGCCATCGGGCAGTTCCAGGCAATACACCACGACGGGGTACGCGCGGTCATTCGGTTCCAAAATGACCTGGTAATACTGTTCGATGCCCGACGCATTGGCAGCCAGTCGCTTGGCCTGCACACGCCGCACGGCGCCGCTGATGGTCACCAGATCGCCGCGGAATTCCTTCGGCTGAGTATAAAGCTGTGTGAAGCTGACATCGCCCAGCGAGGCTTTTTCTAACTCTTGTTCGCCGGCAGTGTTCAGCACCTCGAGCAGATTGTAAAACGAGCCGGTCTCGGCCGCCCGAAAGACGGTGTCGTCGCGCACGCGGCCCAGCAGGTCTGCCCGCACGCCGGGGAAGTACTGCTTGCCGTGGGGCAGGTCGTGCTCTGTCTCGGCTTCGATAATGAACTCGTCGGGCGCCAGCGCGCGGCGGACCGGCGGTTTGGGCTGATCGTCGGCCTCGGCCAGCTCTGCCCCGTCGGGACCAGCGGCCAAGGGGCGAGCGGCCGCTCTGGGCGGCGGCTGGCGTGGGTTCACGGCAGGCGGGGCCAAGGCTGCGCCGCCGCGGATCCAGACCCAGTGCTTGGGTTTGCTCGCTTCCTGGATCAAAATCATCACCAGCCCGGCCGACATCACCAGCAACAGCAGCCGCCGCTGCTCGCGGCGGTTGAGATAATTCCGCGTGCGGGTGCTTTTGGGGCGGAAGTCGAGCATGACGGGCGGCGGCTCAATCGGAAAGATCGCTATAGACAGTTTAGGCCCGCGACCGGGGAGAGGGAAATAGGGTTCAGGGTTCAGCATACTTGTGGGGCGCAGGAACGGGTTTGCAGGAGTCGGCTGGGCCGAGTAATGTATCTGGCCGGGATTTGGTTTACTCGTAGGACGCAAGTTCAAGGATGGACAAGACATGTCAAATGCTAAGCTCGCGGAGCGAAGGATCAAGGAAA
>JAICLL010000204.1 GCA_025927475.1 Pirellulales bacterium
ATGAGGGTTGGTCGCACGCCTTCTGCCGGTGGACCGACGCCCCGCGTTGGGTTTCCCCGACGCCATTTTTGCGCGGGCCCGCCGGGCTGCGCCGCTGTCGGGCGCCCAGCTTGCGGGGCCCGCGGCGGACCAACGAAACGTTGGCCAATCCGGTGATCGAGCTGTTCGAGATCGCCCGAATCTACCTGCCGCGAGAGGTCGGGCTGCCCAAGGAAGATATCGTCCTGGGCCTGACGAGCGGGGGCGATTTCTTGAGCGTGAAGGGGGCGATCGAGTCGTTGCTCGAGACGCTCAAGATTCCGCGCCACGAACTGGAAGTCGCGGACGTCACGCACGATCTACTGACCGCGGGCCGTACTTGCGAGTTGCGGCTGAACGGCCAACGCGTGGGCATACTCGGCGAAGTGAGCACGACGGGCAAAAAACAATTCGAGCTGCGCGGGGCGGCCACGGTCGCCGAGCTGCGGCTACTGCCGCTGGTCGAAATGGCCGATTTGTCGCCTCGCTACGCCGAGCTGCCCACCACCCCGGCCATTGGCCGCGACATCAATCTGGAACTGAAGCAAGAGATCCGCTGGGCACAGATTGAAGCGGCCGTGCGGCAGGCTGCCGGCGACGTGCTCGAAGCGGTTGAGTTTCGGGACATTTACCGCAACGATGAATTGATCTCCCGGCAAGAAAAGCGGTTGTTGTTCAGCGTCGTGCTGCGCGACGCGCGCGGCACGTTGACCAATGCCGAGGCCGACGCGGTGCGCGATCGCATCGTGGCCGCCTGCGCCGCCCAGTTCGGCGCCCGTTTGCAGAGCTCGTAAATGGCCGGGTGTGCGACTTTGCCCGACATGTGCGCTAATCGCGCACCGCAGTTTCGTAGTGTGCCGGCCGCGCGGCTCTGCCCCGGCCACCGTGGAATCGTTCGCATCAAGGACCCATGATGACCGCCGCCTATGACTTTCTTTCGCCGCCGAAGATCGTCTTCGGCTGGGGCCGACGACAGGAAGCCGGCCTGCTTGCTAAATCCCTGGGGCGACGCGCGTTTCTCATCTCCGGTTCGCGCAGCCTGGCGGCCAGCGGCGGATTGGACGAAATCACTGGCTCGCTACGTGCCGCCGGCGTGGCCGTTGCTGACACCATCGCCATTGCGCACGAGCCGGAAGTGGCTGATGTCGATCGATCCGTTGAGCGGCTCAAAGAAGCACAGGCCGGGCCGGGCGACTTGCTGCTGGCCGTCGGCGGTGGGGCGGCCATCGACCTGGCCAAGGCCATCGCGGCGTTGATCACTAACCATGCCAGCCACACGGTGCGCGATTATCTGGAAGGCGTGGGCCGCGGGCTGAAAATCACCGAGCCGCCGCTGCCCGTGCTGGCCATGCCCACCACCGGCGGCACGGGCGCCGAGGCTACTAAAAACGCCGTCATCTCCTGCTACGATCCGCCCTTCAAAAAAAGCCTGCGCAGCGAACTTATGCTGCCGCGCGTCGTGCTGGTCGATCCCGAGCTGACCGTCACGCTGCCGGCCTCGGCAACTGCCTGGTCGGGCATGGACGCCATCACGCAACTGATCGAAAGCTATCTGTCGCGGTCCGCTCGCCCGATACCGCAAGCCTTGGCCATCGACGGCCTGCGCCGTGCGTTGCCGGCGCTGGCCGAGGCGGTTCATCGCGGACAATCGCGAGAGGCGCGCGAAGCAATGGCCCACGCGGCGCTGTTATCGGGCATGTGCCTGGCCAATTCGGGGCTGGGCCTGGCGCATGGCGTGGCGGCGGCGCTGGGCGTGCATGCACACGTAACGCACGGGCTGGCCTGTGCGGTAATGCTGCCCGCCGCGCTGCGGGTGAACCGCCCGGTGCGCGAGGCCGAGCTGGCCCAGCTTGCCCGTGATACACTGGGCGGAGCCTGGCCAAGCGACGCCGCGGCCGCCGATGCGTTCCTCGAGAGAATCGACGAGCTATCGGCGGCGGTCGGAGTTCCGCGGCGGCTGAGCGAGCTGGGCGTGCGCCGCGAGCAACTGGCCGACCTGGTCGCCGCCTCGCGCGGCAACAGCATGAGCGGCAACCCGCGACAGTTGAACGAGGCCGAGCTTTCCGAATTGCTCACGCAGATGCTTTGACAAACAACGTTTGTTGATTACGACTTCCATGATCCTCGCTGCCGGTTTGACGCCCGCCTGGCAACACATTTTGCGGTTCGATTCGCTGCGCGTGGGCGAAGTGAACCGCGCCGCCGAGGCTCATTGGTGCGCCTCGGGCAAGGTGCTGAACGTCGGCATCGCGTTGGCCCAGCTTGGCGGCGACTGTCGCCTGATTAGTCCCCTGGGCAACGACGTCGCCGAACCGGTGCAGCAAGAATTGATCACGCTAGGCGTGAAGCCCGTGTTGATCGATGCTCAGCAGCCGACGCGCGTCTGCACCACGTTGATCGATTCGGCCGGCGGCGCCATCACCGAACTGGTCGAAAACGCGCAGCCGTTGCCGCCCGATTGTCTGGCGGAGTTTGCATGCGTGTATGCCGAGCTGGCCTCGCACGCCGAATTGGTCGTGCTCAGCGGGTCGCTGCCGGCACGGACGCCCGTGAGCTTTTATCGCGATCTGCTGGCCGTTACACCGTGCGGCGTGGTGCTCGACGCCCGCGGACCGGAGCTGCTGGAAGCGTTGCCATGCCGGCCCTTGGTAGTAAAACCCAACCGCGAGGAGCTTGTCCGCACGCTGAACCGCCCCCTCGACGACGAAGCGGCGCTGTTGGCGGGCATGCGCGAGTTGAACGACCGCGGCGCGCAATGGGTGGTAATTACCGCGGGAAAGCACGCGGTCTGGGTCAGCTCGGCTCAGGAGGTTTTTCGGCTACAACCGATGGCGATCGACCGCGTGGTCAACCCCATTGGCTGTGGCGATTGCCTGGCGGCCGGCACTGCCTGGGGCATCTCGCAAGGTCACGAGGTTGTGGAGGCCGTGCGAATTGGCATTGCCGCCGCGGCCCAAAATGCCGCCCAACTGCTGCCCGGCCGGCTCGATGCCCGCCAGGCGCTTCAGCAGGCCAATCTGGTCGGTCGTGAGCTTGTAGCGGGATGAACGACGGTTATGGTAGCATGGATGCATCTGCTTATCTCGGCAGGAATGGCTTGCGCTTATGGTCTGCGAAGCAACGGCGCACGGGACTCACCGATGAAGACGCTTGATTGGAGCCAGTGCTCCGTCTTGGAGAGCTCGCCCCAGAAGGTGGGCGGCGAATGGGTCTTTCGCGGCACTCGAGTACCTTTGAAGGCGCTGTTCCAGAATCTGGAAGACGGCGCCACCATCGACGATTTTGTTGAATGGTTTCCTGGCGTCCACCGAGACCAGGTGGTGGCAGTGCTCGCATTCGCCGAACGGACGCTTGCCAGAACCTGAGCAACGAGGCCTCATGCGAATCCTGTTCGATCAAGGCACCCCCGTGCCGTTGCGACAGTCGCTGATCGCGCATGCTGTCTCGACCGCCTATGAGATGGGATGGGCGGCCCTAGCGAACGGAGACCTGCTCGACGCCGCCGAATCGGCTGGCTCGCATGGCGCTCGGGGCGATGATGAAGCTTTCGTTCGTCACGTAGCAGTTGAACTTGGTGTTGCCGCCAGCCGCCCAGTGTTGCATGCCGTCGCACCTAATACAATAGAGAACTCATGCAAAACGCACACGTACCCACCACGGGCTGCCCGACTTCGGTAATCGCTCGCCAGGGCCAAGGGCCGCGGTACTTGGTCCCGTTTCACCCGAAACGAGAGGCCCACCACTTTGCCGACGTGCTGATCATCGGCGGCGGCCTGGCGGGATTGCGGGCGGCGCTGGCAGTCGATCCGCGGCTGCGGGTGCTGGTGGTCACCAAAGACAGCCTGCTGCAATCGAACAGCAACTATGCTCAAGGCGGCATCGCCGGCGTGCTCGATCCCGAAGACCGCTTCGAGAATCACATTGCCGACACCCTCAAGGCCGGTGGCGATCTGTGCGACCGCGAGATCGTCGAGCTGGTCGTGCGCGAAGCGCCCGAACGCATTCGCGAACTCATGACTTGGGGTGCGCGGTTCGACGAAGAATCGGGCGAGTTGGCTCTGGGCCGCGAGGGCGGGCACAGCCACTTCCGCATTGTGCACGCCTTGGGCGACGCCACTGGACGCGAAGTGATGCGGGCCGTCATCGACCGCGTGCTCTGCCAAGAACACATCGCCCATTGGCAAGACACGTTTACGCTCGATCTGCTCACGCACGAGAGCGTCTGCCGCGGTGCGCTGGTCTGGAACGCTCGGCAGGGCAAGACGCTGGTCTGGGCCAAGCAAACCATTCTTTGTACCGGCGGCGCGGGACAAATTTATCGCGAAACCACCAACCCGCCGGTAGCCACGGGCGACGGCCATGCCCTGGCGTTCCGCGCCGGGGCCGAACTTCGGGACATGGAGTTCATGCAATTTCATCCCACCGTGCTTTATATCGCCGGCAGCAGCCGCAGCCTGATCACCGAGGCGATGCGCGGCGAAGGCGCCCGCCTGGTCGACCGCACCGGGCATCGCTTTATGCCCGACTATGACGCGCGCGGCGAGCTGGCCCCGCGCGACGTCGTCAGCCAGGCCATTGTCAGCCAGATGGAAAAGACGCGGCACCCGAACGTGTACCTCGATCTGTCGCATCTGGAGGCCGGGCGCGTGCGGGCGCGGTTTCCCGGCATTGCGGCGGTGTGCGCCGAATTTGGCATCGATATCGCCCGCGACTGGATTCCCGTGCGGCCGGGCGCCCATTACATGATCGGCGGCGTGACCGTCGATGCCGAAGGCCACACGTCAGTACCGGGGTTGTGGGCGGCGGGCGAGGTCAGCTCCAGCGGGCTGCATGGCGCCAATCGGCTGGCCTCGAACAGCTTGCTCGAAGGATTGGTGTTTGGCGCGCACACCGGCGAAGGCGCCAGCCGGGCGGCGCTTTCCATGCCCGACAGCTTTCAGGCATTGCCGCTGGAGAATCCGGCGCTTGTCGAGTCGAGCGAGCAACTCGATCGCGACGACATTCGTAATTCGCTGAAGAGCCTAATGTGGCGCAGCGCCGGCGTGCGGCGCGACGCGGCGGGCCTGGCCGAGGCCCAAGAGATGATCGACCACTGGTGCGGCTATGTGCTCGATCGGCAGTTTTCCGAGCCGGCGGGCTGGCAGTTGCAAAACATGCTGTGGGTTTCGCGGATCATGATCGCAGCCGCCGCCCTACGCGAGGAAAGCCGAGGCGTTCACCTGCGCGTCGATTTTCCGTCGCCGGACGATGAACACTGGCGCAGGCACCTGGCGTTTCAACAGGGCCGCTAGGTCGTATTCGGGAGGTTGCGCGCCTTATCCGCAATCCAGTTTCGCAATTGCTTGAACAGCGAGGATGGAGCGCGTCCGGCGATGCGGATGACCGCATCCTGCCGGATAACATTATGCCAGGTGGCCTTCACGACACAGGCTTGATCAAGACCGGTCATCTCATGGCCACCGGGCTTGGTCGGGACATCGAACCATCCTGACTGGCGGTTTTGAAAGTTGGTTGTGCAGACATAAACATCCAGATCGTTCCCCGCATCGATCTCGCTTTGCGGGTTAAGGACAATCGCGGCATGCGGTCCGACGGGTTGATGTGTAACCGGGTCGGTCACATCTGCCCAAACGATGGTGCCAGTGCGAATGGTTGCCGGCGTGGACACGTCTGAATCATGCCGAGGCTTGGCCCGTTGATTCCAGATAATCGGCGACCGCTCGAATCGTTGAGGAAGGCGGCGCGGTAAGCTCTAGCTCCCGCCACTCCAGTTCTTCATTGAACGACTCTAGCGCCTTGATGACGTCTGCAAGCATCTTCCTCTTTCCCTTGAGTTCAGCAGCCCGCCCGACATCGTAGCCCTGACTCTCGAACATCGCGATAACCCGCGCGACACCATCCACCGCTAGGGTAAGGCGTCTGATGGCATCTAAGGTGTAACTTAGGGTATAGAGAAGGACCTTTCTCTGCTCCGCGTCCTTAACTGAGCCGCCACGATGCGCTAGAACTCGCTCTCTGACTCCCTCCGATCCGTTGATGGCGGTGGTGATAAGTTCGATAACGTCTTCGAGCTTCCAGATTTCACGGACAGCTTCATGCTCTCCTTGCCACTCTTCCACCAGCGAAACAGCAGCCCTCGATTGGACATCCAATTCTCTTAAATTGCACATGCTAAGTGTTCCGCGCAAAAGAAAAGCCGCGCACCCCGCGCGGCCCAGCAGTTTCCAGCATGGCTGGTGATATCCTGCCGCCGCCGCCCCAAATGTCTTACGGGCCGGTCCCTTACCGGTCGGCGTTCCGTCGTTCCTCAATTCTATGTCGGCTGACGACGTCGCATAGTGTACAAAAACGGGCTGGCCATCGACGCCGGTTGAGCGGTTTGTCAACCGGCAAAGTCACAACCATTGCTCCACAAACCACTTGCGACATGTGCAGCGAGGGCGTTATGCATGCTGCCGCCGAAGGAGAGCCCAGTCGTGCAAAATGCAAATGCCAAAACGGTCTTTACCCGACTCGCCGCGCTAGTATCCCCACCACGTTTTCGCCCATGCGAACCAGCAAGAGCGTGGCCTGTCGATCGCCCGGCACGCGCAGTTGGCGCGCCAGCCGGGCGGGATCGAGATCCACTCCGCGTTTCTTCACTTCCAGCCGGCCGATGCGGCGCTCGCGCAGCAGGGCCTTGAACCGCTTGAGATCAAACGGCGCCAGATCGGTGATTTCGAACCAGCGCAAGGCGGCATCGGGCGTCACTCGATCGCCCGTAAGATAAACCGCGCCGGGCGCAATGCCAGCCAGATCGTGTTCGGCGGCCAGCGCGCCGGTCAGCCGGGCGGCCAGCACCGCCGCGTCGGGTTCGACCAGGTAGCGGCCGGGTTGTCTGGCCACCGGCAACGCAGTGTCGGGATCGCCAATCAACGAACGGAAGCCGCCGTCTGCTACGAGCGTCGCGCGCCGCTGACCGGCAGTCTTTGCGAGTGGCCCAAACCAGGCGACCAACTGCCGGCATTCGCCGGCGCGGCTGATCCATTCGAGTTCCGCCTCGGTTTGCCAGTTTGCCGGCGGTGCGGCGGCGGGCGCCAGCTTGATGGCCGCGGCGCGGTTTGCCAAAAGGCGTTCCATGATCGGCAAGCCAGGTTCATAATGTTCGACGCGGGTCGTGCGCCGCCCGAGCGAGCGCCGATCGGGGTCGAGATGCCACGCCGCGGCCTCGGGCAGGTCCAGGCTTGCCACATCGCGCGTTTGCAGAGTGACGGAATGCGGAATCTCGGTGGCCAAGGCTCGGCAATTCGCTTCGGCAAAGATCGCGGTGACGGCATCGCGATCGACGCCGGTGGCCGGGCCGCGCCGCGCCAGCGCGAGCAGATCGCCGCCGATACCGCAACACAAATCCCAGACATTTTCTTGCCCGGTAAAGCGGCTGGCTTTGTACGCGGCCACCACTTCATCGGTCGCCTGTTCCAGCCCGACGGGCGTAAAAAACATCTGCTCGGCGGCGGCGAACTTTTGCCTTGCTCTTCGCCGCAGCGCCGCTTGTTCGAGCAACAGATGAACGCGCGCGGCGCTCAGCGTCTTGCGCAGCCGCGCGGCGTCGGCCAATGGCTTGTTGTCCGAGACGGCCAACTCTTCCAATAAACCTACCGCGGCGGGTCCGACGAGCCACTGATAATCGCTGATGGAGTGCGTCACGGTTGCGTACGGGCCAGAGTGTGCGTAAGGCCGAAGGGCGGGTGAGTCCCACCTTCTGGCGTTAAAGCGGCGCGGTAACGATCGCGCGGCAAACGGTGGGACTCGCTGCGCTCGGCTCACCCTACGCGGCTGCTGCCATGCCAGCCGCGCCGGTTGCACCTGTTGATTCGCCACTCTAACGCTCGGCCAAATTCAGCGCCGCGGCGAACCGATATTAGCCGATGCTTCGCCGCCACGCCCGCCGCCTGCTCTCCGAGAACGAGCGATGTTCAGCCGTACCTGGTTCGCCATGATGTTGTTCGGCTCGATCGCGCTGCCCTACCTGTTTTCGTCTTCGTTCGGATCGTCAAAAACGGCGAACCCGGACGGATCGCCCGAAGCGGCCTTGGCTGCTCATCCGCCCGGCCAAAGCCCTGCAGGCGCGAAAATACCCGGCGGACCGACGCCGCCCGGCCCCACCTTCGACGATCTGGGGCAAGTCTTTCGCTGGGATCTCTCGTCGGCCTGGGTGCTCGCGCACTGGCCGCGCGTCTCGGCGGGCCTGGCCGAGGTCGAGCTGCAAGGCTACCGCGTGCCGCTGGTCACGGGCACCGCTTCCGACGACCTGGCCGGCTCGCTCACCTATTACTTTAACCGCAATCAGCGCGTACAGCGAATGACGTTTTTCGGTACCACGGGCGATGCGCGCCGGCTAGTCACGCTCATGGCCACGCGGTTCGGCTTCACGCGCGAGCTGACCGACGATCCGAGCCTGTTCCTTTACCGCGTCCGCGACGGGAAAAAGGTGGCGAGCGAATTGCGGATCGAGCCGGCCCATGTCATCCGGGCAGACACGCCCCACCGCCGCTTCGACGTGGCCCTGTGGATCGAACGCCCGCGGCAAATGCCGTAGACTTGCGGCCCACGGCACGGTATGGGAAAATCCGGCTTTCCCGCCAACACCGGAACTCTTGCACTATGCGGCGCTGCTTCGTCGGTTTCGCGTTCATCCTCTCCATTTCAATTCATCTGCCAGGCGCCGCCGCCGAAAGCTCGCGCGATTGGCCGGGCTGGCGCGGTCCGCAACGGAACGGCTGTTCCACCGAAACGGGCTTGCTGAGCAAGTGGCCCGAGGGCGGTCCGCGGCTGCTCTGGACGGCCACCGGCCTGGGTGAAGGGTTTTCGACGCCCAGCGTGGTGGGCGATCGCATCTATGTGATGGGCAATCGAGACGGCCAAGAGCTGGTGCTCGCGCTCGATGCCGCGGCGCAGGGCGGGGCCGTTTGGACGGCCGTGCTGGGCGCGGTGCGTCACGACGGCGGCGGTTATCCAGGGCCGCGCAGCACGCCCACCGTCGATGACAATCGTGTCTACGCGCTGGGTCTCAACGGCGATTTGGTTTGCCTTGATGCCGAAGGAGGCGAGGAAATTTGGCGGCACGACCTGCCGGGCGACTTTGGCGGGCAGGTCGGCGGTTGGGGCTATGCCGAGTCCGTGCTGGTCGATGGGCCGTGGGTGCTCTGCACGCCTGGCGGCCCACAGGCCACGATCTTGGCCCTCAATAAAATCAACGGCAAGCGGGTCTGGCAATCGAAAATCGGCGACACGGCAGATTATTCGTCGATCATTGCCATTGAGGTCGACGGCGTCAAACAATATGTGCAGTTCACCAAGCAAGGCGTGATTGGCGTCAGCGGCAAAAACGGCCAATTGCTGTGGCGTTACGATGCCCCGGCCAACGGCACGGCTAATTGCGCCACACCGGTGTTTGCCGACGGCAGCGTCTTCGCCGCTTCGGGCTATGGGGCCGGCGGCGGGCTGGTGCATCTGAAAAAGAAGGGCCGAAAGTTCAACGCCGAGCAGGTTTATTTCACCAAGGAGATGAAGAACCATCACGGCGGTTTGGTGCTGGTCGATGGCTATCTCTACGGCAGCGACGATCCGGGCGTGCTCACCTGTCTCGATTTCAAGACTGGCGAAGTGAAATGGCGCGACCGCAGTTGCGGCAAGTGTTCGCTGGTTTATGCCGACGGCATGCTCTACTGCCGCAGCGAGCAAGGCGTGGTGAGCTTGGTGCGGACCACGCCCAAGCGGTTTGAATTGGCGGGGCGGTTCGATCAACCGCAGCGGAGCGACCGCGCCGCCTGGCCGCACTCGCTGATCGCCGATGGGCGGCTCTATCTGCGCGATCAGGATAAGCTGTTGTGCTACGACGTGCGAGCGAGCGGCACGTGATGCGCGAATTCCCACCGCGTTCGCCGCTGCGACTGGTCGTGCTGATCTCGGGCGGCGGCACCACGCTGCGCAACCTGCTTGATCAGATTGCCGCCGGCCGGCTCGATGCCCGCGTCGAGTTGGTCGTTTCGAGCAATCCACGGGCGGGTGGTCTGGAGCACGCCCGTGCGGCCGGCATCGCCAGCCAAGTGATCGAACGGCTTCGTTTCGACGACGACGCCGGCTACGGCCACGCCATATTCGATGCCTGCCGAAACGTCCAGCCCGACATTGTGGTGATGGGCGGCTTTTTGAAATTTGTGCCGATTCCGCCCGATTTTGAGTGGCGCGTGATCAATATCCATCCGGCGCTGATCCCGGCGTTTTGCGGCAAGGGTTTTTTCGGCCAGCACGTTCATCAGGCGGTACTCGATTATGGAGCAAAGCTGAGCGGCTGCACGGTGCATTTTGTCGACAACCAATATGACCACGGCCCCATTCTGCTGCAGCGGGCGGTAGCGGTGCTCGATGGCGACACCGCCGAGACCCTGGCCGCCCGAGTTCATGAGGCCGAGCGCGCGGCCTATCCCGAGGCGCTGCGCTGGATTGCCTCCGGCCGGCTGCGCGCCAGCGGCCGCCGGACCTGGCTAAGCGAAGCCGTGGCCGAGACGCGAACTACCGGTTAGATTATAACGGAACGGAGCAAGAACGTAGGGTGGGCCGAGCGCAGCGAGTCCCACCTTCACGGGCATCGCAACGCTCATCGGAACACGCAGACCAAAGGTGGGACTCGCC